>JAGOKC010000095.1 GCA_017994835.1 Aquabacterium sp. | reverse complement strand
AACCACTGGATGTGGCTCCTTGCCCGCGAGCAGTGCCGAGAAAATGGTGTCGAAATATTTTACACACCCATGCGGCATGGGCGCTGCTTCGCCGGCGGATCAACGATTTAAAATATGGCACGAATCATGCTTTTGATCATGACCTTTGTCTCTATCGGACCTTGAAAGGAAAGTCATGAAGAAATGCTTGATTTCGGCCGCACTCACGCTCACCGTTGTGGGTGCTGCAAATGCTGCCCCCGTCTTTTTCACCAATGCGGCTGATCCAGCGCTTGCTGGCGCAAGCAGCATCGATTTCAACTCTGAAGCACTCGGCGCTTTTACCTCGCGCACTTTTGACGGCGCAGTTGTTTTCAGTTCGCCGCAGAATCTTTTCGTTGAAAACACCTATTCAGGGGGTTATGCGTCGTCTGGCCGGTATGTGGCCAACCAGGAAAATCCTGATCCTGTGACCATTTCATTTGTGTCGGCCGTATCTGCGTTGGGTTTTAACTGGGGTGCTGCAGATCAGCCGTGGATCATCGAAGTCTTTGATACCTCCAACGCCTTGCTGGGGATCCTGAATGTGGCTGCGCAAACCAGTCCTTATGCAGGGTTTATTGGCATTGATGGTGATGGCGCTTTGATTGGGTCTGTGCGTCTGACCGATCAAAGTTCCTATGGCTACGATTATTTCTTGCTGGACAACCTGCAGTACGTCACCGGGCAACAGAATCATGTGTCAGAACCTGCCGGTATCGCGCTGGTTGGTCTTGGTCTCGCGGCACTTGGCTTGAGCCGTCGTCGCAAAAGCGGGAAGTGATCAACCCGACAATCTGATGGACCTGAAGGGGGGCTGATTTTCAGCCCCTTTTTTTCGCGGCCTCATCCTCTGGGCAGCGCGCATCAAATCTCTGTGGTGGCAGCGACTACTTTGGGTGTGCGGGCGTGACGCGGGTGTCCGATTTTCTGCGAGGCGAGATCCTGTCAATGGGCTGGAAGTGGATGTTGCAAATGCGATTCATTGCGAGCGTGCAATGAAGGGGATTGACGCTGAGATGGTCCAGCACAGAGATGGGGGCCAAGTATTCAATTTCGATTTGCTGAGCAGGCCTGAGAGTGATTCAACGATATGCCAGCGGGGCGGCCCATACGGGCATCACTCAGGATACGACACATTTTCAGCCTGCCTGAATGTTCAACGATCGGGGCGCTTCATGTCGCGGCTCACCGCGCCTTTCGGCGCGATGACCACCGTCAATCGCTGAGGATCAAACCCGCCATGCGCAGCATCAAACCTTGAACACCGCCATGGCCAGGGCCAACTCGGAGGCCTGCTGGCGCAGGCTCTCGGCGGCGGCGGCGGTTTGCTCCACCAATGCCGCGTTTTGCTGCGTGCCTCGATCCAGCTCCTGAATGGCTTGCGCGGCCTGCTGAACGGCGTCGCGCTGCTCGGCACCTGACAGATTGACTTCTGCCACGATGCCGCACACGCGCTCAATGGCCTCAACGACCTGCCGCATGGTCTGACCGGCATCCTGAACTTGCCTGGACCCCTGATCGACACGCTCCACACTGGCCTGGATCAGGCTCTTGATCTCGCGCGCGGCCTCGGCGCTGCGCTGTGCCAGCAAGCGCACTTCGCCCGCCACCACGGCAAACCCGCGACCTTGTTCACCGGCTCGCGCGGCCTCGACCGCCGCGTTCAGGGCCAGGATGTTGGTCTGGAATGCGATGCCGTCGATCACGCCAATGATGTCGCTGATGCGGCGCGAGCTGGCGTTGATGCCGTCCATGGTCTCCACCACGGCACCGACCGCCGAGCCACCATGTGATGCGACGTCGGCCGCTTCGCGGGCCAGGCGGTCAGCCTGCTCGCACCGCTCCGCGTTGTTCTTGACCGTGGCGTCCAGCTCCGCCATGGTCGATGCGGTCGTTTGCAAGGCGCTGGAATGCTGTTCGGTGCGCTGGCTCATGTCCATGTTGCCTTGCGCAATTTGTTGGCTGGCGGTGGACACCGAGTCGGCGTTCATGCGCACCGATTGCACGGTTTGAGTGAGCTGGCTGCGCATGGCCTGGAAGGCACCTGTGACGCTGCCGGGATCTGCGGCCCGCTCATCGCTGAGGCTGACCAGGTTGCCCTCGGCCACGGCTTGTGCGATCTGCCTCAGTTGGGCCGGTTCAGCACCCAGTTCGCCCAGCACCCGACGCACCATGTACCAGCCCATCCAGGCGAGCGCCGCCACCAGGATCAGCACGCTCAACAGCACACCCCAGGCCTTGTTCCGGGTGCGCTCTGCGGCCTGCGTCAATTGTTGCGATGCGAGGGTCTCGACTTGCACCAGCGCCACGTACATGCCGTCGATGACCTCGGTGGCTTCACGGAAGTACTGGGCCGGCGGATAGTCCGGAACCTCGGGTGCCACCACCTTGTCCTGTGCCAGGCGAATGCCACGCTCGCCCAGGTCGCGCAGTTGCGTCACGGCGGCATCCAGTGTGGTCTTGCTGGGGCCGTTGATCTCCCCCGCATCGGCCACATTCTGGTACAGCGTGCTGGCGTCATCGAATGCCGAGCGCATTTGCGTTTGCAGCCCTTCAAAGCGCGCCTTGGCGGCGGGATCGAGTGCCGCCTTGGTGCTCAACAGGTTGGCACCTCTGGCCCGTGTTTGCCCCATCAACTCGATGAAAGCGGGCGTTTCGCGTGTCACCGCCAGGCCCATGAAATAGGTTTGCGACGACGGATCAAAACTGATGCCCCATTGGTCCGAAACGCGGCCGAGCGTGCGCAGCAAATTGCCGATCAGTGCTGTGTGCCTGGCCGAGGACTCGGGGCCCTGGATCTGCTTGCCCTGGACAGCAGCGAGCAGTTCGTCCCATTCGCCACGTCGTGCGGCCCAGTCTTTGCCCAAGGCCGTTGTCTCTGCGTCGTCGGCCAGCACCGAGGCCTGAAAAGCCGCGACGGCAGCCTGCACTTCTTCGGCCTTTTTCGCCCGCGCACCGGCCATGGCCTCGTCACCGCCCAGCCAGACCGCTGACATGCCTCGGTGCTGTTGCACCAAGCGGATCATTTCGTTCACTTGCCGCACCGGCACTATGCCCTCAGCCTCCCGGGCCGCAAAGGCCGCTGCGCTGATGTTCTGCTGCAAGAGCAGCATGGTCGGGACCAGGGCCGCAAAGACGCCGAGCAGCACGAGTAGCGTCAGTTGCCCACGAAGTGTCTTGAACATGGAGGTCTTTCTGAACAGAGATGAAGTGCCCGCTGAATTTTGTCCACCCGTGGACCGCTTTCGCGCTTCCCAAAATTGTTCGCGAGCATACCTGCAGGCGGCCAGGCGTGCAGGGGTGTCTGCGTGCAGGAGTGCCGCCATGCGGGTTTTTTGATGGCACAGCCTGCGTGCCCGGCGAGTCTGTAATAGACTTCGCGCATGCTCCGCCGGTGCCTGTCCTTCATGCTGACTTTCTGCCTGTTCTGGCAGTCGCTGGCGTTTGCCGGTGTCGAGGTCATGCTGGCCGATGAGACGGCGTCGTCCCACGCTGTCATGCACTTGGCAGCCGAAGTTCATCACCACGATGATGATGGGCAGGTCAGCCAGGAGACGGATGCGCAGGCGGGGGTTCAGCATTTGATGTGCGACGCATGCGTGTTTGCCATGGCAGTGTGGCCCACGCCCACGCCGGTCTTCCTGGCTGTGGGCCGAGATCCGCTGACGGAGCTTGCACGCCAGGAGGCACCGCAGCCTTGTCTGAGCGGCTTGGAGCGCCCCCCTCGAACTTTTTTCTGACATCCGATGCCGATGCCGGTGCCGCCATGGGTCCATGGCGCGCGGGTGATCCATTGATGTGTGTCGTGCTTTGACAGGCTTGTGGGCCGTGTGGGCATGACACCCTTTCGTCAGAAAAATCGTGAAACCCTCACCATGGTTTGTGCCATGGCGTGCGGCGGCCCTTGCGGTCGCCAGCACGCTGTGTTGTGCTGTTCTCGCTCAGCCCCTTGAAATGCCCCCCTCACGGGGCAGCGCCGAAACCTTCGCGCCTGTGCCCGTGTCATGGACGCAAGCGCTTGACGCTGCGTGGGTACGCTCCCCTCTTCATGTCGAGGCCCAAGGCCGTCAGCGCGTGGCGCAGGCCGAACGGCAGGTGGCCGAGAGCTGGCTGGTGGCACCCCCTTCTCTGAATGTGGCACAACGCGAAGGCGTGAGCGCAGCCACCCGGGGCGAGCGTGAAACCGAGTTGGGCGTGAGCCTGCCTTTGTGGCGCTGGGACCAGCGCGCCCGCAGTCAGGCCAGCGCCGCAGCAGAGGCGGCCTGGGCTCACGCCAGTCAACAGGTGGCGCTCTGGCGGGTGGCAGGGCAAGTGCGTGAAGCGGCTGCACGTGTGCGCCTGGCACAAGCCGATCTCGTTCAGGTGAACGCACAGCAGCAGTTGCTGGCCAAACTGGCTGAGGATGTGGCGCGACGCGTGCGAGCCGGCGATCTGGCCCCGGCTGATGAACTGGCCGCCCGCGCCGAGCTGCTGGGGTGGGAAGCGCAAACGGCGCAAGCGCGCTGGAGCCTGCAGGCAGACATGAGTGCGTGGCAGACCTTGACCGGCTTGTCTGTGCTCCCCTTGGCGGAGCCGCTTGCCATCGCCGGGGTGGCCCCGGCTGCGATGGGTGATCTGGCCGCGCACCCCGAGGCCCAGCTTGCCAGCCTGGTCGTGGAGCGCGCTCGGGCGCGGGTCGCCTCCGCATCTCAACTGGCCGGTGCGGCACCCGAACTGGGTGTGTCCTGGCGGCAGGAGCGTGCCAACCTGGGCGGGGCGCAGAACAGCGTGGCTTTGTCCCTCAAGCTCCCGTTCGGCACGGCAACGCACTTGCAACCTCCATTGGCAGCGGCGCTGGCCGAGCAAGACACCGCGCTGGCCGAGCAGGCGCAAACACGCCGACAGCTGAGTGCCCAACTTGAACTGGCGCAAGCCCACTGGGCCAACACCCAGGCACAAGCCACGACCGAGCAGGCGCGCGCCCGCTTGTTGAGGCAGCGCGGCCAATGGCTGCAACGCTCATTCTCTGTCGGTGAAACCTCGCTGCCCGACCTGCTGCGCGCCTTGAGCGCTGCGGCGCAGGCCGAGGCCGCCGCCGCCCGACAACAAGCCGCCCTGGCCCAAGCCTGGGCGCGGCTTCAACACGCACAAGGGCTCATGCCATGACCTACCCATCCTTCTCATTCCCTGCATTTCTGAACTGGCGAGATGCGCTCTGCGTCTTGGCTTGGATCGTCTCGTTCACGCTGAGCCCTGTCTGGGCGGGGCCGGGTGCCCACGGCCCCAATGGCGAGCATCTGGACACGCCTTCGGCATCGTCTGGCCCTTCCGCAGATTCGGCACCTCGCTTCGAGGCCCAAACGGAACTGTTCGAAGTGGTCGGCCGCCTGCAAGGCGGTGAGCTGTCCCTGCTCATTGACCGCTTCGAAACCAACGAGCCGGTGCTCAAGGCCATGGTGGAGGTGGCGTCGGGTGCGGTGACGGCGCAGGCCCGCTTTCATGCCGATCTGGGCGACTACGCCGTGGACGACGCGGCCTTGCTCAAGCTGCTGAGTCAGCCGGGCGAGCACGCCCTGGTCATCACGGTGACGGCCGGTGAAGACAGCGACCTGCTGGACGCGGTGCTGAAGGTGGGTTCGGCGGTTTCTAGTGAATCGGCACACGGACACGATCACGCAGGCGACGCGCATGACGATCACGGTGATCACGCCTGGCCCCGCTGGCTTCGGTGGTTGATCTGGTCTGCCCTGGGGTTGGTCGTGGCCGCGCTGGCGGTCGTGTGGGTTCGCAAGCCAGGCAAGGGAGCACAAGCATGAAGGGCATCCTGACACTGACGCCGCACGCCCGGCAGCGCATGCGACGCGCCGCCTTGGCGCTGTCCCTGATGGCCGTCTCGTGTGCCTGGGCAGGCCCGGGGGCGCATGGCCCGAATGGCGAGCACCTGGACACCACAACCGTACCCAACACCAGTGGGCTGGCCAGATTGCCCGATGGCAGTGTGCACATCCCGAAGCTGGCGCAGCGTCGCATGGGTTTGCGCACGGTGCTGGCCCCGATGAGCGAGGCCTCGGTCACGGTTGAGCTGCCCGCACGGGTGGTGGCCGATCCGAACGCGAGTGGCTTGATCCAGTCGGTGCATGGCGGTCGCATTGAGCCGGGCCCGCGTGGCTTGCCTGTGGCGGGGCAAGCCGTGAAACAGGGTGAGGTGCTGGCCTGGGTGCGTCACCACGCTGATCCCTACGCGCTGGCCGCGCAGCAGTCGCAGCGCAGTGAACTGCGTGCCGCCCGCGAGCTGGCCGATCAGCGTCTGCAAAGATTGCAATCGCTGGAAGGCACGGTGCCGCGCAAGGACATTGATGCGGCGCGCATCGAAGCGGCCTCACTGGCGCAGCGCGAACGCAGCATCGCCAGCAGCCTGAACGCGCGTGAACCCTTGCACGCACCCGTGAGCGGGGTGCTGGCGCGGACCGAGCTGAAGGCCGGCCAGATCGTGGACAGCCAGCAGGTGCTGGCCGAGGTGGTGAACCCCTCGCAATGGCTGGTGGAGGCCACCACGGCCGATGTCAGCCTGAGCACGCGCCTGAGCTCGGCGACGCTGCAAGGCGTGCAGGGCGTGACGCTCAAGCCGCTCGGTGCCGCGCGGGTCCTGCGCGACGGCGTGCTGCCCATCACCTTCCGCGTGCAGTCTGCGCCAGGCGCGACCCTTTTGGCGCTGGGGCAAACCGTGACCGTGGTCGCCAGCCTGAGCGAGCGCCGTCAGGGCATCGTGCTGCCCGCCGAGGCCGTGGTGCGCAACCCCGCCAACGAGCCGGTGGTGTGGATCAAGACCTCGGCCGAACGCTACGTGCCCCAGCCGGTGCGCGTGCAAGCACTCGACAACCAGCGCGTGCTCGTGACCCAGGGCCTGTCTGCGGACAACCGCGTGGTGGTGCAAGGTGCCGCCCTGGTGGCGCAGATTCGCTGATCGGAGCCAGCATGTTCAATTGGATCGTCCGACACAGCCTGAACAACCGACCCTTTGTGCTGGCCTTCGCCGCGCTGCTCCTGATCTATGGGGCCATGACGGCGTGGCGCACGCCGGTGGATGTCTTCCCTGATCTCAACAAACCCGTGGTCACGGTGATGACCGAAGCCGGCGGCATGGCCCCCGAGGAGGTCGAGCAACTCGTCAGCTTCCCCATCGAGACCGCACTCAACGGCATGCCGGGCGTGACGCGCGTGCGCTCCACCTCGGGCGTGGGCCTGTCGGTGGTCTATGCCGAGTTTGACTGGGGTACCGACATCTACCGCAACCGCCAGCTCGTGAGCGAGCGCCTGGTGCAATTGCGTGAGCAGCTGCCGCAAGGCGTCACGCCGGGCATGGGGCCGGTCTCGTCCATCATGGGCGAGGTCATGTTGATTGCGCTGCCGCTGTCCAAAGCGAAAGGCACCGCCCCAAGTGCAACCCCCATGCAGGCGCGCGAGTATGCGGACTTCGTGTTGCGGCCGCGCTTGCTGGCCATTCCTGGCGTTGCTCAGGTGATCCCCATCGGCGGGGAGGTGCGGCAGTTGCGCGTCGAGCCTGATCCCACCCGCATGGCCCAGATCGGGGTGTCGCTCACGCAGATCGAGCAGGCGCTGGAAGGCTTCTCCGCCAACGCGGGCGGCGGCTTCAT
>JAGOKC010000026.1 GCA_017994835.1 Aquabacterium sp. | reverse complement strand
GTGATCCAGGACATGATCAGCCCGCGCCCGATGGACCGCCTGGTCTGCGGTGACGTGGGGTTCGGAAAGACCGAGGTGGCCTTGCGCGCGGCGTTTGTGGCTGTGACAGGGGGCAAGCAGGTCGTGCTGCTGGCACCCACCACGCTGCTGGCCGAGCAGCATTACCAGAGCATCTCCGACCGCTTTGCGCAGTGGCCTGTGAAGGTGGCGGAGATGTCGCGCTTCCGCTCGGCCAAGGAGATCAAGGCAGCGATGCAGGGGCTGGAAGACGGCACCATCGACATCGTGGTGGGCACCCACAAGCTGTTGAGCGACACGGTGAAGTTCAAGCGCCTGGGCTTGCTGATCATCGACGAAGAGCACCGTTTTGGCGTGCGCCACAAGGAGGCCGTCAAGGCCCTGCGTGCCGACATCGACGTGCTGACGCTGACGGCCACGCCGATTCCACGGACGCTGGGCATGGCCATGGAAGGCCTGCGCGACCTGAGCGTGATCGCCACGGCACCGCAACGCCGTCTGGCCATCAAGACCTTTGTGCGCAGCGAGAGCAGTGGCGTGATCCGCGAGGCCATCTTGCGCGAGTTGAAGCGCGGCGGTCAGGTCTATTTCCTGCACAACGAAGTCGAGACCATCGAGAACCGGCGCGACAAGCTGGCCGAGTTGGTACCAGAGGCCCGCATCGGCATTGCCCACGGGCAGATGCCCGAGCGCGAGCTGGAGCGGGTGATGCGCGACTTCGTGGCGCAGCGCCACAACGTGCTGCTGTGCTCGACCATCATCGAGACTGGCATTGACGTGCCGAGCGCCAACACCATCATCATGGCGCGTGCTGACAAGTTCGGTCTGGCGCAGTTGCACCAGCTGCGCGGCCGCGTGGGGCGCTCGCACCATCAGGCCTATGCCTACCTGCTGGTGCCCGATGTGGAGGGCTTGACCAAGCAGGCGGCCCAGCGTCTGGACGCGATCCAGAACATGGAAGAGCTGGGCTCGGGCTTCTATCTGGCCATGCACGACCTGGAAATTCGCGGTGCCGGCGAGGTGCTGGGCGACAACCAGAGCGGCAACATGATGGAGGTCGGCTTCCAGCTCTACAACGAGATGCTGGGCGAAGCGGTGCGATCGCTCAAGTCGGGCAAGGAGCCGGACCTGTTGTCGCCGCTGGGCCTGTTTGGCAGCAACACCGATGTGAACCTGCACGCCCCCGCCCTGCTGCCCGATGCCTATTGCGGCGACGTGCATGTGCGCCTGAGCCTGTACAAGCGCCTGGCCACGGCCGACGCGCTCGACAAGATCGACACCATGTTGGAAGAGATCGTGGACCGCTTCGGCAAGCTGCCGCCACAAGCGCAGGCGCTGTTCGACACGCACAAGCTGCGCGTGCAGTCCAAGCCCTATGGCGTGATCAAGATCGATGCCGCGCCGGGCATCATCAACATCACCTTCCGCTCCAACCCACCGGTAGAGCCACTGCGCATCATCGAGCTGGTGCAAAAGAACAAGCAGATCAAGCTGGCGGGCAATGACAAGCTGCGCATCGAGAAGGCGCTGTCGGACCCGAAGGACCGGGCGCAGTATGTGCGGGACCTGTTGCGGCAACTGGGGCAGCCGCTCAAACCCTGAGGGAATTTCATTCGCTCAGATGAGGGGCTCAGCACAAATGATCCCCTACTACACTGCCACGGTTACCACCGCCTCCAAAGAGCCGCCCATGCCCACGTCATCTCATGTCTTCTCGCGCCCACAGGCAGCGGCACAGCCGGCTCTGGCCAATGACCTCGAACGCCAGATCGCCCTGACGTTTTATCAGCAAGGGAAGTTGGCCGAGGCAGAAAAGTCCAGCCGCGATCTCACGACTCGTTACCCGCAAGATGGTTTCGGATGGAAGCTGTTGGGTGCGGCCATCAAGCAACAAGGACGTGCCCAGGAAGCCATCACGGCGATGCAGATGGCGGCCAAGCTGTCGCCGATGGACTGGGAGGCATTCAACAACCTGGGCAGCACGCACCGCTCCCTGAACAACCTGGCCTTTGCCGAAGCTTGTTATCAGCATGCCCTGCAAGTCAAGCCAGACTCACTGGAGTGCATGGACAACATGGCCGATGTGCTGCGACTGCAGGGCAAGGTCAAAGAGGCGGTAGCCCTGTACCAACGCCGTCTGAGCCTGACCCCGAACGATGGCCACGCACAGCACCTGATCGCCATGTTGACCGGGCAACAAACGACCAAGGCACCTGCTGACTATGTCAGCCGCACCTTTGACGTGTATGCAGATGAGTTTGATCAGCACCTGACCGGCACCTTGGCCTATGACGTGCCGAACCAGCTCGCACAGCTGCTGCAAGTCTGTGCCGGCACAGACAAAACCGACTGGAACGCACTGGACCTCGGCTGCGGAACCGGCCTCGTCGGCGTGGCCCTGGCACCACTCGTGGCGCAGTTGGTCGGCGTCGATCTGTCTGGCCGCATGTTGGAGCGCGCCCAGGCACGACAGGTGTACCAGCGCCTGGTCCAGGATGACGTGGTGCACATGATGCAGCAAGAGGCCGCCCACAGTTTTGACCTGGTCGTTGCTGCGGATGTGTTCATCTACATCGGGCAACTGGACGAGACGGTCAAGGAAGTGAAACGTCTTCTGCATCCACAAGGGCTGCTGGCGTTTTCCATCGAGAATCTGGACACCAGCGATCAGTCGCCTGTCACGGAAGACTTCCGCCTGAACTCAACCGGCCGCTACAGTCAGTCACGCGCCTATCTGGACAAACTCGCACAGCAGAACGGCTTTGTCGTGCGAGAAGTGCATCCCACCGTGCTGCGCGTCGAAAACGGCCAACCTGTTCAAGGCAGCCTGGTGATCTGGCAGGCGTGATGCCAGCGTGCCCATCGGTCGGTGGGCACCCCAAAACTCAGCGCGGTTGTCCCGGTGCCTTCACACCCAGAATGCTGGCACCCACGGCTTCGGCCACCTCGATGCCATCGACCCCGGCGGACATGATGCCGCCGGCGTAACCCGCGCCTTCACCGGCGGGGTACAGGCCCTTGACGTTCAGGCTTTGATAATCACGACCCCGTGTGATGCGCAGCGGTGACGACGTGCGGGTCTCCACGCCGGTCAGCACGGCGTCCTTCATCGAAAAGCCCTTGATCTGCTTGTCAAACGCGGGCAAGGCCTCACGGATGGCGTTGAGACAGTAATCGGGCAGGCTGCCGAGGCCAGGCTGGGCCAGGTCCGTCAGGTTCACGCCGGGCTTGTACGAGGGCTCCACGTTGCCAAGCACCTTGCTGCGCTGGCCCTTGATGAAATCGCCCACCAGTTGCGCGGGGGCAATGTAGTCCCCGCCACCCAGCTCGTAAGCGCGCGACTCCCAGAAGCGCTGGAAGGCCATGCCGTCGAGCGGGCTGACGGGGCCTTCCGTTTGGCCGTCCTGGCGATAGTCTTGCGGCGAGATGCCCACCACGATGCCTGCGTTGGCATTGCGCTCGTTGCGCGAGTACTGGCTCATGCCGTTGGTGACCACGCGGTTGGGCTCGGACGTGGCGGCGACCACGGTGCCGCCTGGGCACATGCAGAAGCTGTACACCGCGCGCCCATTGCTGGCATGGTGCACCAGCTTGTAGTCGGCCGCGCCCAGGATGGGGTTGCCGGCGTTCGGGCCAAAGCGGGCCTTGTCGATGAGGCTTTGCGGGTGCTCGATGCGGTAACCGATGGAGAAGGGCTTGGCCTCCATGTACACACCGCGCTCGTGCAGCATCGTGAAGGTGTCGCGGGCGCTGTGGCCCAGCGCCAGCACCACATGGTCGGCACGGAGTTGCTCGCCGTTTTGCAGGGTCACACCGCGGATGTGACCGTCCTCGATCAGGACGTCGGTGACGTGGTGCTCGAAACGAACTTCGCCCCCCAGGGCCACGATCTCGGCACGGATCTTCTCGACCATGCTGACCAGGCGGAAGGTGCCAATGTGAGGCTTGCTGACGTACAGGATCTCTTCGGGCGCGCCGGACTTCACGAACTCGGTGAGCACCTTGCGGGTCAGGTGACGAGGGTCGCTGATCTGGCTCCAGAGCTTGCCGTCGGAGAAGGTGCCCGCCCCGCCTTCGCCAAACTGCACATTGGACTCGGGGTTGAGCACGCTCTTGCGCCACAGGCCCCAGGTGTCCTTGGTGCGCTCGCGCACTTCCTTGCCGCGCTCCAGCACGATGGGGCGCAGGCCCATCTGGGCCAGGATCAGCGCGGCGAAGATGCCGCAGGGGCCGAAGCCGACCACCACAGGGCGCAGGTCATCGGGCGCGCGGAAGTCAGCCGGGGCGTGGCCCACGAACTGGTAGGAGGTGTCGGGTGTGGGGCGAACGTGCGGATCGGCCGCGAAGCGCTCGTACAGGCTGGCTTCCAGCTCTGGCGTGGCCAATTCGCAGTCGATCGTGTAGATCAGGACGATGGCCGATTTCTTGCGGGCGTCGTAGCTGCGCTTGAAAACGGTGAGGTTCAGGAGTTGGGCGTCGGGGATGCCCAGTCTGGCCACCACGGCCGGACGCAAGGCGTCTTCGGCATGGTTGAGGGGCAGACGCAGTTCGGTGATTCGCAGCATGGTGCGGGATTATCTCAAACTGGGATAATCGCGCGTTGTCCTTTTTGACTGGCACTTTCGCCTTCGCCCATCCATGTCTGCTCAAGAATTTGCCCCTGGCCTCGTCATTCAGCACTTTGTGCCGCCACTGCGTCTGGGTGATTTCAAGGCGATTGCCTTTGACATGGACTCGACGCTGATCAGCATCGAGTGCATCGACGAGATTGCCGACGCGGTGGGCAAGAAGGCCGAGGTCGCGGCCATCACCGAAGCCGCGATGCGGGGTGAGATCACCGACTTCAAGGACAGCCTGCGCCGCCGCGTGGCTCTGCTGCAGGGCGTGCCGGCCGAGTCCCTGCAAGAGGTCTATGACCAGCGCCTCAAGATCAACCCCGGCGCGCCCGAGTTGATCAACGCGGCCAAGGCCGCCGGCTTGCAGACGCTGCTGGTGTCGGGCGGCTTCACTTTCTTTGCCGACCGCGTGCGCGAACGCCTGGGCATGCACGAAGCACACTCGAACACGCTGGAGATCGAAGGCGGCCTGCTGACCGGGCGTGTGCTGGGTGACATCGTGGACGGCGAGGCCAAGAAGCAGCACCTGCTGCGGCTGTGCGAGCGCATTGGCTGCGACCCTCGCCAGTCGATTGCCGTCGGGGATGGTGCCAACGACCTGCTGATGATGGGCGTGGCGGGCCTGAGCGTGGCGTATCACGCCAAGCCCAAGGTGCGCGAGCAGGCCATGGTGGCCATCAACGACGGCGGCCTGGACCGCGTGCTGGCGTTGATGGCCTGACAGGTCGGGCGCTGGCTCAGGCCTTGGGCTTGTCCATGATCACGATGCCGTCTTCGTCGGCATACAGCCAGTCACCGGGGCGCACCCACACGCCCTGGATCTGAACGGCCACATCGGTCTGACCTTCGTTGCGCTTTTCGGTGGGCAGGGGCATCAGGCCCAGGGCGCGGATACCGACGTCGCACGCCGCCAGCTCGGCCGAGTCGCGCACGCAGCCGTCCACGATCACGCCCGCCCAGCCGTTCTTGGCGGCCGCCTTGCCCAGGTTGCCGCCCACCAGGGCACGGCGCAGCGAGGCGCCGCCATCGACCACCAGCACACGACCATTGCCCGGAGAGTCGACTGCAGCCTTCACCAGGGTGTTGTCTTCAAAGCACTTCACGGTGCTGACCGGGCCGCTGAACTTGATGCGCTGGCCGTAATCCTTGAACACCGGGGGCAACACACGGAAAGCGCCGTCGGTGTCATTCTTGTGCTCGTCGCACAGGTCACAGGTTGCAAAGGGGGTCGTCATGCTCACGCTTCCTTGTGGTGGATGTCTGTGAATTGAAAAATCTGAAATGGAAATGCCAAGGCGAAATTGTCCACCCTGTTGACGGCTTTGCCGCATCTCAACGTCACCTCCCGCTGACGTTGAGATGCGAGACAATAGAAGGTTAATTTGAACCACCCCGTCCACGTGCCGCCTCAAAGCCCGCTCTCACCGCAGCGCCCCACCCCCACATCCAAAGCCCCCATCAAGATGATCGTGGCCTGGACCGTGGGCCTGACGCTGCTCGCCTGGCTGCTGAGCCGCACTCCGTTTTCCGAGGTGCGTGAGGCCATCACGCGCCCCAGCATTGGCATCTGGACGCTGACCTTGGGCGGTTTGCTGCTGAGCTATGGCCTGCGCTCGGCCCGCCTGCAGGTGGTGCTGGCCCTGGACGACCACAACCGGGCACCCCGACGCTGGCTGGGCCTGCGCACCGATGCGCTGCGGGTCATCCTGATGCACAACGCGGCGGTCAACTTGCTGCCCATGCGGGCGGGCGAATTGAGTTTTCCCTGGCTGGCCTCGCGTGAACTGAACCTGCCGCTGGCGCGTGCCGTGGCCTGCCTGTTGTGGATGCGGGTGCAAGACCTGATCGTGCTGATCACCTTGGGTGTGCTGCTGTGGCCCGGCGTGGCCCTGCTGTGGCGCGGCACCGCACTGACAGCCATGGTGCTGGGCTGGTGGATTGTCAGTTGGGGCTTGCGTCGTTGGTATGGCCAACACCCTGAAGCACACACCCCGAAACCCGCAGCCAGCACCAACCAGTCCAACAAAATGAGCCACGTCCTGCAACGCCTGCGCCATGCGCTGCTGGAGCCCGCGCACCATCGCCCCATGGCCTGGCTGCTCACACTGGCCAACTGGAGCGTGAAGCTGGCGGCCGGTGCCTGCCTGCTGTCAGCCATCAGCGGCAGCAACTGGGGCACCGCCTGGTCGGGTGCGCTGGGTGGTGAATTGGCTGCCGTGGTGCCTCTGCAAGGCCCGGCGGGTTTCGGCACCTACGAAGCAGGTGTCTGGGCCGGTATGGCCGCGCACCTGAGTACGCAATCGCCCGCCTTGGCCCTGGCTGTGAGTGCCGCCCTCGCCTTGCACGTTTGCTTTCTACTGTGCGCTGTCTTGGCCGGTGCTGTGGCCTGGCTGCTTGGTCACCTCTCATCTGATCCAACGACTCAGCAAAAACGCCCCCCGCGTCAAACCCTGTAAGTTGAACGCCCCCTTATGCTGGAAAATCGCACCATGAACACCGTGACCGCCGCCTTGGCCGACGTTTTGAAAGATGTCCCCCCGCACCGCCTGTCCATCGTCGTGCCGATGTACAACGAAGTCGATAACGTTGAGCCCTTCGTCACGGCAGTACACCAGGCTCTGGACAACTACCCATTTGAATGGGAGCTGCTGATCGTCAACGATGGCAGCCGCGACGGCACCCGTGAAAAGCTCGATGAGCAGGCCCGCCTGCGCGGCCCGCACGTGCGCCCTGTGCATCTGTGGCGCAACTTCCGCCAGACCGCCGCCATGCAGGCCGGCATCGACGCCTCGCGCGGTGATGTCATCGTCACACTGGACGGCGACCTGCAGAACGACCCCAAGGACATCCCCAAGCTCGTGGCCCGCCTGCTCAAGGAAGATCTTGACCTGGTGGCAGGCTGGCGACAGAACCGCCAGGACGGTCTGTGGCTGCGCAAGGTGCCCTCCAAAATTGCCAACCGCATCATCCGCAAGATCACGCAACTTGAATTCAAGGATCTGGGCTGCAGTCTCAAGGCGTACCGCGCCACGGTCCTCAAGCGTGTGAGCCTGTATGGCGAGATGCACCGCTTCATCCCGGCGTGGATGGCCACCGTCACCTCGCCCGCACGTATGGCGGAAGAGCCGGTCAGCCACCACGCCCGCACCCTTGGCGAGTCCAAATACGGCATTTCACGCACGTTGCGCGTGGTGCTTGACCTGCTGTCGGTCAACTTCTTCCTGCGCTTTGCAGGTCGCCCTGGGCACTTCTTCGGCGGGGTCGGTCTGGGTGTGACCCTGATCGGCGGCATGATCCTGGCTTACCTGGCCGCCTTGAAGTTCAGTGGCGAACACATTGGGGGTCGGCCTTTGCTGTGGTTGGGCTTCTTTTGCGTGCTCGGCGGCCTGCAGTTCCTGACCACCGGCGTGATCGCAGAACTGCTGATCCGCATCTACTACAACCGTGGCGAGATTGCGCCCTACCACACCAGCCAAGCAGCGCCCCTGGATACCAATCAGGCCTGGCACCGTCAGAAGTGATCCCATGAGCATCAACACCTCTCGCACGCCTTCGCGTCGCCTCGTCTCCACTCGTCCCGCATCGCGCTGGCCGCGCCTGTGGGGCTGGCCTTCGGTGGTGCTGCTGGCCTTTCTGGCAGCGCTGTTCATCTACCGCATCTGGGCGGTGCAGTTTTCAGGCATCACCTTGTTCTTTGACGAGGCTCAGTACTGGGACTGGGCGCAAGATCCGGCTTGGGGCTACTACTCCAAGCCACCCATGATCGCGGGTCTGATCTGGTTGAGCACTCAACTGTTCGGCAACGGGGTCGTGGGCGTCAAGCTGCTGACGATGCTGCTCTACCCGCTCACAGCCCTGAGCATGGTCGGTTTCGCGCGCGCCTTGTGGCCCACCAGCAGCGGTGTACGCACAGGCGTGGTTGCGGCCGCGATGTTTGCCACCATTCCAACCGTCGGGCTGTTGGGGCTGTTCGCCAGCACCGATGCCCCGCTCATCCTGTGCTGGACCCTGGCTGGGTGGATGCTGTGGCGCGCCCAGGTCACCGATCGCATCGGCTACTGGGTGGCGCTGGGCGTGGTGTGTGGTCTGGGTCTGATGAGCAAGTACACCATGGCAGCGTTCGCCATCACCGCCATCTGGGCGTTGTGGGGCATTCATGGTCAACGTCGCGGCATCTTGCGCGTGGGCCCCTGGGTCACCGTTGCCATCGCCATTGCGCTGCTGGCACCCAACCTGTGGTGGAACGCCGACAACGGTTTTCCAACCCTCCACCATACTGCTGAACTCACCACTCAGTCCTCGCGACAGGGTGGTTTGAAGCCACTGCTGACCTTTGCCGCGGGCCAGATCCTGATGCTCGGTCCGGTTGCCGTTCTGGCCGGGTTGTGGTTGCGTCGTCGTCGCAATCAGCCAGATGCCAGTGACAGCCAGATGGTGTCTGTGCCGGCCAGTCAATGGGCACCCACCAGCGTCCTGGACGGCACCCGTCCGTCCGTGATGCCTGACGAAGTGCCGTCCCCCCGCAAGGTCGCCGCGCGCAGTTCGCCCTACTATCTGGCATCGGAGTCGAGTTACCGTTTTCTGTGGGCCTTGAGCCTGCCGCTGCAGTTCATTGCGCTGGTGCAAGCTTTCTACGCCGATGCCCACGTCAATTGGGCCGCACCGTCGATGGTGGGTTTCACGATGCTGATTGCCGCGCGCCTGAGTCCGCCGTTGTTGCGCATGGCCGACGCACGGCCCAATCTGTGGCTGATGGCGGTGCTGGTGAGCAACCTGGCGTTGACCTCGGTCGTGCTGCATCTGCGTGACATCGTGGGTCCGACGCTGCCATCCAAGCTTGATGTGCTGGTGCGCATGCGGGGCTGGGACACAGCCTTCCGGCAGCTCACCCCCGCCATCAAGGATCCCACCACCAGTGGTCTGCCCATCTTGACTGACCAGCGCCTGCTGATCACCCATGCGGCTTACCAATGGCGTGAGCACGGCATTCGCACGCTGTACTGGAACCCCCGTGGCACGCGCAACAACCATTATGAAATCACACACAGCCTGCCCAACCAGGTGGGTGCGGCCGATGTGCTGCTGATCACCAGCAAGCGCACGCCCACCGAGATCACCAGCCGCTTTGCCACGGTCCGGTTGATGTCCTCGACCCGCGTGCCGGTGGGACCGGATCGTGCCATCGAGTTGCACGCCTTCTTCCTGCGTGGTTTCCTTGGCTATGGTTCACAAGGTAACGCGACCCCGCCCGTTTCTGCTCAAAAATGACCCGGACACGACGCAAATCTGCCGAGGGAGACACGCACGACGAGGAGAGCCTGCATCGACTCAACCACCTCGTCTGGGCGGTGTTTTTTTTCTCGACGGCCATCTTTACAAAGTTTCCTGGGCTGGATCTGCTGATTTCCGTTCGGTACTACGATGCGGCGCGCGGTTTCATCCACCGCAGCCACCCCGTGGTGCTGGCCCTGTATGACTGGACACCCTGGATTGGTCGGGCCCTGGTCATCGCGCTGGCGGTGTATGCCCTGCTGGCCCCGCTGCTGGCACGCCATTTCGACAAGCAAGGTGAACACAGCCTGGCACTGCGCGCACGTGGTTCGTGGCGTCACTTGGCCACGGTTGCAGTGGTCTGCGGCCTGCTGGGTCCAGGCTTGATCATCGAAGGCATTTTCAAGAACCAGATGGGGCGTCCACGCCCGGTACAGGTGCTTGAATTTGGTGGTGCCCAAGCCTACCAAGGCCCCTTCGTGACTGGCATCACCCCCGAACGCAATCGCAGCTTTGTCAGCAGCCACGCCGCGACCGGTTTCTGGCTGATGAGCCTGGGCCTGACTTGCGGCCCGCTGTGGCGGCGTCGCTGGTTGTTGATCGGCATGATGGCCGGTGGTGCAATCGGCTTGGGTCGCATCCTGCAAGGCGGGCATTTTTTCAGTGACATCCTGTTTGCGTTTTTCACCGTATGGTTGTCATGTGAAATCGTGGCCTGGCTCGACAAACACCGACGCAGCCGACACACTGGATCTCCCCGATAGCCCCTCGGCCCGGTGCTGACCCGCTTCCGTCCAGCTCGCTCATGAGATGACACCGACCATGAACCCCACTCAAACCGTTTCCTACGACTACGACCTGCAAGATGCCTCTGGGGCCACCTGCACGGCCCACGCCTGGGCCAAGGTGCCCACACCGCTGTCCCCAGCCGAAAAGGCGCGCGTCAAGGATCGCATCAAGGCGCTGCTTCGGGCGCAAAACGCTGTGCTGGTTGCGCACTACTACGTCGATGGGGATCTGCAGGATCTGGCCCTGGAGACCGGTGGGTGCGTGTCCGACTCGCTCGAAATGGCCCGCTTTGGCCGCGACCATGCTGCCCAGACCCTGATCGTGGCCGGCGTGAAGTTCATGGGCGAATCGTCCAAGATCCTGAGCCCTGGCAAGCGGGTTCTCATGCCTGATCTGGACGCAACCTGTTCGCTGGATCTAGGTTGCCCCGCCGACGATTTCATCGCATTTTGCGACGCCCATCCAGACCGCAAGGTGGTGGTCTATGCCAACACCAGCGCTGCCGTCAAGGCGCGAGCAGACTGGATGGTGACCAGCTCCTGCGCGCTGTCCATCGTCAAACACCTCAAGGATCAGGGCGAGAAGATCCTGTGGGCACCTGACCGCCACCTGGGTCGCTACATCGAGAAGGAAACCGGTGCCGACATGCTGATGTGGAACGGTGCCTGCATCGTTCACGACGAGTTCAAGGGGCTGGAGCTGGATTTGTTGAAGAAAGATCACCCACAGGCACTGGTGTTGGTCCACCCCGAATCGCCCGACAGCGTGGTGGCACAGGCCGACGTGGTGGGATCAACCTCACAACTGCTCAAAGCGGTGGTCGAATCCGATGCACCCGAGTTCATCGTGGCCACCGACAACGGCATCCTTCACCGCATGCGTCAGTTGGCCCCAGGCAAGACCCTCATTGAAGCACCCACGGCTGGCAACAGCGCCACCTGCAAGAGCTGCGCGCACTGTCCCTGGATGGCGATGAACGCACTGCAAGGCGTACTGGACTGCCTGGAGCAAGGCTCTGGCGAGATCACCGTTCCCGAAGACATCCGCGTCAAGGCCCACGGCTGCATCGACCGCATGCTCGACTTCGTGGCGAAGAACCCCACTGCCATCACCCAACCCGCCCAGGGCTTTGTGCCCAACATCGGCGCGGCCTGATTCACCTCTTCTCATTTCGCCATGTTCGACCACAACGAAACCCTGCAAGAAGCCCGTGAGCGCAATGTGCGCGACGCTCTGTTCGAAGACGTGGGCGTATGCGACTGGACGGCGCAGTTGGTGCCCGCCAATCAGCGCGTGAAAGCCCGTCTGCTGGTGCGCGAAGAAGCCGTACTGTGCGGCCGTGAGTGGTTCGAGGCCTGCCTGTTCAAGCTCGACCCGACGGCGCACATCCAGTGGGCCTACGACGAGGGGGCCTTGATGACCGCCAACACCGAGGTCTGCCTGATCCAAGCCGACGCACGTGCCCTGCTGACCGCGGAGCGCCCCGGCATCAACTTCGTGCAGACCTTGTCAGCCGTGGCCACCCTCACCCATCACCACATGAAAGCGATTGAAGGTGCCTCGCCCAACCCGCGCGGCTGCGTGGTGCTGGACACTCGCAAGACCTTGCCGGGTTTGCGTCTGGCACAAAAATATGCCGTGCGTGTGGGCGGCGGGGCCAATCAGCGTCTGGCCCTGTACGACGGCATCCTGATCAAGGAGAACCACATTGCCGCGGCCGGCAGCGTGAGTGCTGCGCTGAAGAATGCCCAAGCGCTGGTGGCTGCGCAAGCCTCGCCGCTGCGCGAGCAGATCACCATTCAGATCGAAGTGGAGCGGCTTGACCAGTTGCGCGAAGCGCTCAGCGCAGGGGCGGTGAGCGTGCTGCTCGACAACTTCAGCAACGAGATGATGCGCGAAGCGGTCAAGATCAATGACGAAGTAACACGAGGCGAGGCCTTGCTCGAAGTCTCGGGAGGCGTCACCATGGACCAACTGCGTGACATTGCGGCCACCGGCGTGGACCGCATCTCCATCGGCAAGCTGACCAAGGACGTCAAGGCCGTGGACTTCTCGCTGCGCGTGCTCGAGCGCATCGGCGCTTGAATCTGCCCTGGCAGCTGATCAGGGCTGCCAGGCATCTTTCTTCTTCAATTTCTTGCACAGGATGGTCGGGAAGCTGACGGGCAGTGTGCGCGGGTAGTCGCGGCTGAAGTGCAGGCCGCGGCTTTCCTGGCGCGACAGGGCCGAGCGCACGATCAGCTCGGCGCAATCGACCAGGTTGCGCAACTCCAGCAGGTCGCGCGAGACGCGGAAGGCGGCGTAGTAGTCGTCGATTTCGTGGCGCAGCAGCTTGATACGGTGCAACGCCCGCTCCAGACGGCGGGTGGTGCGAACAATGCCCACGTAGTTCCACATCACCAGGCGCAGTTCGTCCCAGTTGTGGGCGATCACGACCTCTTCGTCGGCGTCCGAAACCTGGCTTTCGTCCCAGTTCGACACCTTCGGTGCCGTGCTCGGGATCTGCTGGGTGATGTCTTCGGCGCAGGTGCGTCCCAGCACCACACATTCCAGCAGTGAGTTACTGGCCAGGCGGTTGGCCCCATGCAAGCCTGTGTAGGTGGTCTCGCCCACGGCGTACAGCCCCGGCAGGTCGGTGCGGCCATGCAGGTCGGTTACCACACCACCGCAGGTGTAGTGCGCAGCGGGCACCACGGGAATGGGCTGTCTGGCAATGTCGATGCCCAGCGACAGGCAGCGCGCATGGATGGTGGGGAAGTGCTCTTTCAGGAAGGCCTCGCCCAGATGCGTGGCGTCGAGCCAGACGTGGTCAATACCGTGCTTCTTGATCTCGAAGTCGATGGCGCGGGCCACGATGTCGCGCGGGGCCAGCTCGCCCCGTTCATCATGCTCTGGCATGAAGCGTGTGCCATCGGGCAGACGCAAGATGGCACCCTCGCCGCGCAGTGCTTCGGTGATGAGGAAACTGCGCTCCTGGGGGTGGTACAGGCAGGTGGGGTGGAACTGAATGAACTCCATGTTCGCGACACGGCAACCCGCACGCCATGCCATGGCAATGCCGTCGCCGGTGGAGGTGTCGGGGTTGCTGGTGTAGCGATACACCTTGCCTACCCCGCCGCTGGCCAATACCACTGCAGACGCCACCAGGGTCTCGACCCGCTGCGACTCGATGTCAATGGCATACACGCCATGGCAACGCGAAGAGCACGCAGATTCGGCACCGCTCTTCTTGAGGTGTCGATCCGTGATGATGTCGATCGCCATCCATTTTTCACGCAAGGTGATGTTGGGGTGGCGTTTGACCTCGTCGAGCAGCACATCGTGGATCGCCTTGCCCGTGGCATCGGCCGCGTGGGCGATGCGGCGCACCGCATGGCCACCTTCGCGCGTGAGGTGCAAACCCAGCGGGCCTTGAGGATCGGGGGAAAACGGCACTCCTCGGGCCACCAGCCATTCAATGGCACGGGCGCTGTGGCGGGCAATGAACTCGGCGGTGCGCTCGTCCACCAGACCCGCACCCGCCTCCTGGGTGTCGCGCACATGGGACTCGATGCTGTCATCGTTGCCCAGCACGCCCACAATGCCGCCCTGTGCCCAGGCCGTCGCCCCTTCATGCATCTCGCGCTTGGCCAGCACGATCACAGGTTGTGTTTCTGCCAGGTGCAGGGCCACGGTCAGGCCAGCCAGTCCCGCACCAACGATGACGACGGGCAGAGACGATTCGGAAACACCAGACATAACGCTCACAATGGCCTCGCGGCAGACGTGGAGCGCCAATTCTATCGCCCCGAGATCAAGGCGATTTGCCTCCGGAGTCTCTCAAGGCGTGCAGCGATCGGCCCCGCAATAGCGCTGGCAAAAACTGCATTCCCACACCGGCAGCCACGACGGAAAAGCGTAGTAACGGCGGTTGACCTCGGCCATGACCTGCTCACGGTAGGCCGCGTACGAGAAGTTGACGCCCTCCAGCGCATAGAAGGTTGCACCGTCTTGCTCAAAGGTGAGCAGACGCACCGAGTCGAAGAAGCCGCGGTAGTCATCCAGCGACAGCTTGCGCGTGGCCATGACGCGGATGGTCTTTCCTTCCAGCGTCGCGTAGTCCACGATCAGGTCATCTTGGCGCGCGTGCTTGCCGCCACGGCCCAGCACCGGAACATGGTGGCCCGCAGCGTAGCCAAAGATCGAGGCCGCCGAGTAGGCATTTGACGCCAGCACCACTCCGGGTACCTGCACCTGTCTGACCATTTCTTCGGCGCGGGCTGCCTCAACCACCCGGTGGTAGTTCTTGTCGATCAGCCGCACTTGTTGCTTCAGCGCCTGCCACTGGCTCAGGTCCGACAACGCCACCCCACCCGCCACCAGCAGGTGCAAGGACAGAAACACACCCAAGCCGCGTGCTGCCGTGCGCAAGGCGGGCACGGGCATGACCCAGGCCCACATCACCAACAAGAAGGGGTAAAAGCCCATCACCCAGTGCAGACCGATTTCCTTCTTGAAGGCCAGCAGACCGAACAACGTCAACGGCACCAGGGCCACACAGACCAGCAAGGCATGACCCTTCAGCCCCCCACGCCACGCGCCGCGATGCCGCCAGCCCAGCCAAAGCAGCACCGGGTTGACCAGATAGGCCATCATCACCACGTACACCAGCACATTGACAGGCGACCCCTCAGAGCCTTCAGTGCGGTTGAAGAGGTTGAACATGATGTTGGTCCAGCAATGCTGCAAGTTCCACACCAGGTTCACCGCGACCGACGGCAAGGCACACAACACGATCAGCACCAGTCCGCGCCAACGAGCCCGCGCAAACAGGGCAAAGTACACGACAAAGGCCAGGCCCAGCAGCACGGCAAAGTACTTGGACAAAAACGCCATGCCCATGAACACGCCACTGAGCGCATACAACCTCCAGGGCCAGCGCCCCCGGTCTGCCGCCTGCTCAGCCCGCACCAAGGCTGCCGTGGACCAGGCCGCCCACAAAATCAAGGGTGTATCGGTGGCAATGAAGGCATTGAGCCAGTTGACCGGCACCAGCCAGTACAGCAGCACGGCCCAGGCCGCACGCTCGCGGCTGACGGGCGACCAGGCCCACCACAGCGCCCAGCCCACCCCCAGCGGCAAGAGCACCGCCGGCATGCGAATGGCCCATTCGGCATCGCCCAGCAGCGCCCGCATCACAGCGATCCACCACGCCACCATCGGCGGGTGGTCGTAGTAGCCGTAGTCCAGGAAACGCGCCCACCAGTAAAACAAGGCTTCGTCGCCTGTCAGCGGCATCACCACAGCCATCCAGCCACGCCAGACGAGCGAGGCCAGCGCCACCAGCCACAACCAGCGCGTCGGCATGGAAAGGCGATCAGCGCCCGCCGCAGGCAACGCGGTCGATGGGGTGAAAGCGGACAAAAACGACATGATCAGGGTAAGGCAAGAGAGAAAGTGCCACGGTCGATCAGCAAGACGGAACCGGGCTCTGGATTCTAGGTGGCCACTGCTACCATTCTCCGCACAGGAGCAGCCCGTTCACCTGAGAGGATCACAACATGCGTTGGCAAGGAAACCGAGAAAGCGACAACGTCGAAGACGTGCGCGGCAGCAATGGCCGCTCTGGTGGCTTGGGCGGCTTGGGTGGCGGCAAGCTGGGTCTGGGCGGCGTGGCCATTGCCCTGGTGGCCAGCTATTTCCTGGGCATCAACCCCATGACGGTGCTCAACCTGCTGGGTGGCGGGGGCGGCCCCACCGTCAGCGCGCCCGACCCGAACGCCCCGCCCGCCAACGACGAAGAAACCCGCTTCGTGCGCACCATCCTGGCCGACACCGAAGACGTCTGGCGCACCCTGTTTCAGCAAGCCGGCAGTCAGTATCAGGACCCCAAGCTCGTGCTGTTTCGCGGTGCCGTGCCCACGGCCTGTGGCACAGGTCAGTCCGCGATGGGACCGTTTTACTGCCCCGGTGACAACAAGGTCTATCTCGATCTGGACTTTTTTGACGTGATGCACCAGCGTCTGGGTGCTCCGGGCGACTTCGCGCAGGCTTATGTGATCGCGCACGAAGTGGGTCACCACGTGCAGAACCTGGTGGGCACCTCGGCCAAGATGGACGAGATGCGCCGACGCCTGAGCGAGACCCAGTACAACGCCATGAGCGTGCGCCTGGAGTTGCAGGCCGACTGCTATGCCGGCGTATGGGCCCACCACGCGCAAAACAGCCGCCAAATCATCGAAACCGGTGATGTGGAAGAAGCCCTCAATGCCGCCGCCCAGATTGGCGACGACACCCTGCAGAGCAAGAGTGGCGGTCCGGTGTCGCCCGAAAGCTTCACCCATGGCACCAGCGAGCAGCGCATGACCTGGTTCAAGCGCGGCATGGACACTGGCGACATCAAGCAGTGCAACACCTTTGACAAGAACGCCCTGTAACCCACTGTTCAGGGCACCTCGACCCGGAGACCTCTACACATGCAAGCCTGGATCTGCAACGAACTGAACGGCCCTGATGCCCTGGTCTGGCAAGAGTCCCCCACGCCCGAACCCGGCCCGGGTGAAGTGCGCGTGGCCATCAAGGCCGCCAGCCTGAACTTCCCTGACCTGCTGATCGTGCAAGGCAAGTACCAGATGAAGCCGCCTCTGCCCTTTGTGCCAGGTGCCGAGTTTGCGGGCGTGGTCGAAGCCGTGGGCGAAGGTGTCAAGCACCTGAGCGTGGGCAGCCACGTGGCCGGTTTTGGCGGCACGGGTGGCTTTGGCACTCACACCATTTCCAAGGCCGCGGTGCTGATGCCCCTGCCCCCGGCGTTTTCGTTTGAAGACGGTGCCGCCTTCCTGTGCACCTATGGCACCACCTACCACGGTCTGATGGACCGTGGCACCCTGAAGGCTGGCGAGACCGTGCTGGTGCTGGGTGCCGCCGGGGGCGTGGGCACCGCCGCCATCCAGATTGCCAAGGCTGCGGGGGCCAAGGTGATTGCAGCCGCCTCGACCGATGAGAAATGCACCCTGTGCAAGGAACTGGGGGCCGACGCCACCATCAACTACAGCACACAAAACCTGCGCGACGAGCTCAAGACGCTCACTGAAGGCAAAGGACCGGATGTGATCTACGACCCGGTCGGGGGCGACGTCACGGAGCAGGCCTTCCGGTCGATTGCCTGGCGCGGTCGGTTGCTGGTGGTCGGCTTTGCCAACGGCGGCATCCCGGCACTGCCGCTGAACCTGGCTTTGCTCAAGGGCGCATCCATTCTGGGCGTGTTCTGGGGCGAGTTTGCCCGCCGCGAACCGCAAAACAACGCCGCCTGCCTGATGCAGCTGGCCGCCTGGTACATGGAAGGCAAGATCAAACCCGTCATCGAGCACAAGCTGCCCATGTCGCAACTGAAGGAAGCCTTTGCGTTGATGGGCACCCGCCAGGTGCGCGGCAAGGTCGTGCTGGTCAACGACTGAGCTGATCCGCTTGCGTAGCGTGTTGCTGGGCCAGCGCCCAGCGCACGTGTTCGGCCACCTGGGCCTGGGCCTCACTGCTCACATCTGCGCCCACCAGCGGGGCGTCCAGCCAGGCTTGCAGGGCCTGCACCATTTGCTCGCGCAAGGTGGCCTCATCGGCTGTGATTTCACGGTCACGCCACGCGGCCAGCGCATTGCCCATCGCCACCGCGATGTTGCGCTGCCAGCGTGCATGGCCAATGCGTCGGATCGGGCTGCCCTCGGTCAGACGCAAGAAGGTCGGCTCGTCCCACTGCCACAGTTGCAGCAGGGTCGGGTCGTTCAAGGCCGGTCGCACATCGAAGTCAGGCACGCGGGCGCGCTGCGCGAACTTGTTCCACGGGCAGGCCAGCTGGCAGTCGTCACAGCCGTAGATACGGTTGCCCATCAAGGGCCGCAGCTCGTGCGGAATCGGGCCATCGTGCTCAATGGTGAGATACGAAATGCACCGCCGCGCGTCCACCTGGCGTTCGCCCACAATGGCCTGGGTGGGGCACAGATCCATGCATGCGCTGCACGCCCCACAGTGCAGCGTAACCGGCTCGGTCAAAGGCAAAGGCACATCCACATAAATCTCGCCCAGAAAGAAGGTGGATCCGGCCTCGCGCGACAGCAACAGCGTGTGCTTGCCGCGCCAGCCTATGCCGCTGCGGCTGGCCAGTTCCACCTCCAGCACCGGTGCCGAATCCGTGAAGACGCGATGCCCCATCGGCCCAATCAATTCGGTCAACTGATCGGCCAGTTTCTGCAACCGGGCGCGCAGCACCTTGTGATAATCACGACCCCGTGCGTACATCGAAACGGTCGCTGCCTCAGGCCGCTTCAAACGGCTCCACTCCAAAGCCTGCCAGCCCTCGGCCGCGACGCCTGCGGGCAAGTAGTCCATGCGGGTCGTGATGACGCGCACCGTGCCCGGCACCAGCTCAGCCGGTCGCGCACGCCTGAGCCCGTGGTTGGCCATGTAGTGCATGTCTCCATGGAAACCGCGCTCCAGCCACGCCAACAAACCCGGCTCGGCACTTGACAAATCCACATCGGCTACGCCAATCTGAGAAAATCCCAATGTTGTCGCCCATTGGCGCAGTTGAGCCATGACCTCGGCAGGATCGGCCTGGAGGCGGTGCCCTTCTGTGTTTGGCGGCTGAATTTCAGGATGCATGTGTCGATCGTAGCAAGTTCGCCCCCTTCCCAAACCGACACTTTCATCTGGTCGGATGAAAGTGCGTGTAGTGTCATGGCCCAGCGCCTGGCCCATGCCCTGCGTCCCCTGCTGACCCAGGGTGGGACGGCCTACATCGAACTTCACGGCACGCTGGGCGCGGGCAAAACCACCTTCACACGTCATCTGTTGCGCGCGCTGGGGGTGGAAGGTCGCATCAAAAGTCCCAGCTATGCCGTGGTTGAACCGCATGAAGCAGCCAACGGCATTCAGGTTCATCACTTTGACTTCTACCGCTTCAACGACCCGCAGGAGTGGGAAGACGCCGGTTTTCGCGACCTGTTCGCTGCGCCGGGTCTGAAGCTCGCCGAGTGGCCCGAGCAAGCCGCCGGTCTGCTGCCACGTCCCGACCTGCGCCTGCACCTCACCCCCGTCTCAGACACGTGCCGAGAGGTTCGTCTGGAAGCACTTACCCCCACGGGCCAGCTCTTGCGTCAAGGAATGACACAACCATGACCCACCGACTCACCCCGCCACTTTCCTGGTCCAGACGCCGACTGCTGCAGCAGTCGCTGGGCGGCGCAGTGATGCTGTGGCTCGGACCACCGCAACTCGCCTGGGGAGCCGAGTTGGTGGCCGTGCGGGTCTGGCCTGCACAAGACTACACGCGCGTCACGCTTGAATCCGATTCGGCGCTCAACGCCAATTTCTTTGCCATTGCGCACCCCAATCGTCTGGTCATCGACATCGAGGGGCTGGCCCTGAGCCCGCAGATCAAGGAACTGGTCAGCAAGGTGCGCTCTGACGACCCCTTCATCGCGAGTGTGCGGGTGGGCCAGAACAAGCCCAATGTGGTGCGCCTCGTGCTTGACCTCAAACAGCACACCAAGCCGCAAGTGTTTGGTTTGGCTCCGGTGGCGGCCTACCAGCACAGATTGGTTTTTGACCTCTATCCCACCCCGGACAGCCCCGCCACATCGCCCACCTTGTCCGACGCATCGGCCACCCCATCTTCTGCGGCACCGGCCAAGCCGACCGTCGGCACCAGTCCGGGAGCCTACATGTCAGCCCCTGGCCCCGCCACGGCGGTCACACCCGAAGTCAGCGGTTCGCAACAGGCTGCCGCAGCCATGAACGATGCGCTCGACGAGTTCATCGGCTCACTGCAAAACAAGCCCCAGGACAAGGTGGTTGCCAAAGCGGCACCTCGCCCCGCTCCCGCTGACAAAACCATCGAACGCAAGGTGGTGACGGGTGACGCACAGGCCAGCGCGCAGCGCCTGGTCATCGTGGCACTGGATGCCGGGCACGGCGGCGAAGACCCTGGTGCCATTGGCCCCAGCGGTCTGTACGAAAAAAACGTGGTGCTGGCCGTGGCGCAGAAATTGCGACAGCGCATCAATGCCATGCCGGGTATGCGCGCCATGCTCACCCGTGACTCGGATTACTTCGTGCCCCTGCACGAGCGCGTCAACAAGGCCCGTCGCGTGCAGGCCGACCTGTTTGTCTCCATCCACGCCGATGCTTTCACCAATCCGCAGGCGCGTGGTGCTTCGGTGTTCGTGCTGTCAGAACACGGGGCATCGAGCGCTTCGGCGCGCTGGTTGGCCAAGAAGGAAAACGCCGCCGACCTGGTGGGTGGCGTGAACATCAAGGCCAAGGATGCCGCCGTGATGCGCACCTTGCTTGACATGTCCACCACCGCGCAAATCAAGGACAGCCTCAAGCTGGGCTCGGCCGTGTTGGGCCATCTGGGCAAGGTGGGGCGCTTGCACAAACCTCGTGTGGAGCAAGCCGGATTTGCGGTACTGAAAGCACCTGACATCCCCTCCATCCTGGTTGAAACGGGCTTCATCACCAACCCGGAAGAAGAGGCCAAGCTGAAGGACGACGCCTATCAGGACGAACTGGCCGACGCCCTGATGGCCGGCATCCTGCGTTACTTTGCGAAGAACCCGCCACTGGCCCGCGACAAGGCCATGTGACGCAAAAGGCGCATCAGGCCGCTGTGGTGCGCTCTTGCCGGCTGGCCTTCCAGGCCCCGAACAGGGCGATCAGGCCCGGGATCAGGATCAGCGCCCAGATGATCTTGCTGAGATGCTGCTGCACGAAAGGCAGGTTGCCGAACAGGTAACCCATCGTGGTCAGGCCCACCACCCAGATCAGCGCGCCGACCACGTTGTAGGCGGTGAAGGTGGCACGGTTCATCTCGGCCACTCCCGCCACAAAGGGCGCAAAGGTGCGGATGAACGGCATGAAACGCGCCAGGATGATGGTGATGCCGCCATGCTTTTCGTAGAAATTGTGGGCCGCGTTGAAGGCCTTGCGGTTGAACCAGCGCGAGTCCTCCCACTGGAACACCTTGGGGCCGATATAGCGGCCAATCGTGTAGTTGAGCTGGTCACCGGCAATGGCCGCCACCAGCAACACCGCCATCGCTACCGGCAGGCTCATGGCCCCGGTGCCCGCCAGCGCGCCCACCACGAACAGGAGCGAATCACCCGGCAAAAAGGGCATCACCACCAGACCGGTTTCCACGAACACGATCAGGAACAACAGGGCGTACACCCACATGCCGTAGTTCTGCACGAACTCAGCCAGGTGCTTGTCAACGTGCAGGATGAAATTGATGAGAAAGTGAGCGAGTTCCATGGCGCAGGATTATCAGGGCGATTCATGACATCGTCCCCAGGAAACAGGCCCCGCCTCCTACAATACGGGGATGACGCAAGAGCCTGCCCGCGCCCCCTTGTCCGAAGATGCGCAAGCCTCCGGTGCGGGCGAGCCGCGCCCTCGCCGCCACA
Organism: Aquabacterium sp.; assembly: GCA_017994835.1. Taxonomy (GTDB): domain Bacteria; phylum Pseudomonadota; class Gammaproteobacteria; order Burkholderiales; family Burkholderiaceae_C; genus Aquabacterium. Next base: position 8,711 of record JAGOKC010000026.1, on the reverse strand, counting down.
TCCGCGAGTTGCCCGACGAGCTGATCAGCCAGATTGCCGCCGGCGAGGTGGTCGAGCGCCCGGCCTCGGTCGTGCGCGAACTGATCGATAACGCGCTGGACGCGGGTGCCAGCCAGATCACCGTCAAGCTGATGGCTGGCGGCATCCGCCAGATTCTGGTGGAAGACGATGGCTGCGGCATCCCGCTCGAAGAGCTGCCCCTGGCGCTGCGCCGCCACGCCACCTCCAAGATCCGCTCGCTGGAAGACCTGGAAAGCGTGGGCACCATGGGCTTTCGGGGCGAGGCCCTGGCGGCCATCGCCTCGGTGTCCGACGCCTCCATTGCCAGCCGCACGGCAGACGATGCCCATGCCCACCGCCTGGACGCCCGCTCGGGCGAGTTGAACCCGGCCGCCCGCAGCGTGGGCACCAGCGTCGAGGTGCGTGAGCTGTTTTTCAGCACGCCGGCCCGACGTAAATTTTTGAAAAGCGAAGCCACCGAGCTGGCGCACTGCCTGGAGTCGGTGCGCCGTCATGCCCTGTCCCGGCCCGATGTGGGCTTCAGCGTGTGGCACGAAGGCAAACTGGTGGAGCAGTTGCGCCCCGGCAGCGCCAGCCAACGCCTGCAAGACGTGCTGGGCGACACCTTCATCGCCACCAGCCGCGAGGTTGACCTGCAGATCGGGCCGATGCGCGTGCACGGTCGCGCCGGTTTGCCCGATGCTGCCCGCTCGCGCGCGGACTGGCAGTACTGCTATGTGAACGGCCGCTATGTGCGCGACAAGCTGATCTCGCACGGCGTGCGCTCGGCGTATGAAGACGTGCTGCATGGCTCGCGCCAACCCACCTATGTGCTGTTCATCGAGATCGACCCCGAACGCGTGGACGTGAACGTGCACCCGACCAAGATCGAGGTGCGCTTCCGCGATTCGCGCGAGGTGCACCAGGCGGTGCGCAAGGCCGTGGAGAGCGCGCTGGCCTTGTCGCGCGCCGGACAGGTGAAAGCCGATGCATCGCATGTGGTGCCCATCGGCGCTGGCGCATCGGCCCCATCGGCCACGGCCACGGCCGACACAGCCGCCTCAGGCGCAGCCGCAGACGCCGCAGCGCCCGCCGCGGCTTGGCCCACCCCCACCCACCAACAAAGCCCCCTGCCCTGGACACGCGTGCAAGACAGCGCCCCCGAGCGCCGCTGGGCCGGCTGGCCCACGACCGCCGGCGAGGCCAACCCCGGTGCCCACGTCAGCACCGGCAGTGACCTGTTTGCCAATCTGAACCTGCCCCGAGTGGTGGCTGCCAACACGGCCCATGCCGACCACAACGAACCCGGCTGTGGCCTGAACACCGCCTGGCCCGCCAGCAGCGCCAGCCCGGACAAGCTGGACGACGCCCACGAGTGGCCGCTGGGCCGCGCCATTGCCCAGGTGGGCGGCATTTACGTGCTCGCCGAAAACGCCAAGGGCCTGATCATCGTGGACATGCATGCCGCCCACGAGCGCGTGGTCTATGAGCGCCTGAAAGCCCAGATGGCGCACGAGCGACTGGAGAGCCAGCCCCTGCTGATCCCGCTGGTGTTTGCCGCCACGCCGCAAGAGATGGCCACCGCCGAAACCCAGCGCGAGGCCTTGCTGGCCCTGGGCCTGGATGTGGATGCCATCGGCCCGGGCAAGCTGGCCATCCGTGCCACCCCCATGGCGCTCACGCAAGCCGATGGCATCGACCTGGCGCGCTCGGTGCTGGCCGAACTGGCTCAGCTCGATGCCAGCAACGTGATCCAGCGCGCCCAGCACGAACTGCTGGCCACCATGGCCTGCCACGGCGCCGTGCGCGCCAACCGCAAGCTCACCCTCACCGAAATGAACGCGCTGCTGCGCGACATGGAAGCCACCGAACGGGCCGACCAGTGCAACCACGGTCGTCCCACCTGGCGCCAGCTCACCCTGCGCGAACTTGACGCGCTTTTCCTGCGCGGCCGCTGACGCTCAGGCAGGAACCGAATATGACCGAACGTAAAAAACTGAGCCTGCGCCCTCCTGCCCAGGCTGACGCCCCCTCTGGTGCGGACGCCTTCCGCAAGCCCCCCGTGCGCGGCACCGCCCCGCGCAAGCGCATGACGGCCGCCGAAGCCGCGCAAGCCCGTGACGAAGCAGCTGCGCGTGCCCGTCAGGCACCGCCGCCTGCTGCCCACCGAGGTCATGACGAACGTCCGGCGCGCCCGTACAACCCTGAGCGAGCGCCCCATGCCGACCGTCAAGACCCGCGCCGCAATGACCACCGCGCCCCCTTCGGCAGCACCCCCCGCCGCGACGATGAGCGCGCACCGCAGCGCCAGTCGCCTCCACGGCGCGACGACGGTCGCCCAGACAGCCGCTACGAGCGTCGGGATGACCGCCGTGCCATGGGCCCAGGTGATCGCCCGCGCCACCCCGATGCACGCCCCGACATGCGCCCGACGTCGCCCGCAAGAGGCCAAGCGCCCGCGCCAGCCGCCGCCGAGGTCGATCACGACGGTCGCGTCCGCCTGTCCAAGCTGATGAGCGAGCGGGGCCTGGCCTCGCGCCGCGAAGCCGACGAGTGGATCGAACACGGCTGGGTGCGCGTCAATGGCGAAATCGTTGCCGAACTCGGCACCCGGGTGCCCCCCGACGTCGAGGTCACCATTGACCCGCTGGCCCGCACGCAGCAGGCCGAGCGCGTCACCATCTTGCTGCACAAGCCCATTGGCTACGTCAGCGGCCAGGCCGAAGACGGCTATGAGCCCGCCGTCGTGCTCATCACGCCCGAGAACCGCTGGGCCGACGACCGCATGCCGATCAAGCTGACGCGCGGCCACCTCAAGCACCTGGCCCCCTGTGGCCGCCTCGACATCGACTCCACCGGCATGCTGGTGCTCTCGCAAGACGGGCGCATCGCCAAGCACCTCATCGGTGAAGACTCGGGCGTGGAGAAGGAATACCTGGTTCGTGTGGAATACATGCCCGCACCCGACGCCGAGAACGTCTCGGCCGTGGTGCCGCCCGAAGCCATCGAGCGCCTGCGCTTTGGCCTGGAACTCGACGGCCGCCAGCTGCGCCACGCCCAGGTGTCCTGGCAGAACGAGCAGCAACTGCGCTTCGTGCTGCGTGAAGGCCGCAAGCGCCAGATCCGCCGCATGTGCGAGCAGGTCGGCCTGAAGGTAGTGGGCCTCAAGCGCGTGCGCATGGGCAGCGTCACTCTGGGCAAATTGCCGGTCGGCCAATGGCGTTTCCTGAGACCTGATGAGCGCTTCTGATCCCGTCTCACCCACCTGGATCCTGGCTGGCCCCACGGCTTGCGGCAAGACCGCTGCAGCCCTGGCGCTGGCCCGCGAAGTCGATCTGGAGATCATCAGCGTCGATTCGGCACTGATCTACCGCGGCATGGACATTGGTACCGCCAAGCCCACGGCCGACGAACTCGCCCAGGTGCCTCACCACCTCATCGACATCCTCGACCCCACCGAGAGCTACAGCGCCGCGCGCTTCGTGCAAGACACCCACCGCCTGATCGCTGAAATCAGGGCGCGCGGGCGCACACCGCTGCTGGTGGGTGGCACCATGCTCTACATCAAAGCCTTGCTCGAAGGGCTGGACGAGTTGCCGCCCGCCGATCCGGTGATCCGCGCCGTGCTTGACGCCGAGATGGCTGAACGGGGCAGCGCCGCCTTGCACGCAGACCTGGCCCAGGTGGACCCGGTGACCGCTGCTCGACTGGCCCCTGGCGACACCCAGCGCATCCAGCGCGCGCTGGAGGTGTGGCGCAGCACCGGCCGCCCCCTGTCGGCCTTCCACACCCGCAGCAGCGACCAGGCTCCGGTGCACGACGCCATCCTGGTGTCGCTGGAGCCCATTGATCGCGCCTGGCTGCACCAGCGCATCGCCCTGCGTTTCGAGCAGATGATGGCGGCCAGTTTCATTGACGAGGTCAAACGCCTGCGTCAACGCCCTGACCTGCATGCAGGTCTGCCAGCCATCCGTTGCGTGGGCTACCGGCAGGTGTGGGAAGCGTTGGATGCGGGTCGCGACCTTGACCAACCCGCCGTGCTGCGCGAGGTGGTGGGCCAGGGCATCGCCGCCACCCGTCAACTTGCCAAGCGCCAGATCACCTGGTTGCGCAGCATGCCCCTGCGGCACGTGGTGCCCTGCGACGCAGGAAACCCCTTGCCCGCCATCCGGCAGCATCTGTCAACGCATCGTTGACCGCATCCCCCGTCAGAAATTGATCGGCAATTGAGGGCAAACCGGCTCGTCACCCCAGGATTCACACGATGAACGGATAATGATCCCATCGTCTCCCTGCCTGCCCCATGCCTCAAACCCCTGGCTCTGCTCCTGCTGCTCAATCCCCCGGCGCCCTGCGCGCCCTGGGCCCCTTCCTGACACCCTACAAAGGCCGCATCGCTGCAGCACTGGTCTTTCTGGTGCTGGCCGCGTTGACCACGCTGGTGCTGCCCATTGCGCTGCGCACCCTCATTGATCAGGGCATCGTCTCGGCCAACCCTGACGACCGCGTCATGGCCTTGCGTGAACACTTTCTGGCCCTGTTCGGCGTCGGGGCCGCGCTGGGCGTGTTTTCTGCCTCGCGTTACTTCATGGTGACCTGGCTGGGCGAGCGCATCATCACCGACCTCAAACGCGCCGTGTACGCCCACGTGCTGCGTCAAAGTCCAGCCTTTTTTGAAACCACGCAAAGCGGCGAGGTGCTCTCGCGCCTGACCGCCGACACCACCCTGATCCAGACCGTGGTGGGCACCAGCGTGTCCATGGGCCTGCGCAACGCCATCATGGCCGCCGGTGCATTGACCATGCTCATCGTCACCAACCCCTACGTCATGGCTCAGGTCATCGGGGGATTGGTGCTGGTCGTGCTGCCCGCCATCGCCTATGGCCGCCGGGTGCGCCGCCTCTCACGTGACAGCCAGGACCGTGTCGCCGACGCCAGCGCCATTGCCGCCGAGGTGCTCAACGCCGTGCCCGTGGTGCAAAGCTATACCGCCGAACAACGCGAAGCCCACCGCTTTGACAAGGCCGCCGAGGGAGCCTTCAAAACCGGTGAGCGCCGCATCAAGGCCCGTGCCGTGCTGGTGGGCTTCATCATCACCGCCACCACGGGTGCCCTGCTGTGGGGCCTGTATCAGGGCACTCAGGCCGTGCTGGATGGTCAGATCACAGCTGGCCATATGGGCCAGACCGTGGTGTACGTCATCTTGCTGCTCAGCTCGGTGGCAGCGTTGTCTGAAGTCTATGGCGACATCCTTCGCGCAGCAGGTGCCACCGAGCGACTGATGGAGTTGCTGCACACCCGCTCGCCCATCCAGCCACCCGCACAGGCGCAGCAGCTGCCCATGGTCCAAGGTGGATCACGCCTGAGCGTGCGCGATCTGAGCTTCCACTACCCCTCTCGCCCGATGCAGAGCGCGTTGAGCCACCTCAACCTCGAAGTGCAGCCAGGCGAAACCATTGCCCTGGTCGGCCCCAGCGGTGCGGGCAAGAGCTCGGTGTTTCAGTTGTTGCTGCGGTTTTACGACCCCCAATCAGGTCAGATCGAACTGGATGGCGTCCCCATCCGCCAGCTCAGCCTGGACGCACTGCGCGAACGCATCGGCATCGTCCCGCAAGACAGCGTCATCTTCTCGACCAGCGCGCTGGAAAACATCCGCTACGGCCGCCCAGGCGCCACCGATGAAGAAGTGCAGGACGCGGCCCGCGCAGCCCATGCGCACGATTTCATCAGCCAATTGCCGCAAGGCTACGCCACCTTCCTGGGTGAGCGTGGTGTGCGCCTCTCAGGCGGGCAACGCCAGCGCATCAGCATTGCCCGTGCCATCTTGAAGAACGCACCCCTGCTATTGCTTGACGAAGCCACCAGTGCGCTTGATACTGAAAGCGAACGGTCCGTACAGGCTGCGCTAGAGCAGGCCATGAAAGACCGCACCACCTTGGTCATTGCCCACCGACTGAGCACCGTCGTCAATGCCGACCGCATCATCGTGCTGGAGGCTGGTGCCATTGTGGACATCGGCACCCATGCCGAGTTGATGCACCGAAACGGCCTCTACGCCAAACTGGCTTCCATGCAGTTCGATCAGGTTCCAGCCTGAGCAGACGTGTCATCGGCACGCGCCCCTCGCGCGTTAAGTTGACATGCCGATCCCGAGGCACAGCCTCGCACCACCGAAAAGGAAGACACATGACCTTCGTCAAAACCTCCCAAGCTGCCGCCCGCCTGAGCCGCCCTGCCCTGATCGTGGCATTGGCCGCTGCCCTTGCAGCAACTGGGTGCGCGAACATGGACGAGACCCAACAAGGCACCGCCAAGGGCGCTGGCCTGGGTGCCATCGCTGGTGCCATCATTGGCAACGCCACCGGTGGTGACAACACCGTCCGCGGCGCCGCCATCGGTGCGGCAGCGGGTGCCATCGCTGGCAACCTGTGGTCCAAGCGCATGCAGCAGCAGCAGGCTGCCATGGAACAGGCAACCCAGGGCACCCCGGTTGAAGTCACCCGCACCGATGACAATCAGCTGAAGGTTAACGTCCCCAGCGACATCTCGTTTGACCTCAACAGTGCCACCCTCAAGCCCGAACTGCGCTCGGTGCTCGACACCTTCGCGCAAGGCCTGACCACCAACGGCAGCGGCATGATCGTGCGCATCGTGGGTCACACCGACAGCACCGGCAACGACGCCATCAACAACCCCCTGTCGCAGCAACGTGCTGACAGCGTCAAGTACTACCTGAGCGATCGCGGCGTGTCGTCCTCGCGCATCGAAACCTCTGGCCGCGGTTCGCGTGAACCCATCGCCAGCAACGCCACCTCTGCGGGTCAGGCACAAAACCGCCGCGTGGAAATCTTCCTGCGCGACCCTGCTCAGCAGTAAGCCACGCTCACAACCCCACTCGCTCACCCTGGTGTTGGCGGGTCGGGTTGAATGAAGCGACAATGCCAACAGCCGGCTCATCCCCGGCTGTTTGCTTTTGCAGGACCACCATGAAACAGTACCTCGACCTCGTTCAATCCATCTTCGACACCGGCAGCTGGCAGGACAACCGCACCGGCGTGCGCACCCTGAGCATGCCCGGCGCCATGATGCGTTTCGACCTGCAAGAGGGCTTCCCCGCCGTCACCACCAAGAAGCTGGCCTTCAAGTCGGCCGTGGGCGAGATGGTGGGCTTTTTGCGCGGCAGCCGCAACGCCGCCGAGTTCCGCGCCCTGGGCTGCAAGGTGTGGGACCAGAACGCCAACGAAAACCAGGCCTGGCTGGCCAACCCCTACCGTCTGGGTGAAGACGACCTGGGTCCCGTGTACGGCGTGCAATGGCGCAACTGGCCGGCCTACAAGATGCTGCCCGCGACCGAGACCCGCCAGATCGACGACGCCACCGCGCGCGGCTACCAGCTGCTGGGCCGCTTTGACAGCACCGATGGCCAGGGCGAGCAAGTCCTGCTGTACAAGGCCGTGGACCAGCTGCGCCAGTGCCTGGACACCATCATCAAAGACCCCGGCAACCGCCGCATCCTCTTCCACGGCTGGAACTGGGCGCAGCTGGAAGAAATGGCCCTGCCGCCTTGCCATTTGCTCTACCAGTTCCTGGTCAACCAGGCCAAGGGCGAGATCTCGCTGTGCCTGTACATCCGCAGCAACGACGTGGGCCTGGGCACACCCTTCAACCTCACCGAAGGCGCTGCGCTGCTGACCCTGATGGGCCGCCTCACCGGCTACAAGCCGCGCTGGTTCACCTACTTCATTGGCGACGCACACATCTACGAAAACCACGTGGACATGCTGCAAGAACAACTCCAGCGCGAGCCCTTCCCCTCGCCCAAGCTGGTCTTGTCCGACCGCATCCCCGACTACGCCGTCACCGGCCAGTACGAGCCCGAGTGGCTGGAAAAGGTCGAACCCACCGACTTCTGGCTGGAGGGCTACCAGCACCACGCCCCGCTCACGGCACCCATGGCGGTGTGACGAAGGTCAGGAGGTGATCTTGAAGGCAGCAACCGCCTGCACCAACTGTCCCGCCTGTGATTTCAAACTTGCTGCTGCCGCAGCCGACTGTTCCACCAGCGCTGCATTCTGCTGAGTCATCTGCTCAAGTTGACTGACCGCGCCACTCACCTGCGCAATGCCACTGGATTGATGGCTGGCAGCACCACTGATCTCACCAATGATGTCACTGACACGTTGAACCCCCTGAACGATGTCGGCCATGGCGTGACCGGCCTCACTCACCAGTCGCGAGCCGCTTTCGACCTTCTCACCAGACATGACAATAAGCGTCTTGATTTCCTTGGCAGCGCCAGCACTGCGCTGCGCAAGGCTGCGCACCTCGCTGGCAACCACAGCAAATCCACGGCCTTGCTCACCCGCTCGCGCCGCCTCCACTGCCGCGTTCAAGGCAAGAATATTGGTCTGAAAGGCGATGCTGTCGATCACACCAATGATCTCGTTGATCTTGCGCGAGGCCGTGGTGATCTCATCCATGTTATTGACCACAGCAGACACAATGCCACCGCCGCGTTCAGCGGCATCTGCAGCTGAACCAGCCATGACTTTCGCCTCGTGAGCGGCATTGGCGCTGTGGCTGACATGCGCGGTAAGCTGAGTGAGCTCGCCAGAGGTATGTTGCAAATTGGACGCCGTGTTCTCGGTGCGTTCGCTCAGATCCATATTGCCGATCGCAATTTCACTCGAAGCGGTCGAAATGGACTCCGT
>JAGOKC010000025.1 GCA_017994835.1 Aquabacterium sp. | reverse complement strand
CCCCTGGCCTACAACAAGGACAACCAGGAAGACAAGGAGCCGCTGTTCGACACGGTGGACACCTTGAAGGACACGCTGCGCATCTTCGCCGAAATGGCCGCTGGCATCACTGTCAAACCCGAGGCGATGGAGCGCGCCGCCAAAAAGGGCTACGCCACCGCCACCGACCTGGCTGACTACCTGGTCAAGAAGGGCCTGCCCTTCCGCGACGCGCACGAGGTGGTCGCCCATGCCGTGAAGGACGCGATTGCTGCCGGCGTGGACCTGTCGGAGCTGCCGCTGGACAAGCTCAAGGCCTACAACCCGGCCATCGAGCCCGACGTGTACGAGGTGCTGAGCCTGCGCGGCTCACTCAACGCTCGCAATATTCTGGGCGGCACGGCACCCGCACAAGTACGTGCGCAGATTGCCCGCCACCGCGCACGCCTGGGCGCATGACACCACGCTGCATCGCCACCGATTGACAGGCTGACTACCAGCCGATGAGGAATTCGCTCATGACAACTTTTGTCTGGTCCGACGACATGTCCGTGCACATGCGGGAACTCGATGATCTGCACGCGGGATGTGTGACCCTGCTCAACAACGTGCTGCACGCCGACGATGCCACGCTGCTGGACACATGGCAAGCGTTCATCGCCCACACCGAGGCGCACTTTCATCTGGAAGACCGCTGGATGCAGATGACCGGCTTTGCGCCGGACAACTGTCACAGCTCACAGCACGCCATGGTGCTGGGCATCATGAAAGACGGTGCCCAGGAAGGTGATCTGCGCGTGGTGCGTCAGATGGCGCACGAGATGACGGTGTGGCTGCCCCACCATATCGACGCCATGGACGCCGGCCTGGTCGAGCACTTCAAGGAGGTCGGCTTCGATCCGGTCACCGAACAGGTGACCAAACCTGAAGCCCTGCCTCAGTACGTGGTGAGCAGCTGCAGCGTCGATCCTTGCAGCGAGCACGCCTGAGCCCCCACCTGCGGTGAGCGCTCGCGCGACAGGTGATCAATCACCCGCGAGTTGCGCCCGCCGCTCACGCACGGATTGCTCGATCCCCTCGGCATCGAGCCCGCACAGCGCCAGCAGCTTGGCCGGCTCGCCGTGCTCGACGAACGCGTCGGGCAGACCCAGCATCATCAAAGGCGTGTTCACGCCCTCGGCCGATAAGGCCTCGGCCACGGCGCTGCCTGCACCGCCCTGCACACAGCCTTCTTCCACCGTCACCAGCAGGTCGTGGCTACCGGCCATCTCCAGCAGCAGCTCGGTGTCGAGCGGTTTGACGAAACGCATGTTGACCACGGTCGCGTCGAGCGCCTCACCGGCCTGCAGCGCAGGGTACAGCAAGGTGCCAAACGCCAGGATGGCCACGCGCTTGCCTGCCACCGGCACCTGCACCTGGCGACGCACCTCCGCCTTGCCCCAGGGCAGCGGCGTGAGATCGGTGGGCACCGGCACGCCCGCGCCCGCGCCACGCGGGTAGCGCACGCACACCGGGTGGTTCTGCGCGTAGGCGGCGCTCAGGGCCTGACGGCACTCGGCTTCGTCGGCCGGCGCAATCATGCTCATGTTGGGGATGCAGCGCACAAAAGCGATGTCGAACGCGCCCATGTGGGTTGCGCCATCGGCCCCCACGATGCCAGCGCGGTCGAGCGCGAACACCACCGGCAGGTTCTGCAGTGCCACATCGTGGATCATCTGGTCATAGCCACGCTGCAGGAAGGTCGAGTAGATGGCCACGACGGGCTTCATGCCCTCGCAGGCCAGGCCGCCGGCGAAGGTGATGGCATGCTGCTCGGCAATGCCCACGTCGAAGTAACGCGAGGGGTGCTTCTTGTGGAACTCGACCATGCCCGAGCCCTCGCGCATGGCCGGGGTGATGGCCACCAGACGGGGGTCGTGCGTCGCCATGTCGCACAGCCACTGCCCGAACACCTGGGTGAAGGTGGGCTTGGGCGGGGACACCGGCGCGGCCTTGACCAAGCCCACGGCCGGGTCGAACTTGCCAGGGCCGTGGTACGCAATCGGGTCGGCTTCGGCCAGCTTGTAGCCGTAGCCCTTCTTGGTGACCACATGCAGAAACTGAGGACCACTGCGCTCGCGCAGGTTCTCCAGCGTGGGGATCAGCGAATCCAGATCGTGCCCGTCAATCGGGCCAACGTAGTTGAAACCGAACTCCTCGAAGATGGTGGCGGGCACCACCATGCCCTTGGCGTGCACTTCCAGCTTCCTGGCCAGTTCGAACAGCGGTGGCGCGTGGCGCAACACCTCTTTGGCGCTTTCACGTGCGGCGGCGTAGAAGCCCCCTGACATCAGGCGCGCCAGATGGCGGTTGAGTGCCCCCACCGGCGGCGAGATCGACATGTCGTTGTCGTTGAGCACCACCAGCATGTCGGGCATCTTGCCGTCGTGCGGCACACCGGCATTGTTCATGGCCTCGAAGGCCATACCGGCGGTCATCGCACCATCGCCAATGATGGCCACCGCCTTGCGCTTTTCACCCTTGAGCTGCGCACCCAGGGCCATGCCCAACGCCGCCGAGATCGAGGTGGACGAATGCGCCGTGCCGAAGGTGTCGTAAGCACTCTCATCGCGACGCGGGAAGCCGCTCATGCCGCCGTATTGGCGCAGGGTGGGCATCTGGTCGCGGCGACCGGTGAGGATCTTGTGCGGATAGGTCTGGTGACCCACATCCCACACCAGGCGGTCATCAGGGGTGTGGAACACGTAATGCAGCGCGATGGTGAGCTCGACCGTGCCCAGGTTGGACGACAGGTGGCCGCCCGTGCGGGAGACGCTGTGGAGCAGATAGTCCCGCAGTTCGTGGGCCAGTTGCTTCAGCTCGGAGCGAGACAGATGCCGGATGTCGGCGGGCTGGTCGATCCTGGACAGCAGGGGGTAGCTCATGGTGTGCACATCCTCGGGGGATTGTTCGGGGTGTCAGTGGTCACGGTGGACAATGCGCTCGGCCAGGCCGCGCAATGACGCGGTCGCCTCGCTGCCCAAGCCGCTGCGTGCCAGCGCTGCCTGAGCCTGGGCCAGCAAAGTCGTGGCCTCCTGGCGCGCACCGTCCAGCCCAAGCAGGCTGACATAGGTCGGTTTGTTGGCGTCGGCATCCTTGCCCGCCGTTTTGCCCAAGGTCTCGGAACCCTGGGTCTCATCCAGCACATCGTCCACGATCTGGAAAGCCAGACCAATGGCGTGGCCATAATCGGTCAGCGCCTGCCAGACCGGCGTGCCTGCCGCCACACCGCCACAGGCTGCACCCATCTGGACGCTGGCGCGCAACAGGGCACCTGTTTTGCGCTGATGCATGTCGCGCAAGGTGATCTCGTCGAGCGACTGGCCGACATTGGCCAGGTCAATGGCCTGACCGCCTGCCATACCAGCCTGGCCGGATGCGCGCGCCAGCACCCGCACCAGACGCGCCTGCAAAGCAGGTGACACGCCTGCGCCTTCGCCGTCATCGGGGGTCAGCACCTCGAAGGCCAGCGCCTGCATGGCATCGCCGGCCAGCATCGCCCTCGCCTCGCCAAACTGCACATGCGCGGTGGGCTTGCCACGGCGCAGCACATCGTCGTCCATGCAGGGCATGTCGTCGTGCACCAGCGAATAGGCGTGGATCAACTCCACGGCCGTGGCCGCGCGCAAGGTGGCCTCAACCCCTGCCGCGTTGCCACATGCCCCGGTGGCCTCGGCAGCCGCCTGAACCAGCAAGGCCCGCAAGCGCTTGCCACCATCGAGCACGCCATAGCGCATGGCTTCGCCCAGCCCTGCCGGTGCCGAAGCAGGCACCCAGTCCGACAAAGCCGTCTCGACACGGTTCAGCACAGCATCGGACCATGCCTGAAAGTCAGCAGCGTTCATTCGGCATCCCAGGGCTTGATCTGCCCATCTTCCAGCAGCTGGACCTGCTCTTCCACCGCCTGCAGGCGACCTCGACAGAATTTCAGCAATTCGGCACCACGTTGGTAACTGTCCAGCAACTGCTCCAGCGGCAAAGCACCCGATTCCATCTGAGCCACCAATTGCTCCAGCTCGACCAGGGCGGCCTCGTAGGACGCTGGCAGGGCAGGGGTCGCCACTGTGGGGGTGGATGTCGAAGAAGATCTGGCCATGGACTCGCCTGTCGGTGCCGGTTAGGGGCAAACGCGTATTCTATTTCGGGTGCTCGGCCCTGTTCCGACAATCCTGCACGCGGTGGCTGGCCTTTGCCCGTACTTCGGGGGGCCACCCACCCACGACGGCCTCGTCAGACGCCCCCCGGAAAACCCCGAAAGGGTACAATCGCCCCCTCCCGTTGCCGGGCCTGTCATCCTGCGCGTCATCGACTGCGGGGATCCGCCTCACTTGGTTTTTGGAGATCCTGGGGATCATGTCTGACCTGAGTCCTGCGCTCAATACCCTTCCCAGCGGCCGCACGCAGCTGCCCGTGTCCGTCTATTCAGACGCATCACTGTTCAAGGAGGAGCTTGCGCGCATCTTTCAGTCCGGCCCGCGCTACCTGGGCCACGCTCTGAGCGTGCCCGAGATGGGAGACTACTACGCACTGCCTCAGGAAGGCGAAGGACGTGCCCTGGTGCGCACACCCGATGGCATTGAGCTCATCTCCAACGTCTGCCGTCACCGCCAGGCCATCATGCTCAAGGGCCGTGGCAACAGCAAGCACAACATCGTGTGCCCGTTGCACCGCTGGACCTACAGCCACAAGGGTGAGCTGATCGGTGCCCCGCATTTCGCGCAAGATCCCTGCCTGAACCTGAACAACTACAAGCTGCGCAACTGGAATGGGCTGCTGTTCGAGGACAACGGCCGTGACATCGCCGCCGACCTCGCTGGCATCGACGCCCGCTTCAAGCCTGGAGGTGATCTCGATTTCAGCGGCTACGTGCTCGATCACGTCGAACTGCACGAGTGCAACTACAACTGGAAAACCTTCATCGAGGTCTATCTGGAGGACTACCACGTCGGCCCCTTCCACCCCGGACTGGGCAACTTCGTCACCTGCGACGATCTGCGCTGGGACATGGCCAAGGAGTATTCGGTGCAGACGGTGGGCGTGGCCGCCACCTTTGACAAGCCGGGCTCCGAGGTTTACAAAAAATGGCGCGAGGTGCTGCTGAAGTACCGCCATGGCGAGAAACCCACGCAAGGGGCCGTCTGGCTGACCTACTACCCCACCATGATGGTGGAGTGGTATCCGCACGTGCTGGTCGTCTCCAACATGCACCCGCAAGGCCCCGACAAGACACTCAACGTGGTCGAGTTCTACTACCCCGAGGAGATCGTTGCCTTCGAGCGCGAGTTCGTCGAGGCGCAGCGTGCAGCCTACATGGAAACCTGCATTGAAGACGACGAAATTGCCGAACGCATGGACGCGGGGCGCAAAGCTCTGGCGGCACGCGGCGACAACGAGGTCGGCCCCTATCAGAACCCCATGGAAAACGGCATGCAGCACTTCCACGAGTGGTATCGCCGGGTCATGAACCTCACCGATTGAGGTCTCCCCTGGTTCACCCAAGCCGCCCTCGGGCGGCTTTTTCCTTGCCCCGATGTCCGCACGCGCTTCCCCCTACGTTCAGATGATTCTGGCCACCCTGCTGTTTGCGGCCATGGGGGTGTGCGTGAAGTTTGCTTCACACGATTTCGGCACGGCTGCAGTCGTGAGCGCACGCGGCACGGTCGGCGCGCTCATCATGATCATCCTGGCCCGCACAACCGCCACGCCACTGCGGACACGGGTGCCGATGCTGCACTTCAAACGCGGCCTCGCCGGCGTGCTGGCCTTGTCGATGTGGTTTTACAGCATGGCCCAGTTGCCGCTGGCGACAGCGGTCACGCTCAACTACATGTCATCGGTTTGGATGGCGGTGTTCCTGCTGCTGCAGTCCGTCATCGTGGGTGGGCCACGTCTTGATCGCCGCCTGGTGGTGGCCATTGGCGTGGGTTTTGTCGGTGTCGCCCTGGTGCTGCGCCCCACCTTGAGCCAGGATCAGATCTGGGCGGGCCTCATTGGCCTGACCTCGGGCATGCTGGCGGCCATGGCCTATCTGCAGGTCACTGCACTGGGCAAAGCAGGCGAGCCCGAGGTACGGGTGGTGTTTTACTTCTCGCTGATGGGGGCCTTGATGGGGGCTGCCACCTGGTTGCTGCCGAATCAGGTCAACGCAACGTCGCTGCCAGACATCCCTGCCCACTCGTGGCTTGCGCTGGCAGGAGTCGGGGTGTTTGCCACCGTGGCCCAGTTGCTGATGACGCGCGCCTATGCGCAAGGCAGCACCCTGGTCAACGCCAACTTGCAGTACCTCGGCATCGTGCATGCGAGCTTGCTGGGCAACTTGCTGTTTGACGAAACCCTGGGGCTGGATGCACTGCTGGGCATCGTCCTGATTGTGGGCTCAGGCATGGTGGCTGCGCGCCTCAAACCCGCCCGCCAGACCTGACCCGGCCCCCGGTCGCCCCGCCTCAGTGAGCACGTGGCCCTGTGTGCGCGCCTGACGGTTGCGCGGAGCCGGGGATGACTGCGCTGTCATGCGCGTGGCCGTGCTCCTGGTGCTGATCGGAGTCATGCAACACGCTGACGATGGCCGCAATCATCAGCAAACCGACCGCCATCCACACAATCTGCAGCACGGTGTCGCGTCCGCTCAGGCGCTTTTGCAACTGCGGGATCAGGTCGGCCACCGCGACATAGACAAAGCTGCTGGCCGCCACCACCATCATGTAGGGCAGATACTCCTGCCACGGACCAATCAGGAAGTAACCAAGCACACCGCCCGCCACCGCAGCCAGACCGGACAAGGCGTTGTAGGCCAGTGCTCGCATGCGTGAGAAACCGGCATTGATGAGCACGATGTAGTCGCCCACTTCCTGGGGAATCTCGTGCGCGATGATGGCCAGCGCGGTGACGAGACCCAGGTGCGGATCGGCCAGAAACGCCGCCGCAATCAGCACCCCATCACAGAAGTTGTGGATGCTGTCGCCCACCAACACACTCCAACCACCCCGACCGGCCTGCTCTGCGTCAAAACCATGGTGGTGCTCATGATCATCGTGCTCGTGGTGATGCCCATGCCGATACAACTCGGCCTTCTCCAGCAGGAAGAAGAACAGCAACCCCCCCAGCAAGGTGAGGAACAAGGACTGCGGTGATTTGCCCGACCCGAAGGCTTCGGGCAGCACGTGCAACAAGGCCGTCCCCAGCAGCACGCCGGTGGACAGGCTCACGAGATGGCGAACGATCAGGCCCAACAGCGGCGCAGACAATGCCGCCGCGAGCAGCACCGAAATCAGACCACCCACAAAGGTGGCGGTCACGATGTAAGTCAAGGTCATGACTCGCATCTTAGCAATGCTGTCAACAGCCCTTGATGCGACGCAGTCCACCGTCATGCAAAGCAGCGACAATAGCGTCCATGGACAAGATGCAGACCGCCAAGACGAGCAAAACCCCAGCCACCAATCTGGAGCAAAGCCGCCATCCGGACCTGTTGGCCGCCATCGACATGGGCTCCAACAGCTTCCGCCTGGAAATCGGCCAGATCCTCAAGGGGCGTTACAAGCGCATCGAATACATCAAGGAAACCGTCCGTCTGGGCGGCGGACTCGATAGCCACGGCATGCTGACCGAAGATGCCACGCAACGTGGCCTGGCGTGCTTGCTGCGCTTTGCCCAGCATCTCAAGGGGTTTGCGCCGTGGCAGGTTCGCGCCGTGGCCACCCAGACCTTGCGTGAAGCGCGTAACCGCGATGCGTTCCTGCAACGCGCGGATCGCGTGCTTGGTCACCGCATCGAGGTCATTGCGGGTCGGGAAGAGGCCCGTCTGATCTACCTGGGTGTGTCCCGACTGCAACCGAGCGAGTTGCCGCGCCTGGTGATCGACATTGGCGGACGCTCCACCGAAATGATCCTCGGACACGGCCGCACTCCCATTCGCAAGGAATCCTTCGGCGTCGGCAGCGTGAGCCTGACGATGCAACACTTCCCGCAAGGGCTCTACACAGCCGACAACTTCCGTGCTGCACAGATTGCCGCCGGTGCGGAGCTCGAAGAGGCGCTCACGCTGTTCGAACGCAACCAGTGGCAAGAGGCGCTGGGTTCGTCGGGCACCGTGGGGGCGGTGTCGCAGATTCTGGCGGCCAACGGCATCACCGATGGTTGCATCACACCCGAAGGGTTGCGCTGGTGCATGGAGCGTTGCATCGAGGCGGGTTCGGCGGAGTTGCTGTCCCTGCCCGGCCTCAAGCCCGAACGCAAGGCTGTGCTGGCGGGTGGTTTGTGCATTCTCTACACTCTGGCCTCGCACTTCGACATCGAGGCCATGCACCCCGCCAAGGGTGCCCTGCGTCAGGGCGTGATCTTCGACCTGGAAGAGCGTGTGGAAGCGGCTCGCAACCACCGTCTGCCGGATCCACGCGACACCTCGGTGCGCGAGTTGCAGCAGCGTTTCCGCGTGGACACGGTTCAGGCGCATCGGGTGCGTCAACGTGCCCTGGGTCTGTGGCAGGAATTGGCCGAACCGCAAGCCAGCGCCGATGGCGAACATGCCCGCGAACTGGGCTGGGCCAGCGCACTGCACGAAATCGGCATGATGGTCTCACACCACGACCACCACCGTCACAGCGCTTATTTGCTGGGGCATGTGGATGCATCGAGTTTTTCGCAGTCGCAATTGCGCCGTCTGGCCACCCAGGTGCTGGGACAGCGTGGCGAGCTGATCAAATTGGTGGAGCACTTTCAGGACACGGTGTTGATGTCTCAGGTGCTGTGCCTGCGTCTGGCCACCATCCTGCATCATGCCCGTGTCGATCTGCCGCCCCGGATGGTTTGCCTGCAGCGTGGTCGAGGTCGCATCAAGCTGCTGCTCAACCGCCGCTGGGCCAGTCAGCACCCTCGCACCCTGCACCTGCTTGATGAAGAGGTGCGTCGCTGGGGTGCGCAGGGGCTGTTGCGTCTGGAGTTGTCGCTGGTGGCCTGATGTCGGCCGCTCAGTGCCAGATCGCCCAGGCGATCCCGGCCAGCGCCAGCACCCAACCTGTCACGGCCAGCAACACAAACCAGCGCTTCGTTCCAACGCCATCAAGCGCGCGCTCGGATGCGCGCGCCTCGGCCACGTCATCCCGTGAATCAGCGCGTTCAATCCAGTCGCGCAAGGCTTGGGACAGACGGCGCGCCGAGCGGATGCGCTGGTCACGGTCACGGTGCATGGCCTGCGCCACGATCTCGGACAGCGCCCGGGGCACCTCAGGATTTAACTCGTGCGCCAGCGGCACAGGTTGACGCAGCACGGCCTCGGCAATTTCTTCCAGACTGTTGCCTGCAAAGGGGCGCTGCCCGGTCAGCAACTCATACAGCACCACGCCCAGTGCGTACACATCGACACGGCGATCAACGGGCTGGCGCAACACCTGCTCGGGTGGCATGTAATAGGGTGAGCCGCCAACCAGTTCGTGGAAACGACTTTGGGGGTCATCGCGTTGTGCCAGCGACTCGGCCTGCCGGATGCGGGCAATGCCGAAGTCGAGCACGCGGGGCTGGGTGCGCCCGGTCATGAAAATGTTGGCGGGCTTGATGTCACGGTGGATCACACCCTTGTGGTGGGCGTAAGACAGGGCATCGGCGACGCGCCGCACGATCAGGGCCGCCTGCGAGGGCGTAGGTCGCCAGCCCTGGGCCAGCAATTCGCGCAGGTCCTTGCCTCGCAACAACTCCATCGCAATGTAGGGGCCTTGTTCGCTGGTGCCAGCGTCATAGACGGTCACGATCTGCGGATGGTTGAGGCCACCCGCTGCCCGCGCTTCATTGAGAAACAAGGCGTTGAAGCGTTCCGGGTCCGTCATGGACGGATCGACATGCAGGGTCTTGATGGCCACGGCCCGCGACAGCAAGGGATCCTGGGCGGCATACACCGTCCCCAGCCCGCCTTCACCCAAGGTGTACTTGAGTGCATAGCGCGCAATGTGGCCGATGGTCGGCAAGCTGTCCACCCGCGCCCGACGCGCCCCGCTCGCGGCGCTGTCGGCATCCGGAAAGGGACGGGTCAGGATGACCGTGTCCTGGTTGTCCGGCATCAGCCGGTCCACCGCAACCTGATTCGGCAGTGTGTCAACCAGTGAGGGGGATCGCTGTGCCACGGATCAAGATCCTCCAGGTCGGGTCAGCGTGAAACTGGCCGACCAGCTTTGACCTCATCGGGACGCAACTGCGGGGCCAGGTGGTCCAGCACGCCGTTGACGTACTTGTGGCCGTCGGTGCCACCAAAGCTCTTGGCCAGTTCCACCGCCTCGTTGATGGCGACCTTGTAGGGCACATCCAGGCAATGGGTCAGCTCGTACACACCGACCCACAGCACAGCGTGCTCCACCGGCGAGAGCTCTGCGACCGGACGATCGAGGAACTGCAGCAGCTGGGCATCGAGCTGCGCGCATTGGTCGATGCAGCCGTGCAGCAAGGCATCGTAGTGAGCGCGGTCACAGCGGGCAAAGTCTTCCTGCTCACGGATGTGGGCATCCACCATGCCGGCATCCCTTGCGTTGAGTTGCCACTCATACAGACCTTGCAGGGCAAACTCGCGCGCCCGACGGCGTGCCGATTTGGCGCGAGGGGCACCGGGTACAGCAGCTTTGCGTGCCGGGCGGCCTTGCAGCGGCGCGGACTTGGGGGTGTCTTGTGCGTCGCTCACAGCAGTTCGTCCAGCAGGTTGGCCATCTCGACGGCCACACGGGCGGCGTCGCGGCTCTTTTCTTCGACACGGGCCTCGGCCTGGGCCTGGTTTTCCACGGTCAGGATCGCATTGGCCACGGGCACATGGTGGTCCAGGCTGACCCGGGTCACGCCCGCACCGCTTTCGTTGGACACCAGCTCGAAGTGATAGGTCTCGCCGCGGATGATGCAACCCAGGGCCACCAGGGCGTCAAAGCGCTCGCTGTCGGCCATGGCCTGCAAGGCCACCGGCACTTCCAGGGCACCGGGCACGGTCACGTGCTGGATGTGCTGGGCCTGCACGCCGAGCGCCGTCAGTTCCTCGATGCACAGCGCCGCCATCCGGGAAGTCAGTTCGTCATTGAAGCGGGCTTGCACGATGCCGACACGGAGATCGTGTCCATCGAGCCGGCCGGCTTGTCCTTTGTCAGCGCCTTGCATAGTGTGTGATCCAGAAAAAAGAGCGGGGAAATCAAGAAAAAAGAACGAGGGAAAGGCTGTGGCAATGTGGGACGTGCACCTCAGTGAGAGGGATCCAGTTGCATGCCATCGGCCGTCAGGAACCCAACGACCTCCAGCTCATAGCCGACCATGCTGGGCATGCGACGCTGATTGCCCATGAGGCGCATGCGCTGCACGCCAAGGGTGCGCAAAATCTGAGCACCGACGCCATAGGTACGCAGGTCCACCGGCTGCTTGACCGGCGTTTGTGGTTCGGCCGGCAAGGCACGCTCCAGCAGACGCTCGGCTTCGTCACCGGCGTTGAGCAGCACCACGACGCCACGGCCAGCTTCGCGCACGGCAGCCAGGGCCTTGGGCAGCGGCCAGGCGTGCGCGCTGTTGCCCGCGTCCAGCCAGTCCATCACCGACAGGGGCTCGTGCACGCGCACCAGCACCTCGTCTTCAGGGGTCCAGTTGCCCACGGTCAGCGCCAGGTGCACGGCACCGGTGCGGTCGCGGAACACCGAGGTCTCGAAGGCACCCTCAGGGGTCTGCATGGTGCGCTGGCCCAGGCGTTCGATCAGGGATTCGTTGCGGCTGCGGTACTGGATCAGGTCGGCAATGGTGCCGATCTTGAGGTTGTGCTCCTTGGCGAACACTTCCAGATCCGGCAGACGGGCCATCGTGCCGTCGTCATTCATGATCTCGCAAATCACCGACGACGGCGTCAGGCCAGCCATGCGCGCCATGTCGCAACCGGCTTCGGTATGACCTGCGCGCATCAGCACGCCGCCATCTTGCGCCTGCAACGGGAAGATGTGCCCAGGTTGCACCAGGTCCGTTGGCTTGGCGTCACGGGCCACCGCAGCCTGCACGGTGCGGGCACGGTCGGCGGCCGAGATGCCGGTGGTCACGCCGGTGGTCGCCTCGATGGACACGGTGAAGGCCGTGCCATGCTTGGTGCCGTTGCGGGTGGCCATCGGGGGCAGCTGCAGCCGCTCGCAGCGCTCGCGTGTCAGCGTCAGGCAGATCAGACCGCGGCCGTACTTGGCCATGAAGTTGATCGCCTCCGGCGTGACGTGCTCGGATGCAATGACGAGATCGCCCTCGTTCTCGCGGTCTTCTTCATCCACCAGGATGACCATGCGACCGGCAGCGAGTTCGGCAATCAGCTCGGGAATAGGTGAAATGGGCATGGCGCGATTGTAGGCTTCTCAGGCCCGGATCAGCGGTCAAGGCAGGTGTCGGTCGGTCGAAAACAGCCCTTCTGCAGCCCGTGCGCGGCGCTTCTTCACACTTCCCGTGGGGTTGTGGTCACACACCAGCCGGGTCCAGCCGGCGTGTCGGCAGCAATTCAGGGGGCCAGTTTGCCTTCGGCACCGAGCATGCGTTCCACATAGCGGGCGATCAGGTCCACCTCCAGGTTCACCTTGGAGCCCACCTTCAGGGTACCCAAGGCGGTGTTCTCGATGGTGTGCGGAATCAGGTTGATGCTGAACACGGTGCTGCCGTCGGTGGCGTCCTGCACGGTGTTGACCGTCAAGCTCACGCCGTTGACCGTGATCGAGCCCTTGTAGGCCAGGAAGCGCGCCAGGGTGCGCGGTGCGCGGATCTGCAGCAGCCAGGACTCGCCCACCGGCTCGAACACCACCACCTCACCCACGTCATCGACGTGGCCAGTGACGATGTGGCCACCCAGGCGGTCGTGCGAGCGCAGGGCCTGCTCCATGTTGACGGTGCCCTGCTGGTCCAGGCCGACGGTGCGCGCCAGGCTTTCGGCCGAGACGTCGATGGTGAAGCGGCCTGCGGCGGCGTCAAACGAGGTCACGGTCATGCAGGCGCCATTGATGGCGATGCTGTCGCCCAGGCCCACGCCGTCCAGATAACCCGCAGGCGTTTGCAGGGTCAGGCGACGGCCATGGCTGGCGTCAGCGCCCAGGGCTTGGGAATCGACGATCTGACCCACGCCAGTGATGATGCCGGTGAACATGGTGCAAAACCCATCCAGAAAAAGTGAAAAAAACGTGATCAGAAATCAGCCCGGCCTGCGGGTCGCGCAAGGATACGCAGATCCTCGCCCACCTGCTCGACCGCGTGGAATGTCAAGGTGCGTGCATCGGCCATGCGCTCCAAGGCTGGCAAGGCGGCCAGTCCTCGTCCAGGGCCGACCAGTTTGGGAGCCAGGTACAGGAGATACTCGTCCACCCAGTCGCCCGCAATGAAAGCGGCGTTCAGGCGCGCGCCGGCTTCGACGTGCAACTCGTTGATGCCGCGTGCGGTCAGATCGGACAGGACAGCCGCCAGATCGAGATGTTGGCCGCTGGGATCGGGTGGCAACGTGGCCACACTTGCCCCAGCGGTGCGCAAGGCCTGCCGCGTCGCGTGCGCAGCACCCGATTCGTCAACCAGTCCATACACCAGCGCCTCCCCTGGTGGCTGCAACAAACGCGACGCAGGCGGTAAACGCCAGTGCGAGTCCAGCACCACCCGCAAGGGTTGACGGCACACCTCGATGGCGCGCACATCAAGACGCGGATCATCGTCGAGCGCGGTGCCAATGCCGGTGATCACGGCACCTGCACGGGCACGCCAGATCTGCCCATCGGCGCGGGCTTGCGGGGTGGTGATCCACTGGCTGTCGCCGTTGTCGAGGGCGGTGCGCCCATCCAGCGAAGCGGCCATCTTCAGGCGCACCCAGGGTCGATGGCGCACCATGCGCGACAGGAAACCGATGTTGAGTTCACGCATGGCCACCGCCTGCGGGTGATCAACGGGCAGCACTTCCACCGCGATGCCCGCAGCCCTCAAGCGGGCCACACCCTGCCCTGCGACCAAGGGATTGGGGTCTATCAACACCACCACCACGCGCGCAACTTCGGCATGCACCAATGCATCGGCGCAAGGTGGCGTGCGCCCGTGGTGCGAGCACGGCTCCAGCGCCACGTAAGCCGTGGCCCCACGGGTGGGTTGCCCACGATGTTGCGCGTCACGCAGGGCCATCACTTCGGCATGCGGGCCGCCCGCCTGTTGCGTGTGACCCCGCCCGATCACCTGACCGTCCGCGCCCACCAGCACACAGCCCACGCGCGGATTCGGATCTGACACGCCAATGGCCTGGCTTGCCAGGACAAGCGCATCGGCCAGGTGGTGTTCATCGTTGTTGTTGCAAAAGGTCTGCACCAGGTCGTCCCTTGGGGTGCCCCTCGACGGGGGAATAAGGGGGATTTTGACGCAAAGCACTCCCGCCCCTTCAGGGGATCAGACCGATGGCGAGTCTGACCGTGTCGAGAATTCAACACATGCCCCACGCTCCTCATCATCTGACCCACCACCGCCGGTCATGCGGTTTCACCTGGGTTGAACTGCTGGTCACACTGGCCATCCTCGGCACCCTGGTCTCCCTGGCCGCACCGGGCCTGCGTGCCTTGCTGGTTCAACGCGCCGTGTCCACCCAGGCCAGCGCCCTGGCCGATGCCCTGCGCCTGACGCGTGCCGAAGCAGTGAAACGCCACCAGCGCGTCACCATCTGCAACACACCGAATGCCGACGACCCGACACCCGTGTGCGCCAGTGCCAGCACCAACTGGTCCACCGGCTGGTTGATTTTTGCCGATGCCAACGGCAACAAGGTGCGCGAGGCGCACGAAGCCCTCTTGCACCTGCAGCAAGCCCTGACACCCACGGTTGACCTGAACCTGCCACACAGCAAACCGGCCATCACCTTTGGTGGACAAGGTCTGGCCGTGGCAAACAACGCCAGCTTTGTTGTTCAAACCGCATGGCCCGGCGCAACCACGCCCGGCCCTGCCACCACGCCCTCACCACAACGCTGCGTGCGCCTGGCCGTTTCGGGTCGCGTGCGTGTTCTGCACGGAGCTTGTTGATGCACAGCCCTGTTCCGCACCTCCAGCGCGGCACCACACTGGTCGAAGTGCTGGTGGCGATGCTGCTGATGTCGTTTGGCGTACTGGCCATGACGGCCATGCAGGCCCACGCCATCCAGCACAGCCACACCAGCGAATTGCGCACACTGGCCAGCCTGCTGGCCCAGGACCTGGGTGACCGCATGCGGGCCAATGTCGCGCCGCTGGGTGACTGGAGCGCCTACGATCTCAGCGCCACCGCCAAGCCTTTGGCACCTGCTGCCACCACCTGCCAAGGCTCGACAGCGTGCACGTTCACCGAGGCCGCTGCCGCCGATCTGGCGCAATGGCAGGAGCAACTCGCGCACAGCCTGCCCCACGGACGCGGCCACGTCCGCACGGTCGACACCCAAGCCGACCTCTGGGTGATCTGGGATGAGGCTGACCATGCCGGGGCTCAGGCACACCACAGTTGCCCTGAGGGCCTGAGTCTCGCCCCACACACACGTTGCATTTACCTCCGGATCGCCCTGTGAACACCCACCCACTTTCCTGCGCAAGGTCCGGTGCGGCACGCGGCCTGGGCCTGGTCGAATTGCTGATCGGTCTGGCCTTGGGCCTGACGGTGATCGCCGTGGCGCTGGCGCTGTACCTGAGTTCGGGGCATGCCTACCGAAGCACTCAGGCCGTCACGCAAATGACGGAAGACGCCAGCGTGGCCCTGTCCATCTTGCGTACTCAAATTGCTCTGGCGGGTTACAGCACCCCCACCGGCATCGACAACCAAGGGCGCATGACGCGCACTTTCACAGGTGCAGGCCTGTTTGCCTGCACGGGCGGCATCACCAGCACCAGCATCGGTCAGGGCGAGGTGGAAGCCATCGTGTGCGAGGACAACCCCGATCAGCCTGACGCCATGGTGGTGCGCTACGAAGCCGACAACCGCAACACCCACCCTACCGCCGCAGGCGTGCCCACTGACTGTCTGGGCAACAGCACACCCCTGGTAGATGGCACTTACCACTTGGCTGACAACCGCTACTTCATTCACAACCACACCCTGTCCTGCCGGGGCAATGGTCACCACATTCCCCAGCCCCTGGTGGACCACGTTGTGGACCTGGCGCTCGACTTTGGCGTGACCGAGACCGATCCGAACAACCCTCAGGAGACGACCCTGCGCTACCTGAGCGCACAAGAGGTGAGCAACGGTGCCACCCCCCCAGCCAGTTCGCCGCTGTGGCACCAGGTCAAGGCCGTGCGACTGTGCCTGGTGCTGCGCAGCGAAACAGAGGTGCAAGACACCCCGCTGTCCTACACCAACTGCCAGGGTCTCACCCAAACCGCGCCTGATCGACGCCTTTACCGCGTCTTTCACACCACGGTGAGCCTGCCCAATCCGGTTTGAACCATGCGTGCCCCTTGCCCATCCATGTCACACCCACCTCGTGGCGCGCGCGGTATCGCGCTGATCGTCGTTCTGGTGCTGCTGACAGTCAGCAGCCTGATGGCCGGCGCATCGCTGCGCGCAGCCCTCGGTGCCGACCAGATCACCCTCAATGTGCAACTCGAGAATCTCGCCAAGGAGGCTGCTCACATCGGTCTGCGTCACTGCGAAGAAGCCCTGCTGCAGTCCCCCCCGGCACTGCCCGTGCATGCCGTACCCACGGGCACCAGCCCGGCACTGTGGACGCTGTGGGCCAGTTGGCAGGGCAACCTGGCGCTGGCCCACACCGTCCCAGCCAGTGCCATGAGTTCGGCCGACAGCGCCTTCACGCCCGCCACCCGGCCGCAATGCCTGATCGAAGTCCACCCCGCTCACCCCGAACTGGTCACCGTCACGGCCCGCGGCTTCAGCCCGGACCACCAAAGCGACCCTGCCGGGCACACCACGGCAGGCGCGGTGGCCTGGGCCCAGTCCGTGACGCACCGCTGCCTGCCGCACAGCAGCCTGTGCCATACGGCCACACCGGCCTCGTCACCATGGTTGCAAAGCCGTGTGTGGCGGCCCCTGCTGAACCCACCCACCCCCTGACCCATGCTCCTGATGCCTCATCTCATCTCACCACGCCAAGCAAGTCGCAGCGGTTTCACCTTGCTTGAAATGCTGATCGTGCTGGCCGTTGTCGGCGTGCTGGCTGCTGTGTCCTACCCAAGCTACGCCACGCACCTGCAACGCGCACACCGCAAAGAGGCCCAGGCTGCTTTGCTGGATGCCGCGCTGTTCATGCAACGTCACTACGCTGCCCACCATCGCTATGACACAGGCGAGCCCAACAGCCCGCTGGTCAGCCTGCCCAAGCCACTGGCTCAATCACCGCGTCAGGGCGCGGCACACTATCTGATCAGCGTCACCCAGGCCGATGCGAGCAGCTACACCTTGAGCGCCACCCCAACGTCCTACAGCCCCATGGCGCACGACCCGTGTGGCGGACTGACACTGAACCAGCAACAGCTGCACGGCATCACAGGCACCACCGTCAGCACAGCACAGTGCTGGCAGTGAGGCCACCACCAGGCATCGCACGCACCGATCTCCCGATCAGTCCTCGCCAGGCTCGTCCTTGTTGCCTCGCCTGTTGCCGGTTTCCTTGATCGCAGCAACAAACTCACTCACATCATCGAAACTGCGGTACACCGAGGCAAAACGCACATAGGCCACCTTGTCGAGCTTGCGCAACTCGTGCATCACCCATTCACCCAGTTGCGTCGAGTTCACTTCCTTCTCACCACACTGTCTCAGTTTGGCCTCGATGGTTTCCAGTGCGACTTCGAGTGTCTCAGCGCTCACCGGCCGCTTGCGCAGGGCAATCAGCATCGACCCCTTGAGTTTGGCTCGGTCATAGTCGGTGCGACGACCGTCCCGCTTCACGATGGCGGGCAGGTCGATTTCCGCCCGCTCATACGTGGTGAAACGTTTGTCGCAACCATGACATTTGCGACGACGACGGGTGGCCCCCCCCTCATCGGAGTCACGTGTTTCCACGACCTGGGTATCGTGGTGTCCACAAAAAGGGCAGCGCATGGGTTTGGATCTCTCGGTTCAACTCACGTGAAAAACCCGGCAAGGACATCGCATCCAGGCCGGGTCGTTGGTCAGGCACGCATCAAAGCGTCAGCGCTCAGCGATAGACCGGGAAAGCCTTGGTGAGTGCCGACACCTGCTCGCGCACGCGGGCAATGGTGGCTTCGTCATGCGGGTTGTCCAGCACGTCGGCGATCAGGTTGGCCACCTGCACGGCCTGCTCTTCCTTGAAGCCACGGGTGGTCATCGCGGGCGAACCCAGACGGATGCCCGAGGTCACGAACGGCTTTTGCGGGTCGTTGGGGATACCGTTCTTGTTGCAGGTGATGTGCGCAGCGCCCAGGATGGCTTCGGCTTCCTTGCCCGTCAGGTTCTTGGGACGCAGGTCCACCAGCATCACGTGGCTTTCGGTGCGACCCGACACGATGCGCAGACCGCGCTGAGTCAGCGTGTTCGCCAGCGCCGCAGCGTTCTTGATCACTTGCTGCTGGTAGGTCTTGAACTCGGGCGAGAGGGCTTCCTTGAAAGCCACCGCCTTGCCCGCGATGACGTGCATCAGCGGGCCACCCTGAATGCCCGGGAAGATGGCGCTGTTGATCTTCTTGGCAAGGTCTTCGTCATTGCACAACACGATGCCACCACGTGGGCCGCGCAGGCTCTTGTGCGTGGTGGAGGTGACCACATCGGCGTGCGGTACCGGGTTCGGGTACAAACCGGCTGCAATCAGGCCGGCGTAGTGGGCCATGTCCACCATGAAGTAAGCGCCGATTTCCTTGGCAATCCTGCCAAAACGCTCGAAGTCGATGCGCAAGGCAAAGGCAGAAGCCCCCGCAATGATCAACTTGGGCTTGTGCTCACGCGCCAGCGCTTCCATCTTGTCGTAGTCGATGTCTTCCTGCTCATTCAAGCCATAGGACACCACCTTGAACCACTTGCCCGACATGTTCAACCCCATGCCGTGGGTCAGGTGACCGCCCTCGGCCAGGCTCATGCCCATGATGGTGTCGCCGGGTTGCAGCAGAGCAAAAAACACCGACTGGTTGGCCTGCGAACCGGAATTGGCCTGAACGTTGGCAAACTGCGCGCCATAGAGTTGCTTGAGGCGGTCAATGGCCAGTTGCTCGACCACGTCCACGTGCTCGCAGCCACCGTAGTAGCGCTTGCCAGGATAGCCCTCGGCGTACTTGTTGGTCAGCTGGGAGCCCTGGGCTTCCATGACGGCCGGCGAGGTGTAGTTCTCGGAGGCGATCAGCTCGATGTGGTCTTCCTGACGCTGGTTTTCGGCCTGGATGGCTGCAAACAGCTCAGGATCAACGTTGGCAATGGTGTGTTGGGCACGGTCAAACATGACTTGGCAGTCCTCTTCAAGGTTGAAGTCCCGCAGCACTGACCCATCCAGATCAGGTGTGAGGGCTGCCCAGGCGAACGGCTGACTCAGCCCAGGCATTGGAAGCCCCTAGGGCTGGCTGCGCTCCCCGGTGGTTCACCACCTCAGGCGGCACCGTCAAAGCTTGACGGCAACACGCCATGTATCGCCAGTTGCGCAGCGGTTTTCATTGTAACGGCATGGGCCCGACCGATGCCAGTTCCTGGCATGCATCACGCCCACACCCACATCCAACTTACAACACCAGCGCTGCCACCTGCTCGGCTGCTGGTGAGGCGGCTGGCGGCTTGACACTGCTGGCAGCAGGGGTTGCCGACACAGGAACCGTCTGCACTGGCTCAGCCGACCTCGGTGTGGCCGAGGCCGCCACCGTGGCAGGCGTCGCCACCTCGGCCACGAGGCGAACGGCATGGGTGACGGTTACCGGAACCTGTTTGCCCATCGCCACCTGACGCAGAAAAGCCTGCTCGGCCAGCACCTTGGCACCGTAACCGCCATCATGGGTCATGTTGGCCGCGCCAACGTAATACTTCAAACCGCCTTCCACGCTGCCGGCACGGCGGATGCAGTCCTTGAGCACCTGCACGCCCACGCGCAGGTTCGTGACCGGGTCAAAAGCCGCATTGCGCCCGCCAAACACCTCGTACTTTTCGCGGTGGATGCCGGTCATCACCTGCATCAACCCCTGCGCGCCGACATGACTTTGGGCAAAAGGATTGAAGCCCGATTCGATGGCCATGATCGCCAGCACCAAGGTGGGCTCCAGCCCCACGCGCTGCCCCACGTCCCAGGCCTCCTGAACCAGCCGACTGATGGGCTCGGGGGCCACGCTGTAGCGACGTGCAATCCAATACGCCACGGCTGCCTGCTGGCGGCTCAACTCAGCCGGATCAACCGCTGTGGCACGCTGAATGGCCTCCGGCTCCGCCATGGCCAGCAAAATGTCCTCACTGCCCCCCTCGGCATCATCAATGGCCATCGCCCGCGACGTTGCACGGTCGGTCAACCAACCCAGCGTCTGATGCTCCAGGCGATAACGCACATCGGGGCGTCCGGCCAGAAAGACCACGCCCACCACGGCCATCAGGCCCAGCATCGCCAATGCGTTGTGACTGACACGGCGCATCCCGCGCACGACATCATCCACAAACTGCAAGACACCCGCGCGCCAGGCTTGCGGATGGAACGACGAGGCTACCGTCGCCTGCTGCGACACTGGCGTTGCTTCAACCATCACGGCAGCCTCAGGGCCTGCCGTTGCACGTTCACACGCTGTCATGGTTCTCCTTTCTTCGCCGCCACACTCGCTACAGCACGCAATCGACTCCGATCACGCGCCGCGCCCATGCGGCATTGATAATCACCCTGGCAAGAAGATGGCGGGACCGTGCAAGTCACTCACCACCACGAACAGCCCGTGCGTCAACATTCACACACAGACCCACTTGAAACAAACGCCAGGGCTGGCAGCGTTGCACCGCAGTGTGCGGCGCAAGGGGAAACCCGGTAAAAATCATGTCCGGATCCATCAGGGGCGGATTCTAGGCAAGCCTGTAATAACCAGTCAAGCATAAAGAACCACTTCTTTATTACCAAAATCATGAAATATCGCGATTTGCGAGAATTTGTATCAGGCCTGGAAGGCATGGGCGAACTCACCCGCGTGAGTGACGCTGTGTCGGTCCACCTCGAAATGACGGCCGTGAGCGATCGCGTGCTGCGCGCCGGTGGACCCGCGCTGTGGTTCGAACACCCGATTGGACGGGGGGATCGAACGACAGCACCGCCCCGTCGATATGCGACCCCGGTTCTCGCCAACCTGTTCGGCACCCCCAAACGCGTGGCCCTCGGCATGGGTGCCGACGACGTCAGCGAGCTGCGGGACATTGGCCGCGTGCTCGCCAGCCTCAAGGAACCCGAGCCGCCCCGTGGCCTGAAGGACGCCGGCAAGCTCATCCAGATGGCCAAGGCGCTGTGGGACATGAAGCCCAGCACCGTGCGCCGCGCCCCCTGTCAGGCCGAAGTACGTGAAGGCAGCGAGGTGGACCTGACCGAGTTGCCGATTCAGCACTGCTGGCCGGATGACGCGGCCCCTCTGCTCACCTGGGGTCTGGTGGTCACCCGAGGACCACAAAGCGTGCCCAACCCGCGTCGAAGACAGAATCTGGGCATCTACCGCCAGCAACTGATCGGCAAGAAGCAGCTGATCATGCGCTGGCTGGCCCACCGGGGCGGTGCGCTCGATTTTCGCGAGTTCGCCCTGGCGAATCCCGGCCAGCCCTTCCCCATCGTTGTGGCCCTGGGCGCTGACCCGGCCACCATCCTGGGGGCCGTCACCCCGGTGCCTGACTCTCTGAGCGAATACCAGTTTGCCGGCCTGCTGCGCGGCAGCCGCACCGAGGTGGTCAACACCGCCATCGGCGAAGGCGACCAGTACTTGCAGGTACCGGCCAGTGCCGAGTTTGTGCTGGAGGGCCACATCCCCACTGCACCCGCTGGCTACAAGGGTGTGAGCGAACATGGCGTCCCCCTGATGGAGCGCGGCGGTTACCTGCACGCCCTGGAAGGCCCGTTCGGCGACCACACGGGCTATTACAACGAGCAGGACTGGTTCCCCGTGTTCGAAGTGCAGCGCATGACGAACCGCCCCAACCCGATCTACCACTCCACCTACACCGGCAAACCGCCCGACGAGCCCGCCGTGCTGGGCGTGGCGCTCAATGAAGTCTTTGTGCCCATCCTGCAAAAGCAGTTTCCCGAGATCGTGGACTTCTACCTGCCGCCCGAAGGTTGCAGCTACCGCATGGCCATCATCAGCATGAAAAAGGCCTATCCCGGACACAGCAAGCGCCTGATGTTTGGCGTGTGGAGCTTCCTGCGCCAGTTCATGTACACCAAGTTCATCGTCATCGTCGATGACGACATCAACATCCGTGACTGGCAGGAGGTGATCTGGGCCATCACCACACGCATGGACCCGGTGCGCGACACCACCCTGGTGGACAACACCCCCATCGACTACCTGGACTTCGCCTCGCCCATCAGCGGGCTGGGCGGCAAGATGGGGCTGGACGCCACCAACAAATGGCCGGGTGAAACCAGTCGCGAATGGGGCCGCACCATCACCATGCCCACGGCAGTGACCCAGCGTGCCGAGGATCTGGTGACGCGCATTCTGAAAGGCGCATGAACATCAAACATTGCATAGGCAAAACATATTTGCCTGTGCACTGCGCTTGAACTATTCTGAACACGTCTGCAGAGCAGGCAAACCACTGAGACGCAGTCACTGCGTCTTGGGAAGTGGCAAACCAACCTTTGCCCTTTCCATGGACGGCCCTCGTGCCGCTCCCACCCCCGGCTTCGTCCGGGGGTTTCTGTTTGTGCGGCGCACTTCTCTCTGACGCACCCCTCCTGCCACCGAAAGCACCGCAACCATCAGGGACTTACGCCGCGCTCAGGCAGTCATGGTGCCCAAAGCGTAGCCTTTGGCGCATTGGCTCTGCCGCACTTTGTACCGACTTGTCCCACATGGCCGATCCCGCTCATTCTCCTTCCGACACCCCGATCGAAGAAGCCACCCTGGCGGGTGGCTGTTTCTGGTGCCTTGACGCGATCTTCAATCAGTTGCAGGGCGTGATCAAGGTGGAGTCCGGGTACAGCAATGGGGGCCACCCTGCGCCCACCTACGAAGCCGTCTGCGGTGGCGAGACGGGCCACGCCGAAGTGGTGCGCATTCGCTTCGATCCACGTGTCATCAGTTTCCAGCAACTGCTGGAGGTCTTTTTTGGCAGCCATGACCCCACGACGCTGAACCGGCAAGGGCACGATGTCGGCACGCAGTACCGCTCAGGCATCTACACGCACAATGCGCAGCAGGCGGACATCGCCCGCCAGTTCATCACCGAGCTGGCGCGCAGCCAAGTTTTCGGCACCCCCATCGTCACCGAGGTAGTGCCTGTGCGCAACTACCACCCCGCCGAGGCCTATCATCAACGCTACGCGGCACACAACCCGCATCAGAGTTACTGTGCGTATGTGGTGGCCCCGAAAGTGACCCACTTCCGGGAACGCTTCCAGGATCGGCTCAAACCCGACTGAGCCCATCCAAACCAGCCCCGCACGGACTCAAGGGGCCAGCCGTTGAATCTGCCAGTTGCCGTCTGACTGCTTCACATAGACGATGCGGTCATGCAGACGCGAGGGGCGACCCTGCCAGAATTCCCAGTAGGCAGGCACCAGGCGGTAACCGCCCCAGTGCGCCGGACGCGCAGGATCCTGCCCCTGCTGTGCTTGCACCTCGGCCCAGGTGGTTTCCAGTTGCTCGCGCGAGGCAATCACCTCACTTTGCGGTGAAGCCCAGGCACCAATGCGCGATCCAAGGGGACGGGACTGGTAGTAGGCATCCGAGTCAGCATCGGCCACTTTCTCGACACGCCCCTCAATGCGCACCACGCGCTCGAGTTCGGGCCAGAAAAACTGCAACGCCGCCTGTGGGTTGGACGCCAGTTCGCGCCCTTTTCGGCTCTGATAATTGGTGTACCAGACCAAGCCCTGATCATCGAGTCCCTTGAGCAGCACGACGCGGGTGGTGGGTCCACCGCCCTCGCCCACTGTCGCCAGGGTCATCGCGTTGGCCTCTAGAGACTTGGCGTGCACGGCCGCGTCAAACCAATGCTGAAATTGCACAAACGGGTCCGGGCGCACATGGGTTTCATCGAGCTCGGCCCGCTCATAACTCTTGCGCATCTGCGCCAGATCGTGGGATGTCTTGTTCATGCTTTCAAGTATCCGTCAAACCATGTGGGGAGAGACATGACCGGCATCAATCCAGCCAGGGGGTATGCACTTAAGTAGAGGTTCGGTGGTGCAATGCAACAAATCGGATCACAGTGACTTTGCCGACACCGGGATCCTCACCATGTCTGAACCGTCAACCCTCATCATTTTGGCCGAGTCTGAAGGCCGTCACCTGACCGGTGCGCCCTGCGTCACCCCTGCCGGATTGACGCCTGATCCACAGGATGCGCTGGACACCCTGCGTCACAGCATTCGTGCAGGTCTCGCCAGCGGGCTGCAGGTGATTCTGGTCGCGTCACCCATGATGGCTGCGCAAATTCACCACCTGCTGCCACCCGACCGCATCGTGCTGCTGCCCGACGCCGTCGCCACAGGTAGCCAGACCCTCAATGATCAGATGGCCTTGGGCGTGGCTGTGGCGGTCATCTCCAGTGCCCAATCTCCGGGGTGGCTGCTGCTGCCAGGTGACCTCCAGCCGCTTCAGATCGACACGCTCAAGACCATGGGTGAAGCCGTGACCCAAAATCCGGTGGTGTTTCCGGAATACCGTCACCGCCGTGGTCACCCCATCGGGTTCTCGGCCGAGTTCTACTCAGAGCTGATCCGGCTGCAGCGCGAGCGCGATCTGCGCCGACTCCTGGCCAAGTACCCGGCGCGCGGCATCAAGGTCAATGACCCCGGCATCCTCATGCCCGCAGAGACTGACGGGGGGCAGGCCCTCTTGCAGGCCGCCCTGCAAGGCAACGCAGCTTTGATTGCGCACCACTGAGACATCACGGGTGACGCGTTCTCACCCCAGACAGGTTAACCCTGATTTCTGCGGACCCATCAAACCCAAGGCTTACCCTTAACTCAGGCCATTTACCCCGCCTATCCCCCTCACTCACGGGGACCGCCTGAAAGCCCGTTTCAACAACAATTTGAACCATGGACACAGCGTCAAACGCGGTCCGTAACCCTAAACACCCACAGGAGTTTCACATGACCTTCGCAACCGTCCGCTCCATCTCGATCGCCGCCGCCGTCGCCGTCTCTGCTTTCTCGGCTCAAGCGCTGACCATCCCGACCGCTGCCCTGGAAGCCAACTCGTACCAAGTCTTCTCCGAAGCAGCCCTGGACTCCTATGCACTGTTCGGTGTGGCCATCACCCCCCTGGGCAACGCCACCGCTGTGGCCGGCACGACCGACACTTTCAGCCTGCCAGTGACCAGCATCTCCATCGGCCTGACTGGCGGCATCAAGATTCAAAACGGTGCAGCCAAGGGTTCCGCCCTTGAAATCTCCCGCGTTGATCCCAAGACTGGCGTGAAGAAGGGCCTGACCATCGCGAACTTCACCATCGACTTCGAGAAGAGCCAAGTGCTGGCTGACACGACCGTGATCGGTGGCGCAACGCAAGCCCAAGCTCCGGTTTACAACTTCGTCAAGCTCCAGGAATTGGCCCTGAAGTACAAGTTCCCCCTGAGCATCAGCCTGAAAGAGCAGCTGGGCGACCTGCGCCTGATCGACGTGCTGGGCACTGCCGATGCACTGGGCATCAGCCGCGATCTGGCCAGCGTCGTGATTCCTGAAATCGACTTCGGCGTGATCAACATCGACATCGGTGTGGCTTTCCGTCCCAAGGCTGTTTCGACCAAAGCCTACGTTCCCGCAAACTGATCCAAGTTAAAGATCTTGCTGCCGTCAGGCGGCAAGGTTTTTCTTGAAAAATCGCCCACCCGCAAGGTTGGGCGATTTTTTTCATTCATGTGTTGCCACAACGGCGGCAGGGTCGCCAACCCGTCACCTCTTGGCGTATCCACACCCCACCCTCTCCCACCAACTGGCGCAAAATTGCTCTTTTTTTGCTTTGCATCATGAAAACCTATCAGTGCGTTGTGTGTGGCTACATCTATGACGAAGCCCAGGGCTGGCCGCAGGATGGCATCCCTGCTGGCACCAAGTGGGAAGATGTGCCCGACACTTGGGTGTGTCCAGATTGCGGGGTCGCCAAGGCCGACTTCGAGATGGTTGTGATCTGATGACCGGGCCTTGCATGTCTGATCCCGTGGTCATCGTGGGGGCCGGTCTGGCCGGCTACAACCTGGCGCGCGAGTTGCGCAAAGTCGATGCCGAATTGCCCATCGTGGTGGTGAGCGCGTGCGGTGCAGACTTTTATTCCAAGCCCATGCTGTCGAACGCACTGGCCAGTGGCAAAACGGCCACCACGCTGGTGATGAAATCAGCCGAGAAAATGTCCGAGGACTTGCGTGCCCGCGTGTTGCCGCATACCCGTGTGACACAGGTGGACAGCGTGGCACGCACGGTGAGCTTGCACACTGGTGAGACGCTGGCCTACCGTGACCTGGTGCTGGCCGTGGGCGCTGACCCGATTCGTCTGCCGCTGCAGGGTGATGCCGCCGATGTGGTGCTGTCAGTGAACGACTTGGGCGATTTTGCCGGCTTTTCCCAAGCTTTAGACGGTGTTCCTGCAGGACAAACGGTGCGGCGTGTGGTGATTCTGGGCGGGGGCCTGATTGGCTGCGAGTTTGCCAATGACCTGCTGGCTCGCGGCATGGTGCCCACGGTGGTGGATGTGGCTGACCATGTTCTCGCCCGCCTGCTGCCCACCGAGGCCAGCGCCTTGCTGCAAGCCCGGCTGGAAGCGGCTGGCGCGCAGTTCAAGTTGGGTGTGGGTGCCGTGTCGGTGTCCCGTTCGGACAGTGGTCTGAGCGTGAACCTGAGCGATGGCAGCACCTTGCAGGCAGATCTGGTGCTGTCGGCCGTGGGGTTGAAGCCGCGCGTCGAACTGGCCACGCTGGCCGGCGTGGCACTGGGGCGTGGCGTGCAGGTCAACCGCCTGCTGGCCACCAGCGTGCCGCATGTGCACGCCCTGGGCGACTGCGCCGAGGTCGAAGGGCAATGGCTGCCTTATGTGATGCCCCTGATGCAGCAGGCCCGCGCGCTGGCTGCCACTTTGGCAGGCACGCCCACGCCTGTGGCCTACCCCGTCATGCCGGTGGTGGTGAAGACCCCTGCCTGGCCTACCGTGGTGTGCCCGCCGCCGACGGATGCGGCCGGTCAGTGGGAGCTGACCACGTCTGACGATGCCTTGGAGGCCCGCTTTGTGTCAGCGCCCACGGCTGACAAGGTCGGCGTTTTGCTGGGGTTTGTGCTGCAAGGCAAGGCCGTGAGCCAGCGACAGGCTTGGGTGGCGCAGGTGTCGGCCTGATCAACGCGTCGGCCAACGCCTGCACGCTCACTGCGACGCCACCCGCACCCGAATGGCTGTCACCTTGATACCCTTGGCTGCCAAGGCTGCCACGATGCGGGGTTGCAGTTGGCGCAGCTTGGCCGACACGGCCGCATTGGCGGCCAGCAGGGTCCAGCCTTCTTCATCAATGGGGCCGGCCTTGACGTGGGCTGCCATGGCGGGCGGCAGGCAGGTTTTGACGGCCGCCAGGCATTCTTGAGACGCACGCAGGCGCTGCATCAGGCTGGCCAGCGTCTCGGAGCGCTCCAGGGCCGACTTGACCTGGGGCACGTCGGGCACCATGGGCTTGAAGGTGGCGGTGGGCGTCCAACGCTTGTCGTTCACGGGTGAGCTCGATCAAAAACCATTGGTACAGTATCGCCCATGCGAGGTCAGATGATGACAAGATGGGGCTGGCGCGTGCTGCTGGCCGTGGTAATGCTGTGGATGCAGCAGGCCAGCTTGCGTCACGACCTGGAACATGCGCTGGAGGACCCTCATCAGGCCGCCCATGTGCTGTGCCAGGAATGCCTGAGTCACCATGGCACCCAGGCAGCCCTGGCTTCAACACCCCCTGCCCTGCAGCTGAGCTCCGCGCGCCATGCGCTGGTCAGCGTGGCTGCACCTTCTCTGCGCAGCGTGCCCGTGGAGCGAGGCTACTGGTCGCGCGCACCACCTTCACGGTCTGTTTGAAATGTTTCGTTGGCCCTCTGAACTCGGGGCCGTTTGGCTGACGCCATGCTACTGCCCGTGCGTCCACGGGTTCTGAGCATGCCGCGTCGAGCCGCATTTTGAATGCCCAAACAGGCAGACCATGTTGAAGTACACCCCCGTGATGGGCGCGATCGTCGCCGCCCTGTTTTCCGCCCTGCCCGCTCACGCCAACACCAGCGACGCCGAGTTACAGCAACTGCGCGCCCAACTGCAGGAGTTGCGCCAGCAGTACGAACAGCGCCTGCAAGCGCTGGAAGCCCGTCTGAACCAGGCGCAACAAGCCTCGGCAACGTCCCCCCCGGACACGACACCACCAGCCCAGGTCGCCACAGCCCCCAGAACCTCCAGCAAGGGCCACAGTGCCTTCACCCCGGCCATTGGCATGATCCTGACGGGCACCTATGCCAACCTGTCGAAAGACCCGGACAGCTGGACGCTGAGCGGCTTCAATCTGGGCGGCGACGGCCATGGCGTCGGCCCAGGCAAGCGCGGCTTCAGCCTGGGTGAGTCGGAAGTGACCTTCAGTGCCAATGTGGACAGCCTGGCTTATGGCACGCTGACCCTGGGGCTGGATGGCGACAACGAGGTGGACGTCGAAGAAGCCTATGTGCAATCTACCGCCCTGCCCTATGGATTGACGCTCAAGGGAGGGCGCTTCTTCGGTGCTCTGGGTTATCAGAATCAGCAACATGCCCACACGTGGAGTTTTGTCGATCTGCCCTTGGTGCACCAGGCTTTCATGGGCGGCCAGTACAAGCAAGAGGGCGCGCAGTTGAAGTGGGTGCTGCCCACCACGCAGTACGTTGAACTGACAGCAGAACTTGGCAATGGCAGCGCCTTTCCAGGATCTGATCAGAGCGGCAATGCCCTGGGGGCGACGCTGTTGTCTGCCCGCACCGGCGGCGATGTGGGTCACAGCCACAGTTGGCACCTGGGTGCCGCGTGGTTGCGCACCAAGGCACATGACCGCGCATGGGGACTGGGGCATGACCACGGCCATGAAGGCGAAGCAGGTCACGAAGCGGCCAGCTTCAGCGGCACCAGTCGAATGTGGGTGCTGGATGGCGTCTGGAAGTGGGCCCCCAACGGTAACGCCAAGCGTACCCACTTGACCCTGCAGGTCGAGCATTTCTGGCGCACGGATTCGGGCACAGCCACTGTGGTGGAAGGTGCCGAACCTGCCATCGATGGTCTGTACCGCAGTCGCCAGTCGGGCTGGTATGTTCAGGGCGTGTACCAGTTTGTGCCGCAATGGCGCGTGGGCCTGCGATACGACCGACTGAACAGCGGCTCGCTGCGTCTGGGCAATGCAGATCTGGGCGAGCACCTGGGACAAGCGGGCCACAACCCCAGGCGAACCAGCCTGATGCTGGACTGGTCACCCAGCGAGTTCCAGCGCTGGCGTCTGCAGTTGAACAATGACCAGGCGCGCCAGGGTGTGAAAGACACGCAGCTCTACCTGCAATACCAGATGAGCCTGGGTGCTCACGCGGCGCACAACTTCTGACCGGAGCCGGCCATGCCAATGAACCATTCTTGTCGCCACTGGCTGGCAGCGCTGCCGGCCCTGCTGGCCTGTGCAGCACCTGCCCACGCCTTGAAGGTGTTTGCCTGCGAACCCGAGTGGGCGGCACTGACGCGTGAACTCGCCGGTGAACGGGCCAGCATCTATGCCGCCACCCACGCCCTGCAAGATCCCCATCTGGTGCAAGCCAGACCCAGCCTGATCGCTGCTGTACGCAATGCCGACCTGGTGGTGTGCAGTGGTGCCGATCTGGAGGTGGCCTGGCTGCCTGTGCTTCTGCGTCAGGCCGGCAACCCCAAAGTGCAACCGGGTCAGCCTGGCCACTTCGAAGCCGCCAGCGCGGTGCAGATGCTGGACGTGCCCACCCGCCTGGACCGCGCCGATGGCGATGTGCACGCCGAGGGCAACCCCCACATCCAGACCGATCCGCGCAACATGGCGCTGGTAGCGGTGTCCCTGGCGCATCGTTTGAGCCAGATCGACCCAACGCAAGCGCGAACCTACGAGGCCCGGCTGGCCGATTTCAACCGGCGCTGGGGCGTGGCCCTGCAACGCTGGAGCCAGGAGGCGGCGCCCCTGCGTGGCACGCCCATCGTCGTGCAGCACAAGGGCTTTCCATACCTGGAGAACTGGCTAGGCCTGAAGCAGGTGGCGGCGCTGGAGTCCAAGCCGGGCATTGAGCCTTCCAGCTCACACCTGTCAGCGGTGGTGCAGCAGTTGCAGCAGCAGCCCGCCAAGATGGTGATTCGCGCCGCCTACAACGACGGACGGGGGGCGCAATGGCTGGCCGAGCGGGCCAGGCTGCCCGTGGTGGTGCTGCCCTTCACCGTGGGTGGCAGCGAGCGCGCCAAAGACCTGTTCGGGCTGTTTGACGACACGGTGGCGCGCCTGCTGGCCGCTGCCAAGTAACCCCACCCCATCAGGAAAGATGCCCCCATGAGTCTCGACGCCCTTTCACCCTCGCACTGGCACCCGGTGGACTGGTCCATCGTGGGGCCGGCCCTGGTGGCCGGTTTGCTGGTGCTGAGCACGCATGTGCCGCTGGGCCAGCGCGTGCTGAGCAAAGGCATCGTCTTCATCGACCTGGCGATTGCCCAGATTGCCGGCCTGGGTGTGATCGCGGCAAACGTGCTGGGCTGGGCCGATGATGGCTGGGCCGTGCAAGGCGCTGCCGTGGGGGCCGCCCTGTTGGGTGCCGGCCTGCTGACC
>JAGOKC010000094.1 GCA_017994835.1 Aquabacterium sp. | reverse complement strand
CGGGGATAGGAAATCCAACCGCATGAGCACAAGTATAGCACACGTTTGGGGCGTCTCAGGCATGCACACAGGGGACTGCTGGGTTGATTTCTCAAAGCCAGTTGCCCGAGATTTTTCGGTATGACCCGTTTTTGGCGGTGACAGGCGCAGCGCTGCCTCGCAACGTTGGCAAAACCACTGTTAACCGCTGTTGCCACCCTACCAACTGACGCGCTGATCGACCTCGAAGTCCGGGGCCGGTTGGGTCGCTTCATCCCAGTCTGGGGCTGGCTCCACGCCCTCTGCGGCTTGCGCGTCGCACTCGTCCCACAGTGGCGGCCCGCGTGCCGGGGTGATGTGCGGCGGCTCCGTCTCCACCCCGATGTGCTCCAGTATTTGGCGGATATCGGCACTGTGTGTGATGAAGGCGATGATGTGCATTTGCCCGCCGCAGATGGGGCACAGCAGCGGGAACACCTCGTAGATACGGGCCATCAGCACCGCCCACAAATAGTGCGCCGGGCGCTTGGGTGGCACCGGCTGGGCGGGCTCGGTCTGGGTTGGCAGTGGGCTTCTTACCCCAAGTGCGCCCTCGCCTGCAGCCGTGCTGGCTGGCTCGGCTTGCACCTGCGCCGGTTTCACCGCTGCATCACGCGCCAGCGCCGTGACGGCAGGCCTCAAGGGTGAGTTCGGTGCCAGCACGCCAAAGTAGCGGTGGCGGTGCGTGCGCGGCGGGGGCACCAGCTTGGCGATACGTTCAATCAGCTCCAGCGGGGTGAGGGTGATCTCATCGGCCTTTACGCCGCGCTTGTTGTGAGGCAGGCTGCCGGGCTCGCTGTGCTGCTTGGCGCAGCGGTAGACCAGCTCGCTGCCCGCTTTGCGCAGCCGCTCCATGGCAAACGGCGGGCGGGCGCAGTAGCGCAGCAGCCGCTCCAGCCCGGCGCGGTCGTGCGCCGCTATGCACACGCTGGTGTCCGCCGAAAACCCGCTGTGCTTGTAGCCCAGCATCTCTTGGGCCTCGAAACTCTCCAGCAGGCCCCGTCCGACAAAGGCGCGCAGGATGCGTTTGCGTAAGCTGGCCTGCACCTGACCCACGGCATCCGCAGTCACGCCGGTGGCGGGGTGGAAGATGATGCGCGATGGTGAGCTTTGAGAAGCTGCATCAGCAGCATCGCCCTCCTCGCCCGCCACTTCCTCAAACACGCCATCGACTGCGCAGACATGGAAGTGCACATGCTCGTTCAGACTGGAGCCAAAGCGGTGGATGAAGGCGACTGCGCCTATGTGCAGTGCTGCCTTGTCCACATTGGCCGCACCAGGGCTGTTGGCTTGCAGCGTTTGCGCGATGACGCGTAGGAAGATGCGCAGCACCATGCCCAGCACCGGGCCCTCTCGCTGCATGTAGTACCGCAGCCGTTTGGGCACCGACAGCACCCACTGGCGCACCGGCAGGCGGGGAAACACATGGTCGGTGAGGTGTGCCGCCGTCTCAGCCATGCGCCGGGTGTTGCATGAGGGGCAGACACCCCTGCCTTTGCACGAGAAGGCGACCAGGAAGTCGTGTCCGCAGTCGTCGCAGCGGGCGCGGGCAAAGCCGTGGGCGAAGATGCCGCACTCCAGATATTTCTCGAACGCTTTGCGCACGTAGGGCCTGGGGCTGTGGTGGTCGCCCTGGCCCTCAAATTGACCCTCGCAAGCGTTATCACACCCTGGGCACCGACGGCTTCGGCCGCAGCGACACGCGCGCCGCGCTGCGCGCGTTCTTCAGTGTCGATGCAGAGAGCATCGCACGCTTGGCCCAGAGGGCCCTCGCATAAGTCTAGCGGGAGCGTAGGTTCTGGAAACTTCAGAACTTGATGAAGCAGGTGTGATCGAGCACGGTCGGCGACAGCGATGACGCCGACGGTGGCGACAAGGACATTGCACCGCTGACACCTGACGATCAGTCACGCCTGCACAGGCCATTGCGCAGCCTGATGCAGGGCATCAGCAGTTCATCGTCCCAGCGGCGACCTGGGTGCCGTCCCGCGCGCCGTTGCGTGCCTCTGACCAGGCTCGACGCAGCGAAGTGATGCATCGCGGCACGCGATGCTTGGCTGACGAAAGAAGATGCTCTGCCGAGTTCGAATCGTTGATCATCGCGTCGACCGTTCACTGAGAGAACTGGGCGGCGCTACTTCAGGAGACAACAAATGATTCGACCCATGCTCGTGGCGGCAGCGATCGTTGCTGCCTTGCTCGCCACTTCGGCGCAAGCTCAGGCCTATCCGGCAAAGCCCATCCGGATGATTACGCCTTTTCCACCCGGCGGTGGGACCGACTACCTGGCGCGCACGGTCGCCAACAAGCTCACCGAGTTCAGCAAATGGACCGTGGTGGTGGACAACCGCGCAGGCGCGGGCGGGACCATCGGCATCGCGGAGGCGGCGAAGGCCAGCGCGCTCGGATACGACGTGGTGATGGGGCAGCTCGACAACTTGGCAGTTGCACCGCTCCTCTACAAGAACCTGCCCTACGACGTGCAGCGAGACCTCCAGCCCGTGGCGCTGGTTGCCGACTCGCCGATCATTCTTCTCACCGCCAGCAGTTCGCCTTACCAGAGCCTGGCGGATGTCGTGGCGGCGGCCAAGGCCGTGCCAGACAGCATCACCTTCGCCACCGCAGGCAGCGGCACGGTGTCCCATCTCGTTGCGGAGTTGTTCGGGCTGACGGCTGGCATCAAGATGCGCCATATTCCCTACAAGGGCTCGACGCCGGCGCTGATCGATGTGATGGGAGGGCAGGTCGGTCTGCTGTCCTCGTCCATCCCCTCGGCCCTGGCCCAGGTCAAGAGCGGCAAGCTGCGACCTCTCGCAGTCAGCTCTGCCAGACGCAGCCCCAGCTTGCCGGATGTTCCGACCATTGCCGAATCCGGCTACAAGGACTTTAACGTCGGCGTCTGGTATGGGGTGTTCGCACCTGCGGGTACTCCCAAACCGATCGTCACCGCGTTGAACGCCGAGATCAACAAGGTCTTGATGCAGCCTGACGTCCAACAGTCCATCCGCAGCCAGGGCGGCGACGTGAATCCAACAACGCCGGAGGAACTCGGCCTTCGCTTGAAGGCCGACATCCTGAAGTGGCGCGGCGTGATCGACGCCGCGAAGATCACGCTGGAATAAGCGCACCGTCAGATGAAAGCCGGGTTGCTCTTCCTTTTCTCTAGTGCCGTGACTGGGTTCACTTGGTCGTAGCGGGCCAACCCGCAGTGTCGCCGTTTTCACCAGCGCTTACCGTGCCTCCGGTAATGCCGACGAAATGTTGGGCAGGGTCGATGAGCACACCCGGGTTCATGATGCCGGCCGGGTCCATGACCGCCTTGGCGCCGGCCAGTGCCTGGCGCATGAGTTGCGGCACCTCCTGCTCATAGCTCGGGCGGTGGTCGCGGCCGACAGCGTGGTGGTGGGTGCTGGTGCCGCCATGCCCCACCACGGCCGCATTGCACGCGGCCTTGATGTCGCGCCATTGGGCCCAGGTGCTCGCCAGGTCGGTGTGGCCGCCTGACGATGCCGCAAACGTGAAGTAGGTGGCAGGTCCGTCCGGATAGACGTGGGTGAAGCGACATGAGACCGGCACAGCGTGGCCCGTCACGCGGCGAATGGCCTCGGCAACGTCCTGCTTGATGCCGTCGTAGAACGCCTCAAAGCGATCCCATGTAACGGCGGTCTCGAAGGTGTCCAGGATGGCGCCGTGGCGAGTCGTCTCGTCTCGCCAGTACGGCATACGGATGAATGCGTCGCGCCAGTCACCAGCCGACCCTTGGCGGTGCTGGGGCGTCTCGGTTGCATGGGCCGCATCGGCCGGCGCCATGGACCGCTGGACGGCCTCGTGGTCGTACAGTCCACCATGGTCGGCCACCAGTTCCAGCGCCCGCACCATCCAGGCATGCAGCGGGTGGTCGGCGGACTCAAACGCCAAGACCAAGGTGGGGCTGCGGCGGTCTCCGACCCCGGCAAACGCTACTTCGGCCGCGTCCAGCAACCGGCAGTTGGATGGCTGCAGGCCGGACTGCGACAGCGCCCTGACGCACGCCACCGCATCCGGGTAGCTGTTGAAACGCACCGAGGCCGATGCGCGGAAAGTGGGCCGGTCTTGCAGGCGCATCCACGCCTCGGTGATGACGCCCAGGGTGCCCTCGGAGCCAATGATCAGCCGATCGGGCGCAGGGCCTGCACCTGAACCCGGCAAGCGCCGCGTCTGGACAACACCCCGAGGC
This sequence comes from Aquabacterium sp., assembly GCA_017994835.1. Classification (GTDB taxonomy): domain Bacteria; phylum Pseudomonadota; class Gammaproteobacteria; order Burkholderiales; family Burkholderiaceae_C; genus Aquabacterium. The sequence continues at coordinate 3,546 of JAGOKC010000094.1, read as the reverse complement.
GTGACGGTGCGGGTGCTCTGTACGAAGTCGTCGATGTGCGTGTACTGCGTGGCGTAGTGCCCGCCCGCACGGGTGGCGATCCAGCCGCCGAGTGTGGAGAACTGAAAGCTCTGCAGGTAGTGCCGCAACGTCAGGCCGTGGGGCTTGAGCTGGGCTTCCAGGTCCGGCCCCAGCACACCCGCCTGAATGCGGGCGCAGCGGCTGGTGGGGTCCACCTCCAGAACGCGGTCAAACCTTTCCATGTCGAGCGACAGGGTCGCTCGATAGCCATCCCCCACCGATGCCTCCACCCCGCTGACCACACTCGTACCCCCGCCAAACGGTATGACCGCCACGCGTTGCTCGTGAGCCCAGTCAAGGACGTCGATCAATTCGTCTTCGTTGCGCGGGAACGCGACCCAGTCCGGTGCGCTCGGCACATGCCGCATCCACATGCGCACCCCGTCGGCAAAGCTCTTGCCATACGAATGCACCAGCCGGTCATACGGGGTGCACGAGAGCACCGGGGCCAACGTGGCAGGTGCTGGCATCCGGGGAGGCGCCAGCGCAAAGTCCTCTACCTGGGGTTCGCTCACTTTCGCGCTGAACCCTCCAGGCAACCGGGCCAGCAAGGCCTGGACCACGCTGTGCTCCTGCGCGCTGAGTTGCTCGTGGACGTAGCCCCAGCCCCAGAATCGCTTCTGCGGCCGGGCAGAAAGGGTGGCATGCGCTGTCATGCCACCGTCTCGCTGATGAGGATGGAGGGCACGATGCTGGTGTAGTTGCGGATGTCGGCATTCACGGTTTTACCGACAGCGGCCATGGCGGCCTGAAAACTCGCCATGTCGGTAAACAGCAGGTGTGCCGCAGCCACGACCGGGGCTGGCTGGCCCCTCCCGTCCGACAGGTACCGGTCCATCTCCACGCGCACAAGGCCATGGGGGCCCATCAGCGATTGCACCAGCGCGCGGTGTTTGGTTTCGTAGTAGCCGTGGTCAAACGATGCATCGGCGGTGGTGGGGTAGGAAACGGTCACGCGGATCATGAAAACTCCTGGGGTAGAAGGGAAAACGCAGGGGTAGGAACTAGATGGCGCGGCTGTGCGCCCAGGTGCGCAGCAATAGCTTGTCGACCTTGCCGACTGGGGTCAGCGGCAACTGGTCCAGCGGCCACAGGGCTACAGGCTGCGCCACGGGGTCACCCAACGCCTGCAGGCAAGCGCTCAAAAGCTGCTGCGGGTTGACGCTGTGGCCGGGCTGAGGCGCGACGAAGGCCACGGGCAATTCCCCCGCGCGCTCGTCGGGCCGCCCGACCACCGCGGCCGCAGCCACGCCTGGCAGTCGCAGAAGTACTTCTTCGATGGCCTGCGGATCAACGCTGTGGCCGTTGCGTTTGATCAGGTCTTTGGAGCGGCCACACAGGTGTGCATAGCCCTGATCATCCAGCCAGGCCAGGTCGCCCGTGTCCAGCCAGCCGTCCGGCTGAAGCACCTGGCGTGTGAGGGCCGGGTCTTTGTAGCCCATGAACACATTGGGGGATAGGAAATCCAACCGCATGAGCACAAGTATAGCACACGTTTGGGGCGTCTCAGGCATGCACACAGGGGACTGCTGGGTTGATTTCTCAAAGCCAGTTGCCCGAGATTTTTCGGTATGACCCGTTTTTGGCGGTGACAGGCGCAGCGCTGCCTCGCAACGTTGGCAAAACCACTGTTAACCGCTGTTGCCACCCTACCAACTGACGCGCTGATCGACCTCGAAGTCCGGGGCCGGTTGGGTCGCTTCATCCCAGTCTGGGGCTGGCTCCACGCCCTCTGCGGCTTGCGCGTCGCACTCGTCCCACAGTGGCGGCCCGCGTGCCGGGGTGATGTGCGGCGGCTCCGTCTCCACCCCGATGTGCTCCAGTATTTGGCGGATATCGGCACTGTGTGTGATGAAGGCGATGATGTGCATTTGCCCGCCGCAGATGGGGCACAGCAGCGGGAACACCTCGTAGATACGGGCCATCAGCACCGCCCACAAATAGTGCGCCGGGCGCTTGGGTGGCACCGGCTGGGCGGGCTCGGTCTGGGTTGGCAGTGGGCTTCTTACCCCAAGTGCGCCCTCGCCTGCAGCCGTGCTGGCTGGCTCGGCTTGCACCTGCGCCGGTTTCACCGCTGCATCACGCGCCAGCGCCGTGACGGCAGGCCTCAAGGGTGAGTTCGGTGCCAGCACGCCAAAGTAGCGGTGGCGGTGCGTGCGCGGCGGGGGCACCAGCTTGGCGATACGTTCAATCAGCTCCAGCGGGGTGAGGGTGATCTCATCGGCCTTTACGCCGCGCTTGTTGTGAGGCAGGCTGCCGGGCTCGCTGTGCTGCTTGGCGCAGCGGTAGACCAGCTCGCTGCCCGCTTTGCGCAGCCGCTCCATGGCAAACGGCGGGCGGGCGCAGTAGCGCAGCAGCCGCTCCAGCCCGGCGCGGTCGTGCGCCGCTATGCACACGCTGGTGTCCGCCGAAAACCCGCTGTGCTTGTAGCCCAGCATCTCTTGGGCCTCGAAACTCTCCAGCAGGCCCCGTCCGACAAAGGCGCGCAGGATGCGTTTGCGTAAGCTGGCCTGCACCTGACCCACGGCATCCGCAGTCACGCCGGTGGCGGGGTGGAAGATGATGCGCGATGGTGAGCTTTGAGAAGCTGCATCAGCAGCATCGCCCTCCTCGCCCGCCACTTCCTCAAACACGCCATCGACTGCGCAGACATGGAAGTGCACATGCTCGTTCAGACTGGAGCCAAAGCGGTGGATGAAGGCGACTGCGCCTATGTGCAGTGCTGCCTTGTCCACATTGGCCGCACCAGGGCTGTTGGCTTGCAGCGTTTGCGCGATGACGCGTAGGAAGATGCGCAGCACCATGCCCAGCACCGGGCCCTCTCGCTGCATGTAGTACCGCAGCCGTTTGGGCACCGACAGCACCCACTGGCGCACCGGCAGGCGGGGAAACACATGGTCGGTGAGGTGTGCCGCCGTCTCAGCCATGCGCCGGGTGTTGCATGAGGGGCAGACACCCCTGCCTTTGCACGAGAAGGCGACCAGGAAGTCGTGTCCGCAGTCGTCGCAGCGGGCGCGGGCAAAGCCGTGGGCGAAGATGCCGCACTCCAGATATTTCTCGAACGCTTTGCGCACGTAGGGCCTGGGGCTGTGGTGGTCGCCCTGGCCCTCAAATTGACCCTCGCAAGCCAGCTCCAGCCAGCTCTCGTAGTGCTCGGCCACGGTTTGGTAGAGCAGAGTGCGTTCGGGGTGGCGGGGGTTGTAGCGCTTGGGTTTGGCGGTGGCTGGCATGAATACTGCGCAAATACACAGTATTTTGCAGACTTCTCCTCAGCCGTGTGAACGCTGGTCAGGAACCGCCTCTATTCGCCGGTGAGGTGGCGGTTTTGATGCGCGGCGGGTTCAGCTGAGCAGCGCCTGCTGGTCTGGCCTGGCTTTGATCGGGGTGTACTCTCGGCGGTTATTCGCACCGGTTACTCGCGCGACGGCTGACCGACCAGTCCCATGTACTGGTCGGCAAACGAGAAGCGCGCGCCGACGCGGTTGC
>JAGOKC010000093.1 GCA_017994835.1 Aquabacterium sp. | reverse complement strand
AGACTTTGTCGATCACCGGGCGTATGGCACCCGACTCGATCAATGGTGTGATCTGCCGCAACTGGTTGCCGCTGGCCTTCATGAACAGGAATGAATAGCCGACCTGGAGGCGCTGGGCTTGCCTGCGAACGCCAAAGCTCAGGGCGCGCATGACCTGCTTCACCAACCATGGGGCCTTGATGTCGTCGGCGAACTGAGGGTCGGGCGGCCCTGAGATGGAGATGAGTCTCCCGCCAGGCTTGAGCACGCCCAAAGACTTCGCCAGGGTCTGGGCGTCCTGACTGTTCAGCACCACGTTGTAGCCGCTCAGGTGTGCTTCAAAGGCATCTTTTTTGTAGTCGATGACGACATCCGCCCCCAGGCGCTTGACCATCGCGATGTTGCCTGTGCTGGTGGTGGTGGCCACCAATGCGCCCAGGTGTTTGGCCAACTGGATGGCGAACGTCCCGAGGCCACCAGAGCCTGCCTGGATGAACACCTTCTGCCCTTTTTGGAGCTTGGCCTTCTCAACCAGGGCCTGCCATGCCGTCAAGCCCACCAAAGGGATGGATGCGGCTTCCTCCATGGTGATGTTCTGGGGTTTGATCGCCACCGAGTCTTCCTTGACGGCAATCATTTCGGCGAATGTCCCGATGCGGAAGTCATCGGGCCTGGCGTAGACCTCGTCGCCGGCTTTGAACTGGCGCACGCGCGGTCCGACCCGGAGGACCACGCCAGCCACATCGTGTCCCAAGACGAACGGTGGGCGGTACGGCAGGATGAGCTTGAACTCTCCGTTTCGGATCTTGACATCCAGGAGGTTTACCGCCGTCGCATGGACCTGGATCAGCACCTCGTCTTCACGCAGCGCTGGCTCCGGCATGTCGGCGACTCGCAAACGCTCTTTTTTTCCGTAGCGATCTACGACGAAGGCTTTCATGGCTTTTCCTTTTTCCAAAAGGTGCGAGGGACGAACGCAGTGGCCTGGGACGTGAGGGTTTTTTGCATGATGACCATCATATTTTCTGGCAAAAAAAACCAGTCCATGGATTACGCACCAGAAGGCGCCAGGCTCTTCAACGCGGCGCTGCACAACGAGTCCGACAACGCAGGATCATCCACAGCGCGAGCCAGCATCAACGTGCCCACCATGGTGGCCACCGTCACCAGCGCGCGCTCATGGGCGCTGGGTTGCCCCCACTCTGGCGACTGACGGGCGACCAGATCCACCATCTCCTTGATGTGCCGTGTGGCTGCCCGACGCACTTCGGGCGATTGGCGGGGCATTTCAGAACCCAGCGCTGAAACAGGACATCCTGTCTCGATGTTCGCCAAGTGCTCTTTCGAAAGATAGACCTGCATCAGCGCCTGCAAAGACTGCTCTGGTGGCACGGCCGCAATGACCTTCGCTGCGACGGCATTGGCCTCTGCACCCGCGCGCTCCGCCGCCTCGGCCAACATGGCGTCGCGGGACTCGAAATGGGCATAGAAGGCACCGTGCGTCAAACCCGCCTCCTTCATGATGTCGGCCACCCCCGTTCCGTCGTAGCCGCTGCGCCGGATGGCGCGAGCAGCGGCCTGCACGATGCGCTCGTGCGAAGCCTCTTTGGCAGCGGTTCGGATGTTGGTTGGTGCTTTTCGCATGATGGCTATCATAGGTAATATTTGCCCGCTGCGCAATGCGGAGCTCCGGGCGGCCGACGAAAGAATGAATGCACCGGCTGACCGTGGCTGGGAAGCTGGCAACCCAGTACGGTCCTTCTCAAGTCAAGAAAGTTGACGCTCAACTCTGAATCAGACCCATTGAAGGTGATGTGGGTGAAATCGATCGGAGACAGGGTGTCCACTGTGCTGACGGATGGCTTCCTGGGCCATCTATCATCCGCGTTGTCATGACCCTTTTCTCCAACCACGCCCATGTCTGGGAACACGAAGTCGCCTTTCTGGCGATCCGCGCACAGGGGCCGGGTGGGCAGAACGTCAACAAGGTGTCGTGTGCAGTGCAGTTGCGCTTTGACGTGCGCGCCTCGTCGCTGCCCGCAGAGGTGAAGGAGCGTTTGCTCGCTCAATCTGATCAACGCATCAACAAGCTGGGTGTGATCGTGATCAAGGCGCAGTCCTCGCGCAGTCTGGAGCAGAACAAGGCCGAGGCCTTGGGGCGTTTGCAGGCCATGGTGAGCGAGGCCTCGCAGGTGCAGGCCGTGCGACGTTCGACGAAACCTACCTGGGGATCAAAGCAACGCCGCCTTCAGGGCAAGGCGGTGCGCGCCGAGGTGAAGGCGGCACGCGGCAAGGTGCGGGACTGAAAGGCGGGTTGACGCAATTCAGTTTGCTGAGGCGTACACCACGCGGCCTGCTTCCACCGGGTCGCCGGTGCGGTTGAAGGTGTCGAGCCACAACGCGTACACAGGCGTGGGGGGTTCTTGCCAGGGGTGGAAACCGGGTTTGAAATAGCGCAGGTACGAGCGCCAGGTGCCCATGAACATGCCGCCGGGGCCATAAACCCAACCCAGTCCTTTGGCAAACAGCTTGATGCGCTGCCAGCGGCTGAAACCGTCCTGGCGCAGCATGATGTTGGTGAAGACCAGCACGTTGAGGTTGAAAGACAGCGTGGTCTGAAGCAAGGCCACCACACGGCGCAGATAGGCCACCTTGGCCACCTTCTGCATCACGTCGAAGGCCACGGCCTTGTGCTCCATCTCCTCCATGGCATGCCAGGCGTACATGGCGTACATGCGCGGGTCGGCCGCATCCATCACCTCTTTGCGCTGGAACAGTGCCTCCGCCATGATGGCGGTGAGGTGCTCGGCCGATGCGGTGATGGCCAGGGTGTGCTTCTTGGGCAGGCGTTTGCGCAGCACGTCAAACAGCCACCACTTCATGTGGGCTTCAAGCCGGTCCACCTGGATGCCCTGCTTGACCAGATGGGCGTTGAACTGGTTGTGGACGATGCCGTGCTGGCCTTCCTGGCGGATGAAGTCCTTGATCTCGGCCAGCAGCTGCGGGTCGGTGACCTGATCGCGGAAGTCGCGCACGCACGAGATGAAGAAGCGCTCCCCTTCCGGGAAGATGGTGGACATGGCGTCGCAAAAGCGGGTCTTGAACGGATTGCCAGCCAGCCAATACTTTGGGATGTCCTGGTCGAATCCGAACGAAAGTTGCTCGCGCGGAACGATGTTCGGGTGCGGGGCCAAGGATGGGGGCGGGGTGTGGGTCATGCGACGGCTCTGCTTCAGGCTGAAACAGCAACCTGGGTTGCGGCAGCGACAGCATGATGCTGGCGCGGGTCGCTGTCAAACACCAGACAAGGATCTGCCACCGGGCCGTGGCGCAGCACCTGGGCGTCGTGGTTGGGGTCCATCGCCATCACCCACGGGCCGCTGGTGCCCTGGCGTGGCAGCAGCTTGAGGGCGCGCTGCACGTAGCCCGCGCCAAAGTCGAGCAGCGGGCGGGTGGGCATGTCGGGCGAGGGCAGGCGCGGGCGCACGGCCGCGTAGCCATGCTGGTCCATGTGCGCCAGCAGGCGGCAGAAGTGTTCGCACAGCAGGCCCACCTTCAGCGTCCACGAGGAGTTGGTGTAGCCCACGATGAAGGCGAAGTTGGGCACGTCGCTGAGCATCATCCCCTTGAAGGCCACCTTCTGGGACAGGTCCACCGGCTCGCCGTCCAGCGTGAGCGCGATGCCGCCAAACAGTTGCAGGTTCAGCCCGGTGGCGGTGACGATGATGTCAGCGGGCAGCTCTTGCCCCGACTTGAGGCGGATGCCGCCCGCGGTAAAGGTGTCGATGTGGTCGGTGACCACCGAGGCCTTGCCGGCCTTGATGCTTTTGAACAGATCGCCATCGGGCACGGCGCACAGGCGCTGCTCCCACGGGCTGTACGGCGGGTTGAAGTGCACGTCCACCGGGTAGTTCTTGGGCAGCGACACCTTGTTGACGAAGCGGATGACGCGGCGCGCCGCGTTGGGGTACTTCTGGCAAAAGCGCCAGATGCCGCGCTGCAGGCCGATGTTCTTGCGGCGTGCAAAGGCGTAGGCCTTGTCGGCCGGCATCAGCTTGCGCGCGAGATTGGCAATCGGGTCTTTGGCGGGCAGCGTCATCACATAGGTGGGCGTGCGCTGCAACATGGTCACGTGCTGCGCCTCCTTGGCCATCGACGGGATCAGGGTGACGGCGGTGGCCCCCGAGCCGATCACCACCACGCGCTTGCCACGGTAGTTGAGGTTCTCGGGCCAGTGCTGCGGGTGGATCACCTGGCCCTGGAAGTTCTCGATGCCTTCAAAGCGCGGCGTGAAGCCCTGGTCGTAGCGGTAGTAGCCAGCAGCAGAGAACAGCCACTTGCAGGTCATGGTGTGGGTTTCGCCGGTGTCGGTGCGCTGCACTTGTACGGTCCAGCGCGCGTTCTCGCTTGACCAGTCGGCCGACACCACCTTGCGCTGATAGCGAATCTTGCGGTCGATGCCGTTCTCAGCGGCGGTCTGGCGCAGGTAGGCCAGGATGTCCGGACCGTCGGCAATCGCTTTGTCGTGTACCCAGGGCTTGAACTCGTAGCCGAAGGTGTGCAGGTCGGAGTCGGAGCGGATGCCGGGATAGCGGAACAGGTCCCAGGTGCCACCTGAGGCGCTGCGCGATTCGAGGATGACGAAGGACTTGCCGGGCTGGTCGCGCTGCAGGTAATAGGCCGCCCCGATGCCGGAGAGGCCCGCACCGATGATCAGCACATCGGTGTGCTCTGGCGTGGGAAGAGGGTGAACAGACACGGTAATTCCTTAACTGACATCAAGTGATTTCAGATCCGGATGATGGGGAGGAAAGCCGGGGGTGGCAAGTAGGGGTTTCCGTGGCCCCCCCTAAGGTTAGTGATGGGCACCAGTCTCCCGCTCGATAAGATGAAATCTCACAAGGTGACAGGCTCACCATCCAAAACAAGGAGGCTGACATGCCCACCAAGAAGGTTGTCATTGGGCAGCGTGCGGTGTCGCTCGACGCCCGCCCTGATCGCCTGGACCTGCGCGACCGGTCCTATCTGCCGCCCCTGGGCAACCTGCCGGCGCAGTGGCCCACTGATGCCGAAGTCAAGGCGTGGCTGCCAGCCTATGCCGACGGCGGGAACCTGCTGAACCAGGGTTCGGAGGGGGCTTGCACGGGCTTCGGCCTGGCCGCCGTCATCAACTACCTGCTGTTTGTGCGCGACCTGAACGGGCAGGTGGACAAGGCTCGCCGCGTGAGCCCCGCCATGCTCTACCAACTGGCGCGCATGTACGACGAATGGCCCGGTGAAGACTACGAGGGCTCCAGCTGTCGGGGAGCGCTCAAGGGCTGGCATCGCCACGGTGTGTGTCGCGACCAGTTGTGGCCGTATGTGCTCGATGCCAAGGGGCGTCGCCTGCATGCCATCCCGCAAGAAGACCCGGCTCAGCCCGACGACCCTGATGGCAACTGGGACGTGGACGCCCTGGCCTGCACACTGGGTGTGTATTACCGTGTGGACGTGCGTTCGGTGGTGGACATGCAGGCTGCCATTCGGCAGAACGGCGCGATTTACGTCTCGGCCACCGTGCACGAGGGCTGGGGCGTGCCCTCGCGCAAAACGCTGCGCGGCCACGCTGACCTGGTGCGGATCAAACCCGTGGACCAACCCAAAGAGGCAGGCGGGCATGCCTTCGCCCTGGTGGGCTACAACGAGTCGGGTTTTGTGGTGCAGAACTCGTGGGGAACCGAATGGGGCTCGCATGGCTTTGCGCTACTGCCATACGAAGACTGGGTGATGCACGGCACCGATGCCTGGGTCTTCACCCTGGGCGTGCCCTCGCAACGGGGGACATCAGGCAAGGTGTCGGTGTCGCGCTCGCCGCGCTTTCTGGTGCCGTTCGGTTCGGTGCTGTCTGACGGGGCCCCTGACCGGCCTGCCGGGCTCATTGCGGGCGACGATGCCCTGACGCGACGCTTTCGCGACATCAAAAAGCCAGAGCACCGCCCGCTGGACGCCGACCAGGCCTACCGCCACACCATCGTGCTGGACCGGGGGTATCCGGTGCGCAACGACATCACCGCCGAAAGCGCGCATGCCGCCCTGGCGACCGCTGTGTGCGAGCGGCCCCTGAACTGGCTGAGCGAGCGCGGCAGCGTCAAGCTCATGATCTATGCCCACGGCGGACTCAACAGCGAGAGTGATGCCATCAGCCGCATCCGCGTGATGGCGCCCTACGCCCTGGCCAATGGCATCTACCCGCTCTTCATCAGCTGGCGCACTGGCGCGCTCGAAACCGTGTCTGACATGGCCGAAGAATGGGCCACCAAATTTGGTCTGGGCGTGCGCGGTGGGCCTCGTGCCAAAGGTTGGCTGGACCGCATCACCGAAGGCACCGACCGCATGCTCGAACCCGTGTTGCGCGCCCCCGGCGGTGCCATGTGGGGGCAGATGAAGCTCAATGCCGAACGTGCCAGCACCGCCGAACAAGGCGGGGTACGCCTGATGGTGCCTCACCTGAAGGCCTTGCAAAAGCGCTTGCCCCAGCTTGAAATCCACCTCATTGGGCACTCGGCTGGCAGCATTGTGCTGGGCAGCATGCTCAAACAACTGGGCAGCGCCGGGCTCAAGGCCACCAGCGTGCGCCTGTTTGCCCCCGCCTGCACGGCAGATTTTGCCAACCGGCACTATGCCGAAGCCGTGAAGAAAAAGGTGCTGGAGTCTCGGCACTTTCACATCCACGTCCTGTCAGACCAGAACGAGCGCGATGACGCCGTGGGCCCCTACCGCAAGTCCTTGCTGTATTTGGTGAGCCGGTCGTTTGAAGACGCGCACAAGACGCCATTGCTGGGCATGCAGCGCTGCTTTGATCCGGCCTCGGTGGCGGCCGATGCGGGTGACGACATGTGGGCCCGCGACCACCTCAAGGACGTGGCGCAGTGGCAGCACTTTTGGGATGGGCTGGGCGTGGGGGCCACCAACCTGCACGTGTTGAGCGAGCGTCGCGTGGCCAACGGCGCGGGCACCGAGGCGGCCTCGCACGGCTGCTTCGACAACGCGGTGGACATCATCGGCAAGGCATTGGGCTACATCGTCGATCCGGTCAAGCAGCCCAAGGTGCGTGTTGAACGTCTGGCGGACTGAGCCACCCGCTAACCCCCTGAAGGAGACACCATGCGGTATCCCGGTCGCGTCGTCAAAGTGGGTGAAACCGACGCCCGCATTGTCAAAGCCCTGAAAACCGCCCTGAACAAGGCGCTGGTGCTGCGTGGCAGCGAAGCCATTGTGCTGGAGCCCGACAACCCGGCGTTCGGGCCCCAGATGAAGCAGGCCGTCAAGCTGTTTCAGGCCCGCCACCTTGACGAGCAAGGCCAGCCCCTCAAGACCGATGGTGAAGTGGGTTCATTGACCTGGGCTGCGCTGTTTGGTCCGGCCGACGTGCCGCAGCACGTGCAGCCCCATGACCCCTTGCTGGTCACCGTGCTGGCCGTGGCCGGATCGCAGGCCGATGCCGGGGTGCGCGAACAGCCGCGCAACAGCAACCGTGGCCCCGAGGTGGACGACTACCTGCGCCGTGCGGGCATGCAGCCCGGTGTGGCCTGGTGCTGTGCCTTCACCTACTGGTGCTTTGACGAGGCCTCGCGGCAAACTGGCCAAGCCAACCCGATGTTCAAAACCGCTGGTTGCCTGCACCACTGGCAGAACGCGCCAGGACAAGGCGCTCGCCGCCTGCTGGCACGCGACGCAGTGGCCGACCCTGGTCGCGTGCAACCCGGTGCCATCTTCATCATGGACTTTGGCGGTGGCTTGGGCCACACCGGCTTGGTCGAACGCATCGAAGGCGGCTACATCCACACCATTGAAGGCAACACCGACGCCTCGCAAGGCCGCGAGGGCGGCGGTGTGTACCGGCTGCAGCGCAAGCTCGCCAGCATCAACAAAGGGTTCATTGACTACGC
>JAGOKC010000024.1:11544-31858 GCA_017994835.1 Aquabacterium sp. | reverse complement strand
GGAACAGCGGCGGACGGGCAATGTAGATGTGCCCCGTCTCGATCAACTTGGGAAAGTGGCGGAAGAACAGCGTCAGCAACAGCACCTGGATGTGCGAGCCGTCCACGTCCGCGTCCGACAGGATGCAGACTTTGCCGTAGCGCAGCCCGCTCAGATCGGGCTCGTCATTCGGGCCATGCGGGTCCACACCGATCGCCACCGAAATATCGTGGATTTCATTGTTCTTGAACAGCAGGTCACGCTCGACCTCCCAGGCATTGAGCACCTTGCCGCGCAGCGGCAGCACCGCCTGGGTTTCCTTGTCGCGGCCCATCTTGGCGCTGCCCCCGGCCGAATCCCCCTCCACCAGGAAGACCTCGTTCAGGCTGATGTCACGGCTCTCGCAATCGGTCAGCTTGCCCGGCAGCACCGCCACGCCCGAGCCCCTCCTCTTCTCCACCTTCTGGCCGGCGCGCTGGCGGGCCTGCGCCTGCTTGATCACCAGGTCAGCCAGCTTCTTGCCGTACTCCACATGCTGGCTCAGCCACAGCTCCAGGCTGGGCTTGACATAGGTGCTCACCAGGCGCAAGGCGTCGCGGCTGTTCAAACGCTCCTTGGTCTGCCCCTGGAACTGCGGGTCCAGCACCTTGGCTGACAGCACGAAGCTGGCGCGCGAGAACACGTCATCGGGCATCAGCTTCACACCCTTGGGCATCAGCGAATGCATCTCGATGAAGCCCTTGACGGCCTGGAACAGCCCGTCCTTCAGACCGGACTCGTGCGTGCCACCCGCCACCGTGGGGATCAGGTTGACGTAGCTCTCGCGCATGGGCGAGCCCTCTTCGGTGAAGGCCACACACCAGGCGGCGCCTTCCCCTTCGGCAAAGTTCTCGGTCTCACTGCGGCTGGCGTACTGCTCGCCCTCGAACAGCGGGATCAGCGGATCGACCGTCAGCGACTGCGTCAGGTAGTCGCGCAAACCGCCCTTGTAGAGCCAGGTCTGCACCTCACCCGACTTTTCATGCGTCAGGGTGATCGTCACCCCCGGCATCAGCACCGCCTTGCTGCGCAGCATGTGCACCAGCTCGCCCTTGGGCAACTCGGCGCTCTCGAAATACTTCGCATCGGGCCAGGCTCGCACAGTGGTGCCGTTCTTGCGATCCCCCGAGGCAGCGGGCCGCACCGTCACCGGCTCGATCACATCACCGCCGCTGAAAGCCAGCGTCGCCACCTGCTTGTCGCGGCTCACCGTCACTTGCAGCCGGGTCGACAGCGCATTGGTCACGCTCACCCCCACGCCGTGCAAACCGCCCGAGAAGCTGTACGCCCCGCCCGAGCCCTTGTCGAACTTGCCCCCCGCGTGCAATCGCGTGAACACGATCTCGACCACGCTCACGCCCTCTTCCGGGTGCAGGCCAAAGGGAATGCCCCGGCCGTCGTCTTCCACGCTGACCGAACCATCGGTGTGCTGCGTCACGGCAATGCGCTTGCCGAACCCCGCCAGCGCCTCGTCGGCCGCGTTGTCGATCACCTCCTGGATGATGTGCAGGGGGTTGTCGGTCCGGGTGTACATGCCCGGACGTTGCTTGACGGGCTCCAGGCCCTTGAGAACACGGATCGAACCCTCGCCGTATTCGGCGGTGGGCTGGGTGGAGGCTTTGACTGGCGGCTTGGATGACATCCCGCAATTCTACGAACGAACCGCTGCCACCCCGCCCCGTACCCCGGGTTTTACTGGAAGTAGCCCATCATGCGCTCCAGCGCCATGCTCAGAGGCACTTCCATCATGGGCAAAGTCAGCCACAAGCCCGTGAAGCCCACGGACAGCGTCACCGGGAAACCAATGGAGAACACGTTCATCTGCGGGGCCACCCGGGCGATCAGCCCCAGCACCATGTTGACCAGCAACAGCATGGACACCACCGGCAGCGAAATCCACAGCCCCAGCTTGAAGATCTCCGCACCCCAAACCTGCGGCTGGACCTGATTGAGGAAAGCCAGCGGTTCGGGCGACACCGGAAAGGCATGAAAACTCTGCAGCACCGCCCCGGTCAGCAGCAAATGCCCGTTCATGACGATGAACAGCCACAGCGCCGTGGTGCCCAGAAACCGGCTCGCGCCGTTGGCCTGCCCGCCCATCATCGGGTCAAAGAAGCTGGCAAAACTCAAGCCCATCTGCAAACCAATGATCTCACCGGCAAACTCGATGGCGGCGAACACCACCCTGGCGGCAAAGCCCATCGTCAGCCCGATCAGCACCTGCTGGATGATCACCATCACCGCCTGCGGCGAGTTGATCGCAATGTCCGGCATGGGCGGCAGGCTGGGCTGCGCACAGATCACGATGAGAATGGCCAGCGACAAGCGCACCCGGCGCGGAATGCTCTTTTGCGACAGCACCGGTGCCGTGGTGAAGATGCCGGCGACCCGAAAAAACGCCCACAACCAGGGCGTGATCCAGGCCAGCACCTGCGCTTCGGTGAAGCTGACCACTCAACCCACCACGCTCGGGATCGACAGCAGCACGCCGCGAATGTAATCCACCATCGTGGACAGCATCCACGGACCGGCCAGCCCCAGCGTGGCAAACGCAGCCAGCAGCTTGGGCACGAACGACAAGGTCGCTTCGTGGATCTGGGTGGCCGCCTGGAAGATGGACACCACCAGACCGACCGCCAGCACCACCAGCACGATGGGACCGCACACGATCAAGAGCGTCAGCAGCCCATCACGGGCAATCGTCAAGACCTGTTGAGAATCCATGCGCGCCCCCTCTACTGCACAAAGCTCGCAGCCAGCGAACCCAGCAACAGGTTCCAGCCATCGGCCAGCACAAACAGCATCAGCTTGAAGGGCAAGGCCACCATCACAGGCGACAGCATCATCATCCCCAGGCTCATCAGCACACTGGCCACGATCATGTCGATCACCAGGAAGGGAATGAAGATCAGAAAGCCGATCTGGAAGGCCGACTTCAGCTCACTGGTCACAAACGCGGGCACCAGCACGCGCAAGGGCACCGTCTCGGGTGTCACCTGGCCTTCGAGCTTGGCCAGACGCGTGAACAGCCCCAGGTCAGACTGGCGCGTCTGCTTGAGCATGAAGGCGCGCATCGGCCCCTGCCCACGCTCCAGCGCCTCATTGAACGAAATCTGATTGGCCGCAAAGGGCTCGTAAGCCTCTTTGTAAACCTTGTCGAGCGTCGGCCCCATCACGAACATCGTGAGGAACAGCGACAGGCCGATGATCACCTGATTGGGCGGCGACGACGCCGTGCCCAGCGCCTGGCGCATCAGGCTCAGCACGATGACGATGCGGGTGAAGCCCGTCATCATCAACAGCATGGCCGGCAAAAAGCTCATCGCCGTGAAAAACAGCAGCGTTTGAATCGGCACCGAGTAGCTGTTGCCGCCTCCCTGCCCCACCATCAACGGCAGCCCGGCACTGGTCGGCGCGGTGGCCGTCTGTGCCATCACCACAGTTCCCAGCCCTGCCAAGCCCAGGGTCACGCCCCACTTGACGAACGTCGCCCACGTCATCGTGCGTGCCCGCATCATTGCGGCTCCTGAGGTTTGGCCAGCTTGCTGCGCAACAGCGACGCAAACTGTACCGGCATGGACTCACCCTCAGGCACCGGCAAGGACATGGGGGGCATGCTGTGCAAGGTGTTGATCTGCTGCGAGGTCACCCCCAGGACCAGCCAGGTGCGGGATTCACCCTCACCCACCTCGACCGTCACGATGCGCTGTCCCGGGCCCAGATTCAACTGCGCAACCTGGCGCACGGGCGCAGCACCCGCGCCCATTGCCCCACTGGCCAGACCGGAGCGCTTGAGCAACCACAGGCTGACGGGAATCAGCGCCACGATCACCACAAACCATAGAATCAGCAAACCCGTCGAAGCCGTGTTCATCTTGCGTGCCCGTGATCCACGATCAGTTGCTGCGACTCAGGCGGCGCATGCGCTCCGAGGGCGTGACGATGTCGGTCAGGCGGATACCAAACTTGTCATTGACCACCACCACCTCGCCTTGCGCAATCAGGTAACCGTTGACCAGCACGTCCATCGGTTCACCCGCCAAGGCATCCAACTCCACCACAGAACCCTGGGCGAGTTGCAAGATGTTCTTGATCGGGATGCGCGTGCGACCCAACTCCACCGTCAATTGCACGGGGATGTCGAGAATCATGTTGATGTCGTTACCTGCGGGCATGGCCGGCGCAGCCGCCCCGAAGTTGGCAAAAGCCGCTGGCGTCGCTTGCTGCACCGGATCACTCACCTCGCTGGCTGCCGAGGCAAAAGGATCGGATGCCAGCCCCACGGAGGCAGAGCTGCTCGACTGCTGAGCCAGCGCGGCCTCCCATTCGGCGGCCATCGCATCTTGTTCGGCATCGGTGCCCGAGGGCGGAAATTCTGCAGGGTCAGCCATTTTGTTCTCCAATCCAGCCAGCGGTGCTGGACGACACCAACTTGTTCACACGCAAGGCGTACTTGCCGTTCGATGTCCCATAGTAACAATCGAACACCGGCACCCCATCCACCTTGGCCTGGATGATTTTTTCCAGATCCAGCTCAATGAAATCGCCCGGCTTGAGCGCAAGCAACTGTTCCACCGTCGCAGGCGCATGGCCCAACTCGGCCACCAGATCCACCTCCGCCGACTGAATCTGCTGCGTCAGCAGTTTCACCCAACGGCGGTCGGGCTCCACCGAATCACCCTGAATCGACGAGAACAAGATATCCCGGATCGGCTCAAAAGTGGCATACGGAATACAGAAGTGAATCGTGCCGGTCGAGTCCCCAATTTCCAGGGTGAACGAACAACACACCACGATTTCACTAGGCGTGGCCACGGTGGCGAACTGCGGCTGCATCTCCGAGCGCTGGTAATCCAGCTCGATCGGGTAGATGCCTTGCCACGATTTCTTGTATTCCTCGGTGATCACATCGACCAGGCGGCGGATGATGCGCTGCTCGGTCGCCGAAAAATCGCGCCCCTCGATGCGGGTGTGGAACTTGCCCACCCCGCCAAACAGGGCGTCGATGACTGAAAACACCAAGGTCGGCTCACACACGATCAGACCCGAACCCCGCAAGGGGCGCACGGCCATGATGTTGAAATTGGTGGGCACCACGATTTCACGCAAAAAGGCGCTGTACTTTTGCACCTTGATGCTGCCCACCGACACCTCGGGCGACTTGCGAATGAAGTTGAACAGCCCGATGCGGATGTTGCGTGCAAACCGCTCGTTGACGATCTCCATGGTGGGCATGCGCCCACGCACGATCCGCTCCTGCTGCGCCAGGTTGTACTCGCGCACGCCTTCGGTTGGGGCCTCTTCCTGCTCCAGCTTCTGGCTTTCGCCCGTGATGCCCTGCAAGAGAGCATCCACTTCGTCTTGAGAGAGGATTTGCTGATTCATGGCCGATGACTGCTGGGAGAGGTGATCAAGAGACTCGACAACCGCTCACTGAATGATGAAGTTTGCGTAGTGCACTTGCACGATCGGGTTATAGGACTCCGCCTTCTTTTTCTTGCGTTTCTTCTGAGGTGCGGGCGCTTCGGTCTCGCCATCGGCAGAAGGCTCGACGGTCTCCTCTGGCGCCGGCTCTGCAATCTCGTAACCCATGGCACGCGCCGCGCCACGTTGAATCTCGCCGGCCAGCTTGATCTTGCCCTCAGCCGTGAGCAGCTCTTCGGCCGTCTTGTGCGACAAGATCAGCAAAATGGCGTTGCGAATGGCAGGCATGTAGAGCTTCATGTCCTCACCCACCTTGGCATCGTCCACCTGCAAATTGATGCCGATCTGGGCAAAACGCTCGGTCTCGCGGTCAGCCAGGTTGACGATGAAGGGATCCAGCGGCACAAAAATGGGCGGTGTTGCCGCTTCCATCTTGGCTTTGGATTGGGCCTTGGGGTCTTCCGTCTGCTCGGCGTGCTCGTCGCCCGCGTCTGCGCCCTCAGCGTCGGACGCCATACTCTTCTTCATGAGCAGGTAAGCCGTCACACCGCCAGCAAGCAGCAAGACCAGCAACACCCCCACCACAATGAGAATGAGCTTCTTCTTGCCCTTCTTGGGGGCTTCGCCTTCGGTCTGGGCGGCTGCGGGGGCAGCTGACATTCGCGTATCTCCTCGATGACATGGTGTGCGCCACACATTGGCACACCCCATGGTTGGATTATTCGAAGTCAGCGCGACAATGAAGGATCAATAAGCAACGTGAAACACGTCCGATTCTCCGTTGAGCCTGTCACCGCCTCAAGCGTAGAGGTCCAGTCCACCCAGGCGTCCTGCACGCGGGGCATTCACACCTCGCATGCGGGTCAGATCATCCTCATCCACAGCATCCGAAGATGTCGCAGATGTGGCTGACACACCACGCGTCCCGTTTGACGGGCCAGACTGCTGTCCAAATGACTGCTGAGAGGTCTGGGCCGAAACCCCGCCCCCCGTCAGATTCAGACCCACATCGCTCAAGGCCGACGACAGCGCAGACAAGCTGGCTTCGATGGCTTTTCTCGTTTCCGCTGCTGCAGCAGCGAAATCAACTTTTGCTGATTGTCCCTCAAGTGCAATCTTCACCTGAATCGGCCCCATGTCGGCCGGATTCAGATGCAACTCCGCTGTCATCGCGCCATCGGTACGCGCCGTATTCACCCACAGGCTCACCTTGTCGGCCAAGGCCTGACTGAAATCTGCGTGCCCGAACGGCGTTGGCAAGGTGGCCGACTCGTGTCGAACCGGGTTCGCAACCGGCAGCGCACCAGGGCGAATCTGTGCCCCCGCAGCCAGCCCGGACAGACTGCCCGGCTCCACCCTGACATCCCGAGGCTGATCTGCCAGACTAACCCGCCCCAACAGCGCGTCCACCTGCAAACCAGCGAAGGCCGTGGTCTGCTGCCACTGCAAAGGATCAAGAGCCACAGCGCCCCCCTGCACTTCTCCACCCAGTGAGGCTTGCGACGCCAGATCGGGTTCGAGGGCAGCCCCTTCGGCAAGGGTGGACTCACTCAAATCAGCGGTCCAATGCGCTGCATCTTCAGCCAGCATCTGCGCACCTGTGACGACATCGGGCTTGGGTTCGTGCAGCAAACCCGCCATCAAGGCCATCAGACCAGCCTGATCACTGGCGGGCATCACAGCTTCAGGGCTGACCTGCGGTTTTTCTTCCAGCACAGTCTGCAGCCGATTGGCCTCCGTGCTGGTTTGATCAGGCATGTCTGGGCTTGATGCAGTCTGATCTGCCTTGACAGACCGGGGTGGTTCATTGCGATCAGGGTGGGACTCAGCACTGACCTGGGTTTGACGGTCTGCAGCATCGGAAACTTCGCGAGTTTCGGGAGGTTCGGCAGAAGCTTGCTGCGTGGACTGCGAGGAATGCTGCGCAGCCACGGCCTGCTGCCGAACGCGCATCAGCGTTTGCTCATGCGCGCGCACCGTGGCCTGAGACTTGGCCGCAGCGTCCTGCATCGGGGCCTTTCGCACAGCCTTCTCTGGAGCCTTGGACGAGGGCGGCGGTGCATCCTGCCGAACCGGTGCGGCCTGCTGGTTGAGCAGGCTGGCAAAATTCTGAACCACAGGCTGAGCCTGCGCACCACGTGCATGTGCCTGCAGGCGAGCGGCCAACTCACTGGCCCCCGACACCCCACCGTGCGCGGCCCCGTTCATCGCCGATGACTTGATCGCTGAACTCATAGCGACGTCCTCACAAAGTTGTGCTGGCCATTGGATTGATACCTCCTGGCAGTGAAGCTGCCAGGTGTGCAGCCCGTGAGGCCATCTCGTCGGTTGCCTTTTGATCCTGGCGCGCGTGACGCACCCGCGCCTCCAGCAAACGCTTGTCAATCAGCTTGGAGACGGCAGCCACACGGCGCTCGCGTTCGACCAATTCCAGCCTGCTGTGCTCCATCAGAGCCTGTGCCTGTGCCACCTGCAGATCTTGCGCGCCCACGGCATCACCCAGGCGCTGCATGAAATCCTGATAGCAGCGCACGATTTCCACACCACCAGACTGACGGAACTGCGCTTGCCAGCGGTTCTGGTAGTCGCGACGCCAGTCCGTCAAAGACTGCGCCTGCTGGCGTGCCGCCTCGTAGGTCTTGCGCCGCGCTTCGTGCGCCGCGACAGCCTGATCCCGGGCTTTTTCAGCTGCCTCCAGGATGATCAGCAACGATTGCGTGGCACTCATGAACCTGTCTCCTGCCCCCATCAGGGGCTCTTCTCAGCCTATCACTGCGCAACGATCTGGTGAAGCCCTTCCACACTGTCCGGCATGTGGGCCGGTGTGTGCATGCCCTGCTGCAGCAAATGCAGCATTGCCGGGTGCAACCGAACCGCCTGATCCAGGTCGTGATCATGACCGGGCACATACGCCCCCAACTGAATCAAATCGCGAGCTTTGCTGTACTTCGACCACAACTGCCGAAACCGGCGCGCGTCCTCGATATGTTGAGGCCCTGCGACATTTGTCATCACCCGAGAAGCGGATCTTTCTATGTCAATTGCAGGAAAATGTCCGGATTCCGCAAGTTCGCGGGACAACACGATGTGCCCGTCCAAAATGGCGCGCGCGGCATCGGCAATCGGATCCTGCTGGTCATCGCCTTCAGACAGCACGGTGTAGAAGGCCGTGATGGAGCCGTGACCATTGAGCCCATTGCCACTGCGCTCCACCAGTTGCGGCAATTTGGCAAAACATGACGGTGGATAGCCCTTGGTGGCAGGCGGCTCACCAATGGCCAAGGCAATCTCGCGCTGTGCCATCGCATAACGGGTCAGCGAGTCCATCAGCAGCAATACATGCAGCCCCTGATCACGGAAGTGCTCGGCAATCGCTGTCGCGTAATTGGCCCCCTGCATCCGCGTCAGCGGTGGCGCATCGGCGGGCGCGGCCACCACCACCGAACGCTCCAACCCCTCCTCGCCCAGGATGTCTTCAATGAACTCCTTGACCTCACGCCCCCGCTCGCCAATCAAACCCACCACGATCACATCCGCCTGGGTGTAGCGCGCCATCATCCCCAGCAACACGCTCTTGCCCACGCCCGAGCCCGCAAACAGGCCCAGACGCTGACCGCGCCCCACGGTGAGCATCGCATTGATGGCGCGTACACCCGTATCCAGTGACTGGCGCACAGGATCCCGGTCCATCGCATTGATGGCACGGCGCACCAGAGGCTCGCTGCGCACCTCCTGCAACGGCCCTTTGCGGTCCATCGGCTCACCCTGCGCATTCACCACCCGGCCCAACAGGCCATTGCCGATCGGCATGTGACGGGTGCGGTCTTCGCTGCGCCGCCAAGGGTGATTCACCCGACCCAGCACCGGCGGGTTCACCGGTGTGCTCACCGGCACCACCCGCGCCCCACTGGCCAGGCCATGCACCTCCGCCGTGGGCATCAGGTAAGCCCGGTCACCCGCAAAACCCACCACCTCGGCCAGCACCGGCGTTTTTTCAACCCGACTCTCGGAGTGAATCTCGCACACAGCCCCGACCGGCAGACGCAGCCCAGCCGCCTCCAGCACCAGCCCGGCCACCCGCACCAGCTTGCCCTGGCTCTCCAGCGGCATGGGTGTGGCCGCACAGCGGTCCAGATCGCCCAGATACCGGTTCCAGCTGTCCAGCAAGGTGCTCTTGGCCTTTGCGTTCATGGCTCACCCGCACCGTCCTGCGGTTCGCCGCGCTTGTCCCACTCCCCACGAATCCCCTCGTCCTGGCGACTCGGTTGCCGTGCCGTGGGCACCTGACTTTCATGCCCGCCCTGCCAGGGTGCCTGATGACCCATCGCACCCGCAGCACGCTCCCAGCGTGACGCCACCGTGGCATCCACCAAAGCAATATCTGAATCGACCAGGCAGCCACCGCGCGCAATCGTGGCGTCAGCCACCAGGCGCCCGCCGCGCGACTGCAACAACTCATCAAGCCTGCCCTGCACCACGGCATGATCTTCGGGGTGCAAACGCACCACGATCTGGCGGGCCGAACTCAGCAGCGCCGACAAAGCCTGTTCGGCCACGTCCACCACCAACTCCGGACGCTCAACCAGTTCACTGCGAACCACCTGTCGCGCCAACTCCAACGACACCCCGGCCACCCGGCCTGCGAGTTGCTGCTCCAGCGCATCCAGACGCTGCTGCATCGCATCGACCAGCGCGCCCACCTGCTCGTTCATATAGTGCGCCATCTGCTCAGCCTGGGACTGCTTGTAGCTTTCCAGCGCTGCCAGACCGTTGCGATAACCATCCTGATAACCACTCTGACGGGCCGCCTCCACCAGCGCATCCACATCAGGCGCACCCTGTGACGCTCTCTGGGCAGCCGCATCCGCATGAGCCTGCGCTTCTGCCTCAGCCTGACCCGGCACACCACCCACAATCGGCCGCCAGTGCGGCGGGCGCGGTGCCGCGGCACCCGCCCCTGGCGCAGCAGACTGTGCGGCCGCATTGCCGCCCGCCGGCGATGCCGGCCCCGACTTCATTGTCGGCCGCAACTCGGCTGCCGCCCGCTCGGCCAAAGTTGGCTTGCGCACGCCACCCTCGTCTGACGCATCGCCGGCGACAGGTTGCTGAAACGTTTCCGGATGCCATGCGGCGAAAGTGCCCAACTCCTCGCGAGGAATGAAGCGCGCATAAGGATTGGGTGCCGATCCGCCCCCCGGTTGACCGGGCTTAGACGTACTCATCATCGCCTCCACCACCCAGCACGATCTGGCCCTCATCCGACAGACGGCGCACGATCTTGAGCAATTCCTTCTGCTCTGACTCGACCTCGGACAACTTCACCGGACCACGCGACTCCAGATCTTCGCGCAAGGTCTCGGCCGCGCGGGTGGACATGTTCTTGAACACCTTTTCGCGAATCTCGGGCGATGCCCCTTTGAGCGCAATGATGAGCGACTCAGTCTGCACTTCCTTGAGCAGAGACTGAAAGCCCTTGTCATCGAGCTTGATCAGATCATCAAACGTGAACATGTTGTCCATGATCCGTTGCGCCAGGTCACCATCGGCCTCACGGATGTAATCCAGCACCGAGGTCTCGATGCTCGAACCCATCATGTTGATGATCTCGGCCGCCGGCTTGACCCCACCCAGCAAGGACTTGCGCATTTGCTGCCCACCGGACAGCACCCTGGACAACACCTCATTGAGATCCTTCAGCGCCGAAGGCTGAATGCCATCCAGCGTGGCGATGCGCACCATCACCTCGTTGCGCTGACGCTCCGGGAAGCACTTGAGCACTGACGAAGACTGATCCGGATCCAGGTGCACCAGGATGGCCGCCACAATCTGCGGATGCTCGTTGCGCAACAACTCGGCCACCGAGCCCGGGTCCATCCATTTCAGACTTTCGATGCCAGTGACATCGCTGCCCTGGATGATGCGATCAATCAGCAAATTTGCCTTTTCATCGCCCAACGCCTTGCGCAGCACCGTCTTGATGTACTCGTCGTTGTCGGCCACCAGCACACCCATGTCGGTGGACTCTTTGGCAAAGCGTTCCAGCACATTGCCAATGCGCTCCTTGGTCACCGACCTCATGCGGGCTATCGCCTCGCCCAGATGCTGCACTTCCTTGGGCTCAAGGTGCTTGAAGACCTCGGCGGCCTCCTCTTCACCCATCGACATCAACAAGATGGCTGCATCTTCCACACCTTTGTCATCCATGATGCGCGTCCTTGCTAATTGTTCATCCAGCCACGCACCACCTCAGCCATCGCCTGCGGATTGCCACGAGCCAGGGCACGTGCCGATTCCAGACGTTGGTCCACTCCGGGGGGTTCAAGGGCCATCAGAGGCTGACCATTCGGCCCCAATGCCATGCCCTGCCCCGACAGGGCGGGCAATTCGTGTGCGTCGTCCACGACAGTGCTGAGATTACCCTTTTGCGAGCCCTTACCCGTGCCTGCCGCCTTGATGGCCGGGCGAATCGCCCCGAACACCACAATCAACGCCGCCAGCGTCAGCGCCCCAGGCACCGCCAGAGTCCGGATCAGGTCCACCGTTTCCGGTTGCTGCCACAGTGGTGTCTCGATCACCTCATCCTTGACCACCTGGAAAGGCGTGTTCACCACCTTGATCGAATCACCGCGACGCTCATCCAGACCAATCGCCTCACGCACCAGCGACGTCAACTTTTCCAGCTCCGCATCCGGAATCGGTTGCGTGGTGGTCTTGCCCTTTGCATCGGTGGTCGTGCGATGGTTCAACACCACAGCCGCATTCAAGCGCTTGATATTGCCGGTGGCGCTGCGCGTCACGCGCACCGTCTTGTCCACCTCATAGTTCGTCACAGCCTCACGCCGCCCATTGGTCAAGGTGCCCGCGTTCTGTTGCGCAGCCTGCAAAGGTGCGGCAGCCCCATTGATCGGGGCCGTCGCCGGCACGGGCGGCTGATTGGTCGTTGCCCCTGGCACACCAGCGGCCACAACGCCTGCGCCACCTGCCTGCTCGCTCGTCTGCTGACTGCGGATCGCGATCTGGGCATCAACCCCCTGATTGGGTTTGTATTCCTCGGCGGTGGACTCCGTTTGCGAGAAATCCAGCTCGGCCGTCACCTGCGCGCGCAGGTTTTCCTTGCCCACCACCGGCTCCAGGATGTCGCGAATACGCTGGGCATAGTTGGTTTCCATCTGCCTCACATACTGCAATTGCTGGGCATCCAATCCGGCATGGTCGCCCCCCTCCTGCGGCCCGGACAGCAGCGCCCCGGTCTGATCCACCACGCTCACCGCCTTGGTTGACATCTCCGGCACGCTTGACGACACCAGATGCACAATGCCGGCAATCTGCCCCCGGTCCAGCGTGCGCCCGCTGTACAGCGTCAACACCACCGAAGCCGACGGCTTTTGCTGCTCGCGGAAAAACCCGTTCTGATTCGGCAGCGCCAGGTGCACACGGGCACTCTGCACACTCGACAAAGCCTGAATGGAGCGCACCAACTCGCCCTCCAGGCCGCGCTGAAAGTTCAAGCGCTCCTGAAACTGGGTCGTCCCGAACTTCTGGCTCTCCATCAGTTCGAAACCCACCACCGAGCCCTTGGGCAGCCCAGCCGAAGCCAGCTTCAAACGCACGTCATGCACCTTGTCGGCGGGCACCAGGATGGCGGCACCCCCATCTGCATGCTTGTAGGGCACCTGCATCTGCTGCAACTGCGCCAGGATGGCTCCACCGTCCTTGTCAGACAGGTTGGTGTACAAAACGCGGTAGTCGCCCGTGCGCCCCCACAAGGTCATCGCCACAAAAATCGCCACCAACGCGGCGATCCCGCCTCCCAGCAGCAACTTGCGCTGAACCGGCAAAGCCATCACACGCTGGACAAAACCCGGCGGAGAAGACGCGTTCACACCCACCATCTGATTGGGTGAGGACGGCACGACAGACTGAGGTTGAGCAACGGTGACTTCCATGGGACGACATGATGCATGGGATTGCGCACCGAACCGACTCGGCACCTCAACCCACTTTCGCAGATCCGATTATTGAGATTTCCAGCGCTTCCTGAGCCCGAAACAGCCCCCAAATTGCCAACTTCTTTGACGCATCGGCCTTCGAAGGGCCCGCTAGAGTGCGAAGTGTGGTGATCTGCACCACGCCCCCCGCGAGATCTGCCACATCATGGACCTCAAACTCAAGCCCTTCGACTTCGCCCAGGCCGCCACCAAGGCCGGCATGGCCGACGTTGCGCGCCGGGTCGAGGCCAACACCCGCCTGGCCGGCTCAGGGGCCACGGCTGCGGTTGACAAGCCCAGCTTCCAGAACACCTTCGCGGGAGCGCTCAACGCCATCAGCCAGTCCCAGGCTGCTGCCAGCAGCATGCAGCGTGAAGTCCAGTTTGACAACCCCACCGTCAGCCTGGAAGAAACCATGATCGCCATGCAAAAAGCCCAATTGGGTTTCCAGTCGGCCGTTCAGGTTCGCAACAAGCTCGTTCAGGCTTACACCGACATCATGAACATGCAGGTGTGAGCGCGACGCTCGCACACCAGGTCTCCCCCTGGCTCTCGCCGAACATTCCCCAGGATGCCATCGTCACTCAGGCGCACAGCCTGCAATGGTGCTTTCGCGCATGCCCCTCACTCGGATCGGTGCTTTGAGCCCATTAGAATGTTCAGATAGAAGGAATCACCATGAAACCCATTTCTGGCAGCATCGTCGCCCTGATCACACCCCTTTTTGAAGACGGCAGTGTGGACTACGGCACCCTGCGCAAACTGATTGACTGGCACATTGCCGAAGGCACTCACTGCATCGGCGTGGTCGGCACCACGGGCGAGTCCCCGACCGTGTCCGTTGACGAGCACTGCGAAATCATCCGCGTGGCGGTCGAACAATCAGCCGGTCGCGTGCCCATCATGGCCGGTGCTGGTGCCAACTCCACCCGCGAAGCCATCGAACTGAGCAAGTTCGCCAAGGCCGTGGGGGCAGACTGCACACTGCAAGTGGTGCCCTACTACAACAAGCCCACACAAGAAGGCATCTACCAGCACTTCAAGGCCATTGTCGAAGCGGTGGACATCCCTGTGGTGCTCTACAACGTGCCCGGCCGCACGGTGGCAGACATGCTGCCCGAAACCGCACTGCGCCTGGCCCAGTTGCCTGGCATCATCGGCATCAAGGAAGCCACCGGCAACCTCGACCGCGCAGCCTGGCTGATCAAGCAGGCACCCAAGGGCTTCTCGATCTTTTCGGGTGACGACCCCACTGCCGTTCACCTGATGATGATGGGCGGACACGGCAACATCAGCGTCACCGCCAACGTCGCCCCGCGCGACATGGCCGATCTGTGTCAAGCTGCGATGTCACAAGATGCCAAGCGTGCCATCGCGCTGCACATGAAGCTCTTACCCCTGCACAAGCAGCTCTTCGTTGAACCCAACCCGATCCCGGTCAAGTGGGCCTTGGCTCACATGGACAAGGCTGGCGGCACGCTGCGCCTGCCCCTGACGCCGTTGTCACCAACATCCCAAGAGCTGGTCAAGGCCGCTCTGCACGAATCCGGGGTGCTGTAACTTCTCCGATCCTGACCTCTTCCCGACACGCCGACGTCGGGATCCGACCTTCACGCACATGCTGAACACACCTCGTCAATCGACCCCCCTCGTTCTGGGCACCACCCTGGTGTCCCTGCTGCTGGTTTCCGGCTGCTCGACCATCAGCGACACGCTCTCCGGCGACAAGGTGGACTACCGTACCAGCGGTGCCAAGACAGTGCGCCTCGATGTGCCGCCTGATCTGAGCCAGTTGCCCGGTCAGGTCCGCTACAACCAGTTGCCTGCTGCGTCCATCAGCTCCAACACCCTCAGCCGCTTTGAAGCCAGCACCAGCAACAACGCCGCACAGACGAGCGTGGCCGTTGTAAGCAAAGGCGGCGTCAAACTCGAACGCCAGGGTCAGAACCGCTGGCTCGTGGTGGATCAACCCGCCGACAAGGTGTGGACTCAGGTCAGCAAGTTCTGGGAAGACAACGGTTTCAGCCTCGGCGTCAATCAACCCGAAATCGGCGTGATGGAGACAACCTGGGCCGAAAACCGTGCCAAGGTGCCCAAAGACGGTCTGATCCGCCAGACGCTGGGCCGCGTCTTCGACATGCTCTACGACACCGGCGAGCGTGACATGTACCGCACCCGCATTGAGCGCACAGCCAATGGCACAGAGGTGTACATCAGCCATCGCGGCATGAGCGAGGAATACGAAGACAGCAAGAAAGAGCGCACCACCTGGCGCTCGCGCCCAAGCGATCCGGGCCTGGAAGCCGAAATGCTGTCACGCCTGATGTTGGCGTTGGGCGGTACCCAGGAAGAGGCAGACGCACTCAAGCGCGAATCCGCCCAGTCGGCCGCACCGGTTGCCCCCACCTCCAGCCGCACCAACATCGCCCAACTCAATGCCCAGGGCAATGGCCTGAACGTCGCAGCAGACGCGGACATCACCTGGCGCCGCGTCGGTCTGGCACTGGATCGCAGCGGCTTCACGGTTGAAAACCGTGACCGCCAGCAAGGTAAATTTGAGGTTCGTCTCTCTGCCAACGATCCGACAGCCAGCAAGCCCGGTTTCTTCTCACGCCTGTTCGGGGCCGATGACAAGGGCGATGGTCAACTGAGTCGCTACCAGGTTCTGGTTCAGGGCGAAGGCAGTAGCAGTGTCGTGAGCGTGCTCGATGAGCAAGGCAAGCCTGCCACCAGTGCCACAGGCAAGCGCATTGCACAGCAACTGCTGACCGAGCTCAACTGAGACGCCCCAAACCGTAAGAAGCCGAGAAGCCCTCTCGGTCATTGCCAGCCCAAACAAAAAGACCCGAACGGTTCAACGCCTTCGGGTCTTTTTTTCAAACTCACGCTCACAGATGGCGACCAGCACCAGGGCGCAAGCCAAAAAAAAGCCGCTCCGAAGAGCGGCTTTTTCGCAAGCGAACTGAAAAATCAGTTTGCAACAGCGGAAGCAACTTCAGAAGCAGCTTCGACAGCAGCGGAAGCTGCGTCAACAGCAGCAGAAGCAGCGTCCACAGCAGCGGAAGCAGCTTCAGAAGCAGCGTCAACGGCAGGAGCGACTTCAGATGCGACTTCGGAAGCGGCGGAAGCTGCGTCAACGGCGGCTTCTTCCTTCTTACCACAAGCGGCCAGGGCAACGGCAGCGATCAGCGAAGCCAGCAGGAGCGACTTTTTCATGCTTATATCCTCAATGGAGTGTCAATAAAACCGGTGATATTGGAAATATGTGCGACGCCACACATTTGGCTTCGCTCAATATTCAGCTGCTGATTGTACGACGAATCAGGCTAACCCTTATATGCCTAGCGTCGTTGGCGGCAATGCGTCGTGCGAACGTTGCGAAATAACATCAACCTCAGTCAGCCAATCACCCATCACTGCCGGGTCCCGGGTCCAAACACCGCGCCCCACCAAGGGTTCAACAATCCGCAAGGCCAGGCGACCATGCAGAACAAACACAGTGGGCACCGCAGTGGCCAGATCATCGGGAGCCTGGCGACACAGCACCCGATGTGCCCACAGCTTGCGCCAGTTGACCCACCGGGGATGCGTTCGCATGAATGCGTCGAAACTGGCTGCCAGGACCACGCAGTGAATTTCACGCGCAGAGCCCAGCACCCATTGCTGGAAGGCATCGACCACCTCGCGCTGCCCCAGGGGCCAGTGGCTGAAGTCTCTGTCACTCAGCGTCATCAAGCCAGGTTCAGCGGCGGCCATGGCCATGACAGCACTGACCCGATCTGCAAAATCACGCCAGCTGCTGATCCGGCCCGACAAGGCCTGCATGTCCTCGGACTCGGCCCCGGTCGCGGCCGTTTCGGTGGGTTTCGCGGTGTCGTCGTTCATGCCCATGATCCTGTCACGCACACGGTGTCACGCCAAGGGGTGCAACCACCCATCCTCGGCCCACTGGTCAAGCAATTCGCGAGCAACCTCGCTGGCCTGAGTCACAGCGGCCGCCGAAAGGTGCCGCTGATCGGCCAACAAGCGCAAGAGCCGCGCATCCTTGCCCCCTGCCCGCCAGGACTCGCCGTTGGCAAACACCCGCTTGTCGTCGTAGGCCATGCGGGTGCGAGGGTCCAGACGCACCCCCACGCCGTCAGCCAGGGGTTCGCCTGGTTGGAACCATGCTTGCGGCTTGGGTTCGGTCAGCACCTCACCGAGAGCAGACTGCAGCCCCGCCGTATCCTTCATCAGTCGAGCCACCGCATCGGCAGTGAACCTGAGCAAGGAATCCGGGATCAGTCCGGGCGTGTCAGTGGCCTTTTGCTTGGGATCCCGGTACAGACGCGGCTTGTCCACCGCATCGGTGGTTTCCATCCAGCGCATCACAACCTCGCGCGCCAGATCAGTGGCTTCAGGCACGCGCAAGCCGATTGTGCAGGTCATGCTCTCACCCAGGGCCATGCCGTCGTGCGCCCAATCAGGCGGCAGGTAGAGCATGTCACCGGGCTCCAGAACGTGCTCTTGCTCGGCCGAGAAATGAGTCAGTATTTTCAGCGGCACATCATCTTGCAAGCGCGCATCGGTCAATGGTCCGATGCGCCAGCAGCGCTGACCATGAACCTGCAGCAAGAACATGTCACAACCGTCATGACACGGCCCCACGCTGGCACCATCGGTGGCGTAAGAGATCGTCAGGTCATCGAGTCGCATGTCGGGCACAAACCGGAACTGCTGCAACAGGTCGTAGGCGGCAGGCACATGCAGATCGAGCCCCCGCACCAGCAAGGTCCAGCCGGGTTGCTCAAGCGGTGGCAGGCTGCGGCGTGTGAACGGTCCGTGACCCAGTTGCCATTGTCCGGGTGCGGACACCCCCTTCTTGCCACGACCCTGTTTTGCCTCGCCTGAGCCGGCTGCGTGAGCTCGCACAATCAGGCGCGACTCGACATCGTCTTGTGCAACCAGCGCGAACAGCTTGCTGCGCTCGATGGGCGAGTTCATGCCCGGCACAGCCTGCCGGATCAGCAGAGGCCTTTTCTGCCAGTACCGACGCATGAAGGTTTCAGGCGAGATGCCTCCCAGCAAGGGGGTGATCTGCTCAATGGGCAAAGGCCCGACGGGCGCAGCCGACACAGTCGCGCCAGCGGCAATGGTTTTGGGTGATTTCATGCTTGCATTGTGGCGTCAACTGAGCCGGATGGCACGCATGTTGACTCACGAAAAAGGACTTGCAACGCAGCACGAACGACACACCGCCGTCACACACAGACAGGCACCTCATGAGATGATCGCGGCATGATCATTTCTTCACCCTGCGTAGTGAGCCTGGTGTGGCGTCTGGAAGATGCCCAGGGCCAATTGATAGACGAGCTCAACGAGCCGATGGAGTTCTTGTTGGGCGGAGAAGACCTGCTGCCCAAGGTCGAGGAGACCCTGCTGGGACAAGACATCGGTTTTGAGGCCCATCTGCACCTCGAACCTGAGCACGCTTTTGGCGATTACGACGCTGATCTGGTGTTCTTCGAGGAACGCAGCATCTTTCCTGATGAAGTGAGCGAAGGCATGCAGTTCGAGGGCCCTCCGGAGGGGACCCGAACGCCGGGCCTCGACCCGGAGGCCATCTACACCGTCACAGAGGTCTATGACAACCATGTGGTGCTGGATGGCAATCACCCGCTCGCCGGTCTGGCGGTTCGCATCAGTCTGAAAGTGCTGGATGTGCGGACAGCCACTGAAGAAGAGGTTGAACAAGGTTCGGTGTCAGAGGCCTTGCTGGGCTTCACACCTGCAGCCCTACCTGGCGAGACCTTGCACTGAGTCCAGCCCCCACCCCGCAAACCAGAGGCCGCTTCATGCGGCCTTTTTGCTGATCGCAGCGCGTCGAGAGTGGGGTCAGCCTCGGCCCGTCGAGCCAAAGCCACCTTCGCCGCGCTCGCTGGCATCAAAGCTGCTGACCACCCGGAACTGCGCTTGCACCACCGGCACGATGACCAACTGAGCAATGCGATCCAAAGGCTCGATGGTGAAGGGCTCGTTGCCCCGATTCCAGCAACTGACCATCAATGGCCCCTGGTAATCGGAATCAATGAGGCCCACCAGGTTGCCCAGAACAATGCCGTGCTTGTGACCCAGCCCAGAGCGCGGCAGGATCATTGCCGCCAGCCCCGGATCACCAAGGTGCATGGCCAATCCTGTGGGAATCAGGTGAGCCTGTCCGGGTGCCAGCACGATGGGCGTGTCCACGCAAGCGCGCAGATCAAGCCCGGCGCTGCCAGCGGTGGCGTAGGCGGGCAAGGCATCGGCCACACGGGCGTCAAGGATTCGGATGTCAACGGTGGTCATGGGGTCACAGCGTGAAGTCGGCTAGCAATCTCTTGCATCAGCGTGCGCGCCAGGGTGAGCTTGTCGGCGCGGCTGCCATCGGGTGGCAAGGCCTGGTCGGTGTCGGCGTCAATCAGCAGCAGGGCATTGTCGTCACGCCCGAAAGTGGCAGGCCCAAGGTTGCCCACGATCAAGGGAACGCGTTTGCGCAGCATCTTGGCTCGGGCGTGCTCGCGCAGACGCTCGCTCTCGGCGGCAAAGCCAACGCAGTAAGGGGGGGTGCTCAAACCAGCCACAGCGGCCAGGATGTCGGGGTTTTCGGTGAGCTCGAACGAGGGCACGGCCTTACTGCCATCTTTCTTGATCTTGTGCTCGGCTGAATTGACGGGTCGCCAGTCTGCGACGGCAGCCGTGGCAATGAAAACGTCGTGCTGCGCCGCCTGGGGCACCACCGTGTCAAACATCTGCTGCGCGGTGGTCACGTCGATGCGGTGCACGCCGCGCGGGGTGGGCAGGTGCACCGGACCGGCCACCAGGGTGACCTTCGCACCCGCCTCGCGTGCGGCGCGGGCAATGGCAAA
>JAGOKC010000024.1:0-11444 GCA_017994835.1 Aquabacterium sp. | reverse complement strand
GACATGGCGGCCTCGGTCATGACCACCTGCACGGTGGCCCCTGCCTTGGTGAGCAGGCGCACGAGTTCAGCCGATTTGTAGCAGGCAATGCCGCCTGTGAGGCCCAGCACGATGTGCTTGCCCTGGAGTTCGGTGCGTTCGGACATGGCTTGGACTCTATCAGGGTCTGAGCCCCCTGCAGCCACCCGGCACGCGCTCAGGCTTTGACGGTGCCGATCTGGCTACGGTAGGCGCTGGGGGACATGCCGGTCCAGCGCTTGAAAGCGAAGGTGAAGGCTCGACGATCAGAAAAACCCAGCTCGTCGCTGATGGACTCCATGCTGATGGCGCGACGGCGCAGCATCACCTGAGCACGGTTGCACTTGGCTTCCGACTGGATGTCCACGTACTTGACCCCTTCGGTTTGCAGGCGTCGCTGCAAGGTGCGGGGATGCAGACTCAAGGCGGCGGCCGTGGCCTCCAGACCTTCGCGCAGCAACTCGGGGCGGCGCTCAAGTGCCCAACGAACTTCATCGACGATGCGACGCTCACCGCCTTCCTGGGTCAAGCGGCGCTCAATGCGCTGAAGGGCCAGGTTGCGTGCTTCAGGAACGCCTTCGTTCAACGGCATGTCCAACCAGCGCCGGTCCATGACCAGGGCGTCTGCGCCTTCATTGAAGAAGACAGGCACGCCGAAATGGTCAGTGAAACGCTGGTGGTGCGCAGGGGTGGGCATGGCCATCCGTACCGACAGCAACCAGTGCGAGTCGCGTGTGGCGCGCAGGATCAACTGGTTGACGGCCGCCAGCACCACTTCGCGTACGTGGCAGAGTTCACGCGGATCGGTTTCGGGCACATCCATCACGACGCGCAGGTGTGCCTCGGCACCGAACTCATCAAGCCGCAAGGACATCCAGGGTGCAAGCAACTCACGCGCCCAGCCGGCCAGCTCCAGAATCTCACGGATGGTGGAACTCGATGCAATGAAGGCCTCGAACTCTGCGTAATGCTCAAAAACGAAATTCTGACCCAGCGCAAACGGGAAATGATGCCCTCTGGCACGTTCAACACACAGCGTGAAGGCCTTGTAAAGATTCTGTGGCGACACGCGCAACTGACCATGCGGATCATGTTGACTGATGCCCAGTTCACGCAGAACCGGGTCGATCGTGAAACCGCACACGGAGGCGGCCTGACGCCAGCTCCCAAGTGACGGAACGGGCACAGACGGTATTGACGAGGAGCGTTGCATAGTGGACATCAAGACAGGCGCTTTCCGAGACAGCAAACTGGCGTCTGAGTGACTCCAATCTATGACTTCGCACTGCACTGCACAAGGATGGTGCCCCCCAGTCAGACACATTTCGCGACATAAACCCCCATGTGGTGGTCACGTAAACCCGCAAAACACCCTTCATTCAGGGTGCGGGATCAACTCAGGTCTGCTGTTCGCGCCATGCGCTGGGGGTGGTGCGCTCCCAGCGTTTGAAGGCTGCGGTGAAGGCTCGGCGGTCGGAAAATCCAAGCTTCAGGCTGATCTCGTCAATCGATAACTGGCCCTGTTTGAGCCATTGACAAGCAAGGCGATGCCGCATGCGGGCCTGCACGCCCAGATAACTTTCATCTTCATCCTTGAGGCGTCGCTGCAAGGTGCGGGGGTGCAGGTTCAGACGTTCGGCCATGTCCTCCACACCCAGGGAGAGCAACTCGGGTTCGCGTGTCAGCAAGGTCTCGATTTCGGCGGTCACCCCCTGACGACGCACCTCGCGGCCCAGTCGCTGCTCGGCGAGGAACTGCGCCTGCTCGTGCAGCGCCGGGAATGCACCTTCCAGAGGTTGATCCAGCAGGTTTTGATGAAACCTCAAAGCGTCCACCTGGGCATTGAAGGTGACCGGCACACCAAAAAAAGCCTCCATCTTGTCAGCCTGCGGCACAGGGGGGCCTTTGAGTTCGACGCCGATGAAACCCGATTCGGAACCCCGCAGCGTGCGCCCGAACTTGCGGATGCAGGCCAGCGTGGCGTGGATGACAAGATGCAGTGGCAGTGCGTGCGCCACCAGTCGTTGCAGTGGCAGGTCAAACCCCACACAGACCCGGGCTTCAGCCCCCTCTTCTTTGACTTCGAGTGTCAACCAGGGCATGACCATCATGCGTGCGAGGTCAGCGGCCCGAAGGGCATCGCGCAGGTTGGCACTGGTGGTCAGCAGGGTTTCGAACTCAGGCAGGGATTCGAATGCAAAGGTGTCACCCAGCACGATCGGGAAATACTGATCGGGGGACAGGGCAACGCACTGCTCAAGCAAGGACATGATCTGCAGTGGAGAGACGCGCGCGTCCTCCAGCCGGATCAGATCAATCGTGATGCCTGCTTCTTTGAACAGAGGTTGAACATTGAAGCCACATTTGGTTGCTGCCTTGATCCATGCAGACAGCATGAACAAGGGAATGGGCTTGATGCCCATGGCCTCAAGAACGGACGATGGAGGAAGTGGAATACGCATGGACGAAATCAACACACCCACATTCAAGGTGTGCCGAAGTCTAACCACATTGGCAGGACTTGCCTGCAGGGGTTCACCGCACCATGGATGCACGCATCAATTCGCTGGCTTCCACCGGGTCACGATGGCGATTGAAACCTGCCAACCACTCTTCGTATCCAGGCTGATCAACTTCCTGCCAGGGGTGGTAACCAGGCTTGTAGTACTTGATGTAGTGCTTGTGTGTCGGGGCCAGAAAACCGCCCGGTTTGACCAACCAGTGAATGCCCTTGAGGTTGAGCTTGACGCGGTCCCAGAATGAGTAGCCATCTTCTTTGAGCATGCGGTTGGCAAACTTGAAAATGACCCACGGGAACATGAAACTGGCATGCACCAGCGCGGCAACGCGACGCACATAGCCCACCTTGGCATAGTCGATCATCACGTCGTAAGCCACACCTTTGTGCTCGACCTCTTCGATGGCGTGCCAGGCATACATGGCGCGCACCTTCGGATGGGCATCGCCCAAGATATCGCGCTCATCAAACATGGCGTGGGCACCCAGGGCGGTCAGGTGCTCCAACGCACCTGTGATGGCAAGGGTGTACTGACGGCTGAAGCGGCTGCGGTATTTGGTGAACAGCAGGTTGTCGAGCCAGCCAATCAACTCGTCCACCGGCATGCCCTGTTTGCGCAGCAGGTCGTTGTACTGGTTGTGCACCATGCTGTGCTGGGCTTCCTGGCGGTTGAAGTCCTTGATGTCCTGCAGCAACTTGGGGTCACGCACCTGATCACGATAGTCCCGCACGGTCACCATGAAGAACTTTTCGCCGGGCGGGAAGATCAGCGACATGGCGTCGAAGAAGCGGGTGCGAAACGGGTCGCCACCAAACCAGTGCCGAGGAATGTTTTCGTCAAACCCGAAGTCCAGTCTTTCACGGGGCACGATGGGGTGCTGCTTGTCAGTGTCGTAAGCCATGGTGGTCCTCGTTGGTGTCAGAAACTAGACATAGGTTAGGAATTTAATCATGCATCCAACAGGATGAGGGATGACATGAGGGTTTCCTGCACGACAAGCTGTTCTAGGTGAAAACACCCCCATTGCTGACAACAGATCAAAAAAAGGCTCCCGAAGGAGCCCTGATGTGGGGGAAAAGACCACAAGGTGTCAGACGCGCTCAGCAACCCAGGCCTGGACGCTGGCCAGAGCCCCTGGCAGAGCCGCAGGCTCGGTGCCACCGGCCATGGCCATGTCAGGCTTGCCACCGCCCTTGCCACCCACTTGCTGGGCCACAAAGTTGACCAACTCGCCCGCCTTGACCTTACCAGTGCTGTCAGCGGTCACGCCAGCAGCGATCTGCACCTTGCCACCGTCCACGGCCGCCAGCACGATGACGGCGGTCTTGAGCTTGTCCTTAAGCTTGTCCATGGTCTCGCGCAGGGTCTTGGCGTCTGCCCCTTCCAAGGTCGCGGCCAGCACCTTGATGCCCTTGATGTCGGCGGCCTGGGCCATCAGCTCGTCGCCCTGGCTGGAGGCCAGCTTGCCCTTGAGGGCGGCGATTTCCTTTTCCAGGGCGCGGATCTGCTCTTGGGCAGCAGCGACGCGAGCGGGTACCTCGTGCGGGGTGGCCTTGAGCAAGGCGGCCACGCCGTCCAGCGTGGTTTCCAGATTCTGGGTGTAGGCCAGGGCATTGGCTCCGGTAATGGCTTCGACACGGCGAACGCCAGCGGCCACGCCGCCTTCGGCCACGATCTTGAACAGACCGATGTCGCCGGTGCGCTGCACGTGGGTGCCGCCACAGAGTTCCTTGGACGAGCCGATGCTCAGGACGCGCACGGTCTCGCCGTACTTCTCACCGAACAGCATCATGGCACCCGACTTCTGCGCGTCGTCCAGTGCCATCAC
The DNA here is from genome assembly GCA_017994835.1 of Aquabacterium sp. Classification (GTDB taxonomy): domain Bacteria; phylum Pseudomonadota; class Gammaproteobacteria; order Burkholderiales; family Burkholderiaceae_C; genus Aquabacterium. The sequence continues at coordinate 7,079 of JAGOKC010000024.1, read as the reverse complement.
CTGGGCCTGGGCTTCGGCGTTGAGCAGGACTTCGGCGTTGACCAACTCTTCCACTTCGCGGATCTGCTCGGCGGTCAGCGGCGCGTTGTGCGCAAAGTCGAAACGGGTGCGGTCAGCGGTGACCTGCGAGCCCTTTTGCTGCACATGGTCGCCGAGCACCTCGCGCAGCGCCTTGTGCATCAGGTGGGTGGCGCTGTGGTTGCGCACGGTCTTGGCGCGCACGTCGGCATCGACCTTGGCGTTGAGCTTGTCGCCCACTTTGATGCTGCCTTCGACCACGCGGCCGTGGTGACCGAACACGTCGGCCTGGATCTTTTGCGTGTCTTCGACCACGAAGCGGCTGGTGGCATTGCGCAGGTCCCCGCTGTCGCCGCACTGGCCGCCGGACTCGGCGTAGAACGGGGTGTGGTCCAGCACGATGACGGCGTCGTCACCGGCCTGGGCTTGCTGCACCGAAGCGCCATCCACATAGATGGCGGTCACGTTGACAGCGTCCACCGTCAGGTGTTCGTAGCCATGGAAGCCGGTGGGCACGCCCGCGTACTCGAGGCCCGTGGCCATCTTGAACTTGCCGGCGGCACGGGCCTGCTCACGCTGGCGGGCCATGGCGGCGTCAAAACCGGCCTGGTCCACGGTCACGTCGCGCTCGCGGCAGACGTCGGCGGTCAGGTCGACCGGGAAGCCGTAGGTGTCGTGCAGCTTGAAGGCGGTTTCACCATCGATCTGCTTTTCACCCGAGGCCAGCGCACCTTCCAGGATTTCCATGCCGTGGGCAATGGTCTGGAAGAAACGCTCTTCTTCGGTCTTCAGTACTTCGGTGATGCGCTTTTCGTTCTGGCGCAGCTCAGGATAGGCCTCGCCCATTTGCGCGACAAGGGCCGACACCAGTTTGTGGAAGAACGGGGTGCGGGCGCCCAGCTTGTAGCCGTGACGGATGGCGCGGCGGGTGATGCGGCGCAGCACGTAGCCACGGCCTTCGTTGCTGGGGATGACGCCATCGGCGACCGTGAACGAGCAGGCGCGGATGTGGTCGGCAATCACTTTCAGGCTGGGGCTGGCGGCGTCGCAACCGACACCTTCCACGCCCGTGGCTGCCGAAGCGCCACCGGCCGCATCCACGGCCGTCTTGGCCGCAGTCAGCAGTGCCTCAAACAGGTCGATTTCGTAGTTGCTGTGCTTGCCTTGCAGCACCGTGGCGATGCGCTCCAGGCCCATGCCGGTGTCCACCGAGGGCTTGGGCAGCGGGTGCATCACGCCGTCTTCGGTGCGGTTGAACTGCATGAAGACGTTGTTCCAGATCTCGATGTAGCGGTCACCGTCTTCATCGGGGCTGCCGGGAGGGCCGCCAGCGATGTCCGGGCCGTGGTCGTAGAAGATCTCGGTACAGGGGCCGCAGGGGCCGGTGTCGCCCATCATCCAGAAGTTGTCGGACATGTAGCGGCCGCCCTTGTTGTCGCCGATGCGCACGATGCGCTCGGCGGGCACGCCCACCACCTTGTTCCAGATCTCGTAGGCCTCGTCGTCCTCGTGATAGACGGTGACCCACAGCTTATCCTTGGGCAGCTTGAACTGCTCGGTCAGCAACTCCCATGCGTAGCTGATCGCATCGTGCTTGAAGTAGTCACCAAACGAGAAATTGCCCAGCATCTCGAAGAAGGTGTGGTGACGAGCGGTGTAGCCGACGTTGTCCAGGTCGTTGTGCTTGCCGCCGGCGCGGATGCACTTTTGCGAGGTGGTGGCGCGGCTGTACGGGCGCTTGTCAAAGCCCAGGAACACGTCCTTGAACTGGTTCATGCCCGCGTTGGTGAACAGCAGGGTCGGGTCGTCGCCCGGCACGACAGGGCTGGATGCCACGATGGCGTGGCCCTTGGACTGGAAGTACGCCAGGAAGGTCTTGCGGATGTCTGCGGCTTTCATGGGGAGGGAGTCTCTCTTGTTCTGGTGCGCTCAGGCGCAGTGTCCGCAGCGTGGACACGCCGGGCATAACTTTCAATATTATAGTTTTCGCACGACCTCTATGATTGACCGCTTGACGCACGCGAGAACGACATGAGCATTCCATCCTCCCCGTTGAACGCCCTTCAAGAATCCAGCTTGCTCAAGACGCAAGCCCTGATCAACGGGCAGTGGGTGGACGCTCCGCAACGTTTTGCCGTCACCGACCCCGCAACCGGTGCGCTGCTGGCCGAGGTACCCAACCTGGGTGCCGAGCAAACCGAGGCAGCGATTGCCGCCGCCAACGCCGCCTGGCCTGCGTGGCGAGCCTTGCCACCCAAGGCCCGCTCCGCCATCTTGATGAAGTGGTTCCAACTGTTGCACAAGCATGCCGACGATCTGGCGCGCATCATGACCGCTGAGCAAGGCAAGCCCTTGGCCGAGGCCAGAGGCGAGGTGCTCTACGGTGCCAGCTTCGTGGAGTGGTTTGCCGAGGAGGCGCGCCGTGTCTATGGCGAAACCATCCCCAGCCCCGACCCGGCCAAACGTCTGCTGGTGCTGCGCCAACCCATTGGGGTGTGCGCGGCCATCACGCCCTGGAACTTCCCGGTGGCCATGATCACGCGCAAGGTCGCCCCGGCCCTGGCGGCCGGTTGCCCGGTCGTCATCAAACCGGCTGAGGCCACCCCCTTGTCGGCACTGGCCGTCGCCGAACTGGCCCAGCGCGCCGGCATGCCACCGGGCGTGCTCAACGTCCTCACGGCCGATGCCCATCGTTCGATCGAGGTGGGCAAGGTCTTGTGCGCCAGCGACACGGTGCGCCACCTGTCCTTCACGGGCTCTACCGAGGTGGGCCGCATCCTGATGCAGCAGTGCGCGCCGACCATCAAGAAGCTGTCGCTGGAGTTGGGCGGCAATGCGCCCCTGATCGTGTTCGACGATGCCGACCTGGATGTGGCCGTGGAGGGTGCGCTGGCCAGCAAGTACCGCAACTCGGGTCAGACCTGCGTGTGCGCCAACCGCATGTATGTGCAAGCCGGCATCTACGACGCCTTTGTGACCAGACTGGCTGCCCGCGTGGCCGAGATCCGGGTGGGCAACGGCTTCGAGCCAGGCGTGGTGCAAGGCCCGCTGATCGATGCCGAGGCCCTGAACAAGGTCGAGACCCTGGTGGCCGACGCTGTAGCCAAGGGCGCGAAGGTGCTGACCGGCGGTGCCCCGGCCCAGGTCGAAGGCGGGTCGTTCTACCAGCCCACGGTGCTGGCCAATGTGAGCAGCGACATGCGTGTCGCCCGCGAAGAAATCTTTGGCCCGGTGGCACCGGTGTTCAAATTCACGACCGAAGCCGAGGCCATTGCGGCCGCCAACCACACCGAGTTTGGCCTGGCCAGCTACTTCTTCAGCCGCGACATCGGCCGCATTTTCCGGGTCGGCGAGGCACTTGAATACGGCATGGTGGGCGTGAACACAGGCATGATCTCGCACTGTGAAGCCCCCTTTGGTGGCGTCAAACAGTCTGGTCTGGGCCGTGAAGGTGCCCGCCACGGCATGGATGACTATCTTGAAATCAAGTACCTTTGTCTGGGCGGCCTGAACGGCTGACCCCACCGACAGGAGCACCCGGTCATGGCCAAATCGACGCGCGCAGCAAGCGCCACCCCTCGTCGCAAAAGTTCGGCAGCCGTCAAGTTGGCAGAGCCCTTCAAACCAGGCGATGCCACCTCCCCCGGCGAGGTGGTCACGCAGGTGCTCGAACAACTTCACGACTCCGTCGAGCAAACCATGGACCCTTTGGGGATGGCGGCACCCATCGCGCACGCGCAGATTGCCTGGATGACGCACCCTCAGGAGTTGAGCCGCCGGATGCTCAGGCTTTCGACAGATTTGTGGAATCTGCAGTGGCACACGCTCAACCGCCTGATGGGCATCCCAAGCGAGGATCCGATCAAGGTCAATGACGAAGACGTGCGCTTTGCCGATCCGATCTGGACCGAATCCCCAAGCTGGGATTTGCTCAAGGAGTGGTACCTCGCGTTCACGCACCACACACAGGACATGCTCTACGACACGCCGGGCCTGGCCACCCGTGAGCGGCGCAAGGCGGCCTTCTGGTGGCGCAACTGGCTCAATGCCATGGCCCCGTCGAACTACCTGCTGACCAACCCTGTCGCCATGCGGCACGCCATGGAGACCAAAGGTGAGAGCCTGCGCAAGGGTTTCGAAATCTTCCTGGAAGATGTGAAAGCCGGTGAGATTCGCATGACGAACCCGGACGATTTCAAAGTCGGGAGCAATCTGGCCACCACGCCTGGTTCAGTCGTGATGCGCAACCGACTCGTGGAGGTGATTCACTACGCACCCACCCAAGCCAAGGTGCATGCCCAGCCAGTGGTCATCATCACACCCTGGATCAACAAGTTCTATGTGCTCGACCTCAACCCCAAGAAAAGCATGGTGCGCTACCTGCTCGACCAGGGTCTGGACGTTTACATCACGAGCTGGAAAAACCCAGATGCGTCCATGCGCGACACCCGCTTCGACGAGTACCTGATGGAAGGCATTCACGCCACCATTGAAACCGCACGTGCCATGAGTGGTGTCAGCAAGGTACACGCCGTGGGCTACTGCATTGGCGGCACAGGGCTGAGCATGTACATGGCATGGGCCAACAAACACTTTGCGCCTGAAGATGTGCCCGTGGCAGACCTCACGCTGTTCACCACGCTGGTTGACTTTCATGCGCCGGGCGACATCAACGTCTTCATTGACGAATCCAGCGTCAACTACCTGATCCGCAAGATGGCCCGCACCGGCTACCTGGACGGCAAGGACATGTCCACATCCTTCCGCCTGCTGCGTTCGAACAGTCTGATCTGGCATTACGTTGAACAGGGCTGGCTCAATGGCGAACCGCCGCCGCCTTTCGATGTGCTGTTCTGGAACATGGATGCCACCCGCATGCCCCAGTCAATGCACAGTTGGTACCTCAAGCAGCTGTACCTGAAAAACCGACTGATCCAGCCCGATGCGCTCACCATCGCAGGCGAGCCCATCGACCTGGCCCGCATCAAGCAACCGCTGTATGCCGTGTCTGCAGAAGACGACCATGTCGCCCCCTGGAAGCAAACCTTCCACATCAACAACCACGTCACCGGCAGCAAACGCTACGTTTTGTCGAGCTCAGGGCACATTCTGGGCATCGTCAACCCGGTGGTGAAGCCTCCCAAGCGCCGGTTCCGTGTGGCCGAAGCCCACCGCTCTGACAAGCCCGATGCCTGGCTGCAGCGTGCGGAAGAACATGAGGGCTCATGGTGGGAAGACTGGATGGCATGGCTCAAACCTCGCGCTGGCGAGTTGGTCCCTGCCCGCCCTGTCACCACCCAGGCATTTGCCGAACTGGCCCCGGCCCCCGGCACCTACGTGCATGAAAGCTGAAGCCTGACCCCATGCCAGCGACAGACACGTATTGCACCGCTCACAGCATTGATGATTTTCGGCACAACCTTGCGACAGTACAGCGGCGCATTGCCGAGGCCTGCAAGCGGGCTGGACGTGACCCGCAAACGGTGCGCCTGCTCCCCGTCAGCAAGACCATACCGGAGGACCGACTTCGCCTCGCTTACGCAGCAGGATGCCGTCAGATGGGCGAAAACAAGGTGCAGGAGGCGCTTCGCAAAGCCGAGACCATGTCTGACTTGAGCGATTTGCGCTGGTCAGTGATCGGGCACCTGCAGACCAACAAAGCCAAGTATGTGGCACGCTTTGCCAGTGAGTTTCAGGCACTGGACAACTTGCGGGTGGCGCAAGAGCTGGATCGACGTCTGCAGGCCGAAGGCCGTGGCCTGGATGTGCTGGTGCAGGTCAACACCTCCAGGGAATCCAGCAAATTTGGTCTGCCCCCTGATGAGGTGCTGGCGTTTGTTCGGCAGTTGCCCGCCTTCACGTCCCTGCGCGTGCACGGCTTGATGACGTTGGCCGTTTTCTCGCCCGATCTCGCTCTGGTACGACCCTGCTTCGTCAAGCTGCGCCATCTGCGTGATCAACTAAGGCAGGAGGCTCCAGACGGCATCGACATGACGGACCTGTCCATGGGCATGTCAGGCGACTTTGAAGCCGCCATTGAAGAAGGGGCCACCATCGTGCGAGTGGGTCAGGCCATTTTCGGCCCACGCACCCTGCCCGACAGCCATTACTGGCCTCCATCCAATCCGACCACATCACCTTCTTGATCCACGCCCATGAAAACCGCCCTGGCGCTGCGCCACGTCCACTTTGAAGATCTTGGCACTCTTGAACCGCTGCTGCATGAGCGCGGGTTTGAGGTGCAATACCTTGACCCATCGGTTGATGACCTCAGGTCTGTCAACGCCGCAGAGCCCGACCTCATCATCGCGTTGGGCGGCCCCTTGGGCGCATTCGACGAAGCCGTCTATCCATTCCTGCAAGGCGAACTGCAACTCATCGCACAACGCTTGGCGTCAGGACGTCCGGTGCTGGGTATCTGCCTGGGTGCGCAATTGATTGCACGCCTGCTGGGGGCCCACGTCGGCCCCATGGGACACAAGGAGATTGGTTTTGCGCCCTTGACCCTGACGGCAGATGGGCAACACTCGGTGCTGTCTCCGTTGGCCAATGTGCCCGTGCTCCATTGGCATGGTGACCGTTTTGAGCTGCCCGATGGTGCCAGGCTGCTGGCTGGAACGTCCTTGTGCGCCCAGCAGGCCTTCACCTATGGTCAGGCCGTTCTGGGTTTGCAATTTCACCTGGAAGCCGATGCGAGCAAAATCGAACGTTGGCTGGTCGGGCACTGCAGCGAACTGGGTCAGGCCGGCATCAACCTGCACACACTGAGAGACGACGCACACCGTCATGGTCCAGCGCTGCAACAAGCAGCAAGGCAAAGCATCGGTGCCTGGCTGGATCAGTTGCCGACGTCTGGTAGTTTGTAACTGCCATGTGGACGGTGATGGGGTGATGGGAAGCCAAAAACAATCCTAAGCGATTGATTTTGCTTAAGAAACAAGATCACAGACCAACTCCGTTCCCCCATTTGTTCCCCCGCTTGAGTTTTGTACCCCCACCAAGCCGCACCAGCAATAGCCCGCCCGTCCTTCCGTTTTCTGCCGTAAGTTCGATGATGCTCT
>JAGOKC010000023.1 GCA_017994835.1 Aquabacterium sp. | reverse complement strand
CCCGACAGCGACAAGTTCGTCTACAAGATGAACTGGCTGAACGCCCTGCAAGCGTGGGTGCAAGACGAGCTCACCCGCCACCCCAACCTGGTCATCATGGGCGACTACAACATCGCCCCCACCGACGCCGACGTGTACGACCCGGTGGGCTGGAAAGACCAGATCCACTGCACCGTGCCCGAGCGTGAGCACTTCCAGAAGCTGCTGCAACTGGGCCTGACCGACGCCTTCCGCCTGTTCGAGCAGCCGCCCAAGCCCTGGAGCTGGTGGGACTACCGCAACCTGGCCTTCCGCAAGAACCAGGGCCTGCGCATCGACCACATCCTGGTCAGCGACGCCCTCAAGCCGCGCGTCAGCGCCTGCGTCATCGACAAAGCCCCGCGCAAGAACGAGCGCCCCAGCGACCACGCCCCGGTGATCGTCACCTTGGGCTGAACGACCGCCAAACCAGCCGCCACAGCACCAGCCGCGCGGCTCTCAGCCCACCAGCAGGCGGCGCAGCGGGGCCGGCAGCCCCCAGTTGGCCAGATCAGCCAAAGGCACCCACTGTCCGGATGGCGCTTGCGCACGCAAGGCTACGCTCAGATGAACGGCCTCGGCATCGTCCACCACCACACGGCGAGCGTGCAACCACCAGTCCAGGTGCGTCAGCACATGCTTCATGCGCGGTTGGCGTTCCACGCGCTCACTCAGCGACTTACCTAACACCTCGTCCAGCAAGGCATTCACAGCCTCGTCACCATCGAGCAAAGGCAAGGTCCACAACCCTGCCCACACGCCCTTGTCGGGCATCTGCTGCAGCCACACCTGCTCGCGCCACACCAGCCACAGCCACCAGTTCTCGCGCTCACTGCGCTTGAGCTTGCGGCTCTTGACCGGGTAACGCTCCGGGTCACCCACCTGGCGAGCCACGCACAGGTCCGACCACGGGCACATCAGGCAACTGGGTTTGCGCGGCGTGCACACCGTGGCCCCCAGGTCCATCAGTCCCTGCGTATAAGACGGCATCACCTCCGCGCGCAGCGGCAGCACCACCTGCGCCGCAGCAATCAGCGCCTTCTCGTGTGCCCGCACCGACAGGTCTTCGCCCCAGCCCAGCACACGGCTGAGCACGCGCTTGACGTTGCCGTCCATGATGGACACGCGCTCATCAAAACAGAACGATGCAATCGCCGCCGCCGTGGAAGGCCCGATGCCCGGCAAGCTCTGCAAGGCGTCGCAACTGGTGGGGAAGTGCCCACCATGCAGGTTCACCACATCCTGCGCGCAGCGGTGCAGGTTGCGCGCCCGGCTGTAATAGCCCAGGCCGGCCCACAAGGTCAGCACATCGTCCAAAGGGGCTGCGGCCAGTACCTGTACATCCGGAAAACGCTGCAAAAAACGCGCAAAGTAACCCAGCACCGTGGTCACCTGGGTCTGCTGCAACATGATCTCTGACAGCCACACACGATACGGGTCACGCACCCGCTGCCAGGGCAGATGATGGCGACCATCCTGATGCTGCCAGGCCACCAGCCGCTCGGCCAGGTCAGGGCTCAGCCGCTGCGCACGTTGCAGCAGGTCGCTGGACGCCGACGCGCTCATGCGTGTTGATCTGAGCGGCTCGTCGATCCGGGCAAACCCAACTCGCCGCTCATCATGCCCATGCTTGAATCGGACGTGGCCAGAGGCGTCTCACGCGCCTGCACCAACAGCTCATCCACCAGCGTGTTCAGCCGGGTCTGCAACTGCATCACGCGTTCATCCTGCGCCTGCACATCCTGCAGACGTGAGTCCAGATCACTGGCCGCCGACTGAATGCGGTCCAGCGACTCATAGCGGCGTTTGAAGTTGCGGCGGCGCTCACGCAACTGACTGTCCACCTGAGCTGAAGACGTCTTGCTCCACAGCTCGATGTCATTGCTCACAGTCTCGAACACCACGCGCAAACGCGACACCAGCATGCGGCGGAACTGCTCCTGGAAACCTGGTTGGGCCAGACGGAAGGCCTGGCTCAGCCCCAGATACTGCACATAGTTGCGCTCGATCAGGTTGAGGTCTTCGGTATAGCGGCGCACATCCAGCGGGGCATCGGCCACCAGACTGAAACCAAACTCGGCGTTGAGCTTGGCATAAGACGCCACCAACATCGAATGGATCTCATCACTGCGCTGCTGCGCCAACTCCACCAACGCGCGCAAACGCACGCACAGTTCAATGAAGGCCTTGCGCGCCCCCAGAGGCAGCCACGAACCACCCAGCACCTGCTGCAAGGCTTCCACCTCACGACGCAAACGCTCGGCCGACAAATCTTGCAAAGCCTCTTTCAGCATGCGGGCATGCACCGTGCGCATCGCCTGCAAGCGGGCCGTGCACTGCTCGAACTCATTGGCCTCCATCTGCACGCGCTGCAGCATCATCTGCACCTTGCCCGCACTCTTGCCACGCAGGCCGCGCAACTCAGCCAGCTGATCGGCATACAAGCGACGCATTTCGCCGAAGCGACGCGTCAGCTGATGCTGAAACTGGCCCGCCCCCTGCGTGGCCGCATCAGCGAGGTTCTCACGGCGGCGCGGCAACAAACCTTCTGACAGCGCCAGCTCGAAGTCTTCCAGTCTGCTCTCGGCCAAACCAGCTGCATCACCGCTCAAGCGCGCAGCCAAAGCCTGACGCGCCGAAATCGGGAACACGTGGGTAACCGGGATTTCCAGCGTCTGCGCCACGCTGTCGCACTGACGCACGATGGTCTGCTGGACCTCAGCGGCGGAACTGAGCGGGTCAATCAGGGTGTCGATCTTGTTGAGCGCCACATAGCGCGCCAACGCTGGGCCACTCAGGTGATCACGCCAGATGGACAAGTCGGACTTCGTCACGCCCGTGTCAGCCCCCAGGATGAACACGGTGGCATGGGCCTGCGGCAGCAATCCCAGGGTCAACTCAGGTTCGGTACCGATGGCATTCAAACCAGGCGTGTCCAGCACGACCAAGCCCCGCTTGAGCAATGGATGCGGCAGATTGATGCGCGCATGCCGCCACACCGGCACCTCGATGCGACCGTCGGCCTGCACAGGGGGATTGTCCTCGGGACGCTGCTCATCCCAAAAACCCAGCGCAGCCGCTTCGTCCTTCGACACCAGACGCGTGCGCATCACCTCGGCCAAGGCGGTGGCCATGCCATCCGAATCAGACAAATCCAGGTCAATCCAGGTCCAGGCGGCATTCTGGCGACGGTACTCGGCCAGCGAAGCAGCCTCCAGACGGGTATCGATGGGCAGCAGCGACAGGCCCACCGGGTCTTGTGCGTCGTAGCCCAATTCCACCGGACACATCGTGGTGCGCCCCGCCGAGGCGGGCATCATGCGCCGTCCCTTGTCCGAGAAAAAGATCGCATTGATCAGCTCGGACTTGCCGCGCGAGAACTCGGCCACGAACGCGACCATCAACTTCTCGCCTGACAAGCGGTGGCGCATGGCCTCAAACCACTCTGCCGAAGCATCGTCGAGCAAGTCGTGTTCACGGGCAAAGCGGGCCAACGCCGCCAAACGGGCGTCGGTGTCGGCACGCCACTGGCCCAGGGCGTCCAGGTGGCTGGCAAAGGTCGGCATCATGGCGTTGATCCTAGCGCAAGGCGCTCGTACTGTAACAAGGGCCATCACCCAGATATCTGCCAAAAATACAACGCCCAGCGGTCATCAGGCTGTATCCGTCACCTTTTCTGACAATTTGGACAGAAAAAAGTCGAGCGCTGACCCTGCACCACCCGCTTCACCGATGTGCCACATGCCCGACAAGGCTCCCCTTCCCTGCCATACACCGCGGTCGTCAACTGAAAATGTCCCTGACTGCCATGCGCGTCACGGAAGTCCCTCAAGCTTGACCCGCCCAGCGCCACCGCTTGCTGCAATACGCCCTGCACCTCGCGCAGCAAACGCTCGCAGCGCGGGCGGCTCAGCTTGCCTGCAGCCAACCGTGGATCAATCCCGGCACGAAACAAGGCTTCGCAGGCGTAAATATTGCCCGCCCCCACCACGATGTCGCCCGCCAGCAGCGCCTGCTTGATCGACACCTTGCGCCCCTGAAGTCGCTCGTGCACATAGCGCCCGTCCAATGCCGCATCAAACGGCTCCCGACCCAGCCCCGCCAGCAATTTCCCTGGCATGCCCGTGGTCTGAGAAGCACCCCACACCACGGCACCAAACCGTCGGGGATCATGCAGACGCAGCACACCACGAGACGTCACCAGATCAAAGTGGTCATGCGGACCCGGTTCACCCACCCCAGCCGTGAACGACAAGGATCCCGACATCCCCAGATGCATCAGCAGGCCGCCGCTGCGCCCGTCACGCGCATTCAAAGGCAGCCACAGATACTTGCCCCGACGTTGCACCGCGCCCACCTGCCAACCAACCAACTCATCCCCATCCACCCCCAAAGGCCAGCGCAAAGGCTTGCCCGTGTGCACGGCGAGCACCTCCGCACCCTCGATGCGATCAGCAAAACTCAAACGGGTAACTTCAACTTCGGGCAGTTCTGGCATCCGTCAATTATCTGATGCGCCGAGCATCAATAGAATGGGTGCTTCAGTTGGAGACCCCATGCCTGCACACACGCCCGCGTTCACACCTGCGATGCCAGCCCTGAAAGCCAGTCTGGTGTCGCTGGCCCTGCTGTGCTCAAGCGCCTGGGCCACGCCTGACAAGGTTGCACCCCGTAAGGTCACACCGACCACACCAACCCTCGCCGTCAAGCCGCCGATCAACAACTCGAACATGGACGCCCCCCTGTTCTACCAGGTGCTAATTGCCGAGATACAGGCCAATGCGGGCGACGCCGGCTCGGCCTACCAGCTCTACCTGGAGGCCGCACGTCGTCAAAAAGATGCACAGCTCTATCAACGTGCCGTTGAAATTGCACTGCGGGCCCGTGCGGGCGAACAAGCCCTGACCGCGGCCAAAGCCTGGCGTCAGGCTCTGCCTCAATCCCGCCCCGCTGCCGAGTTCACTGCTCAGATCCTGATTGCCCTGGGACGCACCACCGAGTTGGCCGGCGCTCTGCGCGGTCTCATCCAACTCACCCCCACGCCCCAACAACCCCAGGTACTGGCCGGACTGCCCCGCATGCTGGCCCGCATCAACGACAAGCAAGCCACCGCAGGCATCATTGACGAGGCCACCGAAACCTGGCGGTCCCGCCCCCATGAGCAGGCTGAAGCCTGGGCCGCCAGCAGCGAAGGTTGGTTGCGCGCCACCAACCTCGACAAAGCCCGCGAGGGTCTGCAGCGCGCCATCGCGCTCAAGCCCGACTTGCCCGTGGCTGGCCTTCTTGCCATTGACATGATGAAACAGCTGCCCGACAGCGAAGCCATCGTGCGCCAGCAATTGCAGCGTCGCGATGCCTCGCCCGTCGTGCGACTGGCTTATGCGCGTCAGCTGACCCTGCTGCAACGCTATAGCGAAGCCGAGCCCCAGCTTGAAACCCTGGTGCGCGAACAACCTGACCAGATGGGCCACTGGCTGCTGCTGGCCGCGATCCGGCTAGAGCTCAAAAAACCTGACCAGGCCGAAGCCGCCTTGCAGCCTGTCCTCGCCCTGGCTCAGCACCCCACAGGGCGCACGCCAGAGACCCCACCTGCCGAAGCAAACAAGGTTGGGGCCAGCCTGAACCCGGATCTTGAACAGGCCTACCTGCTGATGGCGCAAGCCGCAGATCTGCGAGGCAAAACCCAGACCGCACTCGACTGGATGGAGCGCGCCGACCCACGCCACGAAAAGCTGCTGACCCAGAGCCAGCGGGCCCGCCTCCTCATTCGCCTGGACCGCGTTGAAGAAGCACGCGCCATCATCCGCGCCATTCCGGAAGGCGAGCCCCGCGACGCCGTCCTCAAATTCCAGACTGAAGCACAGATCCTGCGCGACGCACGCCGCTGGCAGGATGCCTACGATGTTCTGCGCGAAGCCACACAGCGTTTTCCAGACGAAGCCGACCTGCTCTACGATCGCGCCATGATGGCCGAGCGCCTGCAACGTCACGACGACATGGAGCGCCTGCTCAAGACGGTCATGACCCTGAGCCCGGACAACCCCAACGCCTTCAACGCCTTGGGCTACAGCCTGGCTGATCGAGGCATCCGCCTCGACGAGGCACGCCCCCTGATCGAGCGCGCCTTGACCCTACGCCCCGGCGACCCTTTCATCACGGACAGTCTGGGCTGGCTCGAGTTCCGCCTCGGTCGAATCGACGAAGCGCTGCGCCTGCTGAACCAGGCCTGGTCAGCCCGCCCTGACGCCGAGATCGCCGCCCACCTCGGTGAAGTCCTGTGGCAACAGGGTCAGTCCGAGCGCGCCCGCGAGATCTGGAAGCGAGGACTGCAACTCGATCGCAACAACGAAACACTGCAGCAAGTCCTCAAACGCCTCAACGTTCAGCCGTGAACACCCTGCATGTCCATTCGCGCAAACGGGCGCAGCGCCTGGGCCTGCTCCTGCTGGCCACCGCCCTGACCGCGTGCAGCCACCTGCATGTCGTGCCGCACCCGCCTGCTCCAGCGCCGACTGAATCGGCGTCACAGACCGTCGATACCCCACCCCACCTCGAACTGCAGGGGCAGCTCAGCATCAAACTACTCGCCTGGCAAGACCTGCCTGCCAAGGGCCTGAGCCTGGGCTTCTTCTTCAGTGGCCAGACGGATCAGGGCTTGCTCGACCTCATGACCCCCCTGGGCACCCTCATGGCGCAGGTAGGCTGGCAAGCCGACGAAGCCTGGGTCACGACCCAGGACGGACGTCAAAGCTTTCCCGATCTTGATGCACTCAGCCAACACACCCTGGGAGAAGCGCTGCCCCTGCGCAGCCTCGTGTACTGGATGCAAGGACAGGCTGACCCGGCGCTACCCAGCAGCCCCCTTGACGAAGCGGGCGTTTTTGAACAGTCGGGCTGGCGCATCGACACACGCGATTTTGCCGAACAACGCATACAGGCCGCGCGCAGTGCCACCGAACAACAACGCGCCATCCACATCAAGGTTTTTCTCGACCGCTGACCCCGGCACCGCTCACCCACATGCCCAGCCTGCATCACCTGCCCGCCCCGGCCAAGCTCAACCTCTTCCTGCACGTCACCGGACGCCGCACCGATGGCTACCACCTGCTGCAGTCGGTTTTCATGCTCATCGACTGGCAAGACACCTTGCACATCGACACCCGCACAGACGGTGTCATCCAACGTCACGACATGGGTGCAGCACTGCCGCCGGACGATCTCTGCCTCCAGGCCGCCCGCTTGCTCCAGTCCGAAAGCCATACCACTCAAGGCTGCGACATCCGCATTCAAAAAGTCGTTCCGTGGGGGGCAGGGCTGGGCGGTGGCAGTTCGGATGCGGCAACCGTCATGCTGGCACTCAATCAGTTGTGGGGCCTGCACTGGTCGCGCCAACGCCTGTTGGATCTGGCGCTGCGCTTGGGCGCAGACGTCCCGTTTTTTGTGCGCGGACGCAATGCCTGGGTCGAAGGGGTGGGTGAACAAATCAGCCCAATGGCCCTGCCCGCCGAGCTTTTGCAAACCCCGCTGATGCTGCTCAAGCCCCGTCTTGCAGTGCCCACAGCGGCGATTTTCGGCAGCAGCGCGTTGAAACGCGACACAAAGCCTGCTAAAATTTCTGACTTTCTTGCAGCGCCCAAGCGCTTTGGTCGAAACGATCTGCAAGACATCGCGGCGGCTTATCAGCCCACCCACGAGTCTCGCAACGACATCGGCCTGGCACTTGAAGTCATGCAGAACCGATTTGGCAACAGTCGGATGACAGGCTCAGGCAGCACGGTTTTTTCGTGGATCCCACCCGATCAAACCAGCCACCTTACCCCCATCCAACCAAGCGATCTGGGACTGGATGACGCATTGTGGATCGGTCGCGTATGTCGCGGTCTGCCTCAGCACCCCCTGCTCAAGATGCTCGATCAGATCCCTGATTGAAGGCATCAAAAGCATGATGTGAATGAACAACAGACTTGCAAAACATCCAAAACATGATCTAGAATAGAAGGCTCTGAACAAGAGTGCAGACTACTAGGTAGCAAGGCAGCAAAGACGCAAGTCAGCGCCACTTTGAAACCTGTGTAGGGGAGTCGCCAAGTTGGTTAAGGCATCGGATTTTGATTCCGACATGCGAAGGTTCGAATCCTTCCTCCCCTGCCAAATTTCTTGAAATTCGGCACCAACACCGAATCACACACCTGCCCCACACCTTCCGCGAAGGCTGTCTCTCCTGGTCCTCGCATCAGGACTTCCTGAGGGCAAGGTGCTGGGCAGATGCTTGTTTGACATCAGCACAAGATCCCAAGGTCGGCCCACCATGATCTCCGATACCGTTCTGTTCACTGGCAACGCCAACCCGGCGCTCGCTCAAGAAATTGCCACCAACCTGGGCATCACTCTGGGCAAGGCTGCGGTCGGGCGTTTCTCGGATGGTGAAACCACCGTCGAAATCCAGCAAAACGTGCGCGGCCGCGAAGTGTTCGTGCTGCAGTCCACCTGCGCGCCCACCAACGACAATCTGATGGAATTGCTGATCATGGCGGACGCACTCAAGCGTGCGTCGGCTCAGCGTATCACCGCCGTCATCCCCTATTTTGGCTACGCCCGCCAAGACCGCCGCCCTCGCTCCACCCGTGTGCCCATTTCGGCGCGCGTCGTGGCCAACATGCTCGAAGCCGTTGGCGTCAACCGCGTGCTGACGATGGACCTGCACGCTGACCAGATTCAGGGCTTCTTCAACATCCCGGTCGATAACATCTACGCGTCGCCCGTGCTGCTGTCCGACCTGCAGGCCAAAAAGTACGACGACCTCGTCGTGGTCTCGCCCGACGTCGGCGGTGTGGTGCGCGCCCGCGCCCTGGCCAAGCAACTGGGCTGCGACCTGGCCATCATCGACAAGCGTCGCCCCAAGGCCAACGTGTCGGAAGTCATGCACATCATCGGCGAAATCGACGGCCGCAACTGCGTCATCATGGACGACATGATCGACACCGCCGGCACCCTCGTGAAGGCTGCCGAGGTGCTCAAGGAGCGTGGTGCCAAGAGCGTGTACGCCTACTGCACGCACGCCGTGTTTTCTGGCCCTGCCATCGAGCGCATCAAGGCCTCGGCCCTCGACGAAGTCGTGATCACCAACACCATTCCACTCAACGAGATCGCCAAGGACACGCCCAAGATTCGCCAGCTGTCCACGGCCTTCCTGTTCGCCGAAACCATCCGTCGCATCACCGACGGCGATTCGGTCACTTCCCTCTTTTCGGAACAGAACGCCAACTTCTGATCCGATTTTCCTGACCGGGCCGTCACAGGTTCGGTTTTTTCAAAGCGCCTGGTCGCGGGCGCTTTCCATCACTGGAGCTTTCCATGAAATTCACCGCTTTTGAGCGCACTCTGCAGGGGACCGGAGCGAGCCGCCGCCTGCGCGGCGCAGGCAAGACCCCTGGCATCGTTTACGGTGCCGGCAAAGAGCCCAAGAACATCGAGCTGGACCACAACGCGCTGTACCACGCCATGCGCAAAGAGGCCTTCCATTCGTCCATTCTCGAAATGGACCTGGATGGCAAGGTTGAAAAGGTTCTGCTGCGCGACTACCAGAAGCACCCCTTCAAGGCTCTGGTGCTGCACGTTGACTTCCAACGCGTTGACGCCACCACCAAGATCCACAAGAAGGTTCCGCTGCACTTCATCAACGAAGAACTGTCGCAAGCCGTCAAGATCGACAAGTGCATCATCAGCCACACCGTGACCGAACTGGAAATCGAGTGCCTGGCTGAACAGTTGCCCGAGTTCCTGACGGTAGATCTGGCCAACGTGGTCAAGGGACAGACCATCCACGTGAACGACCTGGTCCTGGACAAGCACATCACCGTGCGCACCCATGGCTTCAAGAACCCGCTGATCGCCACTGTGGTCGAGCCGGTTGAAGAAGTCATCGCCGCACCCGTGGTGGCCGCCGAACCCGCCAAGGGCAAAAAGAAGAAGTAATTCTTCTTCGGTTCTGCCGCCAAAGCCTTCAGGCTTTGAGTCAAGCCCCGCTTTGGCGGGGCTTTTCCATTTCTAGGCCTTTCACCATAATCCGCGTCCATCATGATTCGATTGTTTGTCGGCTTGGGCAATCCCGGCCCGGAATACGAAGACACCCGCCACAACGCCGGTTTCTGGTACATCGACGACTTGGCGCGTCGCCTGAAGGTGACACTGCAACCCGACCGCGCCTATCACGGTCTGGTGGCACGCGCGAACACGCCACAAGGTCCGGTCTGGTTGCTGCAGCCACAAACCTACATGAACCTGTCTGGCAAGTCGGTGGCGGCACTGGCACGATTTTTCAAGATCAACCCTGACGAAGTTCTGGTGGCCCACGACGAGCTCGATCTGTTGCCGGGTCAGGTCAAGCTCAAGCAATGCGGCGGTCATGGTGGTCACAACGGCCTCAAAGACATTCACAGCCAGTTGGGCTCGCCCGACTACTGGCGTTTGCGTCTGGGTATTGGTCACCCAGGTGTGAAGCACGAAGTGGCCGCTTATGTGCTGCGCAAACCACCCCAAGCCGAACGGGAAGCCATTTTCAAATGCATTGCACAGGCGCTCGACGCCACGGAGTTGCTGCTGACGGGCGACACCGCCAAGGCCACCGCCCAGATTCACGCTCAGCCGCAGCGGCCCAAGCCACCACGCAAGGTCATGCCCCCGGCCGAAACCAAAGAGGGGGGCTCTTCTGCACTGGACACAGAGCCACCTGCCTCATGAGGTCGGCGCTGTTCAGTGCTGGCCATTGCTTGAGGAGGACACATGGCCCTGCACCCTTTGCCACATCGACACCGGTGCCTGACATGGGCCCTGGTAGCCCTGCTCACTTGCTGCATCTGCACCCCGAGTTGGGCTGCCTCTGAATCACGGTCAACCCGCAAGACCCGCGCACGCCACAGTGCGGCGCAGCAGGCAAGTCGCGTTGAAGAAAGCCGGTCCGCACCGGTTCGCGCAGTGCGCCTGTACGCCTGCCATGACAGTGCCGGCACCTCGTACAGTGAATTTCCGTGTGCCAGGGACGGTGCCGGTCGTGCACGTGAACTGCGCTGGCACGATGCACGCCAGATCAGTCAGGTGGCGCACAGCAGCGAGATGATGCAGCGCGAGCAAGCCCTGCTTGAAGCGATGGCGCGTGATCGCAAGCGCCAGCTCAAGTTGGAAGAAAAAGCACGCCGTGGGCCGACTGCCCGCACACGCCAATCCACCGCACGCAAGCGCAGCACCAAAGCAGAGCAGCGCGAGGCACAGCAGGCCGACCGTCTGCCGCGCTACCGTGCGCTACCTCAGCTGGTCGAGGCCGAAGCGCCGCCGGGGCGCTTGAAACCCTGATCAGGTCCGCCCTTGCAGCTTGAGGTACTTGGACATCAGTTGCTCGGGTGTTTCGACGTGGTCAGGGTCAACAGGAATACACTCGACCGGACACACCTGCACGCACTGCGGTTCGCCAAAATGCCCCACGCATTCGGTGCACTTGTTGGGGTCGATCACGTAAATCGAGTCGCCCATGCTGATGGCCTGGTTGGGGCACTCGGGTTCGCACACATCACAGTTGATGCATTCTTCGGTGATTTTCAGTGCCACGGTAGTGTCTTGATTGCTTCGCTGGGTGAATGAAACGGCGCAGGCTTCATGTCGGCCGCTGCCCGACACGGGCTTTCAGCCGCGCCAGCACGCTGGGGGCCACAAATTTAGACACGTCACCGCCTAGCGTGGCAATCTCGCGCACAAAGGTGCCCGAGACAAACTGGTACTGATCAGAGGGGGTCAGAAACACCGTCTCCACCTCAGGCATGAGATGGCGATTCATGCCTGCCATCTGAAATTCGTAATCAAAGTCACTGACCGCGCGCAGGCCACGTACCACCACTTTGCCTTGGTGGGCCACAACGAAATCACGCAACAGACCCGAGAACGCGATCACTTCAACATTGGGGTACTCACTGGCCAGTTCACGGGCCATGTCCAGCCTCTCTTCGAGCGAAAACAGCGTTTTCTTGTGGTGCCCTGCCGCCACGGCCAGCACGAGGTGCCCAAACAGGTGACTGGCGCGACGCATCAGGTCGGCATGCCCCAGAGTCATGGGGTCAAAAGTGCCGGGATAGACGGCAGTCAGCAAAGGCAACGACATCAATCAAGCTCCTGCGCGGGTCTCGCGCTTGGGGTTCGTCAGCAGTGTAATTCTCAGACTTGGGGCACACCGGTGTGGCTCTCTTCGGCCACACGCTGGAAAAGGTGAAAGTGCACGGCTCCTGCCTGTCCGTGTCGATGGCGACGCAGGCCCACGCAGAGCACCGCCGCATCCTCGTCCGAGAAAGTGTGGTCGGCCTCGAGGTACACCCAGCCACCCACGGCCACACAGTGGGACGCCGCAGCCAGGGCTGGGGCAAAGCAATCGGCTTCAAAGGGAGGGTCAAGAAACACGAGGTCAAAATGTCCGGCGCGTTGTCTCTGGTTCATCCAGTTCAGGGCATCAACTTGCAGCACCTGCACCTGGGTGGCCTTGAGACGGGCCTGAGTGGCCAGCAAGGCACGCACCAGCGCAGGTTCGCGCTCGAGAAGACACACCTCGTCGGCCCCGCGCGATGCGGCCTCCAGGCCGAGCGCCCCGGTGCCGGCAAAGGCGTCAAGAATGCGCCAGCCCGACAGATCTTGTCCCAGCCAGTTGAAGAGGGTTTCACGGACCCGCGAGGGTGTGGGCCGCAAGCCTGCTGAAACGGGTACGGGCAAAGGCGTGCGCTTCCACTGTCCGCCGAGGATTCGCACCTCCTGGGCCGCTGTACGCGCGACCTTGCGGGCCGCAGCCACCGGATCGGCACCCACGTTGACTGCGGTCGGACGGTGAGAGCGGCGTGGTGTTTGTTTTGTCATGGCGGCAGGCGTCAAAGCAGGCATTGTAAAAAGCCTGCGCCCCTACAATCACGTCATGTTCAGTTTCATCAAGAAAAAGCTGGGGTGGGGTTCTGCGTCCACCGAGCCGTCCAATCCGGATGTCCCTTCGGAGGTGGCGCAGGCTGACACGCCCGTCGCGGCACCGCCCCAGATACCGGAGCCCATCCCTGAAGTCGCAGTGGCAGCGCAGACGGTAGTGACGCCAGACAGCGAAGCCTCGGTCAGCGCACCGGCCCCCGAGCGTCGCTCGTGGCTCGACAAATTGCGCAATGGCCTGCGCAAGACGGGCTCCAGCATTGCCCAGGTGTTCACGGGCACCCAGATCGACGACGCGCTGTATGAAGAGCTGGAGTCAGCCCTGTTGATGGCCGATGCCGGTGTCTCGGCAACGGAATTCCTGCTTCACGACCTCAAGCGTCGGGTGAAAGAGGCGAAGGCGACAGATCCTTCTGAGGTCAAAACGCTGTTGATTGAGGCCATCACGGATCTGCTGCAACCGCTAGAGCAATCGCTGACGGTCGGGCATCACACGCCGACGGTGATCATGGTGGCCGGCGTCAACGGGGCCGGCAAAACCACCACCATTGGCAAGCTCACCCGACACCTGGCAGATTCCGGGCAACGTGTGCTGCTGGCTGCGGCCGACACGTTCCGCGCTGCCGCCCGCGAGCAGTTGATGGTCTGGGCCGATCGCAACCGCGTCGAGATCGTCAGCCAGGAAGGCGGCGACCCTGCCGCTGTGACCTTCGATGCAGTCAAGGCCGGTCATGCACGCAGCTGTGATGTGGTGATCGCCGACACGGCTGGTCGCCTGGCCACGCAATTGCACCTGATGGAAGAGCTGCGCAAGATCAAGCGCGTGATTGGCAAGGCGATGGAGAGCGCCCCGCATGAGGTGCTGCTGGTGGTCGATGGCAACACAGGGCAAAACGCCCTGTCACAGGTCAAGGCCTTTGACGAGGCGCTGGGCTTGACCGGCCTGGTTGTGACGAAGCTGGATGGCACCGCCAAGGGTGGCGTGCTGGCCGCCATCGCCCTGTGGTCGCGCGAGCGCCACAAGAGCGTGCCGGTGTACTTCATCGGGGTCGGCGAGAAGCTGGAAGACCTGCAAACCTTCAAGGCCCGCGAGTTCGCGCAAGCCCTGCTGAGCTGATACCCAAAAAGGGATCAGCGCGATCGCTGCGAGGGCGGCAGGTCGTCGTCAAGTGGTGCAGGTGCCGTGGGTTCGAGGTCATCAAACCAGGTGGACGGAGGCGGGTCGCGGTGTGTACTGGCATGGCGACCTGCACCAGCGCGCTCGGACTCGTCGGGGTCATCGAGGTTGAAGTCCACCGAACTCTCCTTGACCGACATGCCCTGCATCAACCCACCGGTGCGCATGGAGGCGACCACAGCGGCGGCTTCGGCGTCTCGGCGGCTGCGGCTGCTTTCTGCAGAAGGGGGCGCGGCCACATCGTCAAGTCGCGCCGCGTTGGGACCGAGGATGGCTTCACGCACGGCCTGGGTTGCGGGCAAGACGTCTTCTTGCCAGACATGGACGCGGATGTGTGCGGCTTGCAACACTTTGTCCATGCGGTTGTGACGCCGACGGGTGCGATCGGTTTCCTGCGCTGGAGGTTTGCGAATTTCAACCACGGCCAACACATGCGAGGCCATGTCGCACACGACCAGATCGACGCAGAGTGAACCGACGCGGCGCAGCCATTCGGCGTAGGAGTTGCGCGTGGGCACCTTGAGAAAGCGGGCCACGGGCACCTGGGCCAGAATCATGTGCTCGGGCAGTGCCTTGTGCAGCAGGTGATAGGCCTCACGTTCGGCATGGGTCAGCAACCGGGTGGCACCTGGCTCCCAGTCAAGCACCGTGTCAAGGTTGTCGTAAGAGGCCGGACGACCGGGTTTGCGAGGACGAACCTCTACGTCCTGGTCTTGCACCGGACGGGTTGCCTCAGAGGCAGCACGTCGTCCACGCCCCAGACGCCAGGCAGCCGTCGCACCGACAACTCCGACTCCACCGACCAGCAAAGCCGGCCACAACGACGCCCAATCCATCATGTTCAGTATGTGCACGCATTGATCATGTGCACACGCTAACAGCGCCGCGCAGCAGAATCAATCGAGACTTGCATGCAAGGCGTGACAAGCCGTGTCAACGGCCCATGCCACCCATACCGGGCATGCCCTTCATGCCACCCATGCGTTTCATCATTTTGAAGAGGCCGCCGCCCTTCATTTTCTTCATCATGGTGCGCATCTGATCAAACTGGTTGAGCATGCGGTTGACGTCCTGCACCTGCACACCAGAGCCGATGGCAATGCGGCGTTTGCGACTGGCCTTGATGATGTCTGGCTTGCGACGCTCTTGAGGGGTCATGGCGCGAATCATCCCCTCCATGCGACGTACATCACGCTCGGCCTTGTCCATGTCAGCCTGGCCCGCTTTGGCAGCCATTTCGGTGGGCAGTTTGTCGATCAGTCCGGACAGGCCGCCCATCTTCTTCATCTGGCTGATCTGTGCCAGAAAGTCTTCCAGGTCAAAGTCCACACCCGACTTGACCTTGTCGGCCAATTTTTGGGCCGCTTCGATGTCAACGCCCTTTTGCACCTCTTCGACCAGGGCCACAATGTCGCCCATGCCCAACACACGCCCGGCGTGCCGTTCGGCATCAAACACTTCCAGTCCGTCGATTTTTTCAGAGACACCGGCAAACTTGATGGGCACACCGGTGATCTGACGCACGGACAGGGCCGCGCCGCCACGGGAGTCACCGTCGAGCTTGGTGAGCACCACGCCCGTCAGGGGCAGCGCTTCCTTGAAGGCCTTGGCGGTGTTGATGGCATCCTGGCCCTGCATGGCATCGACCACGAACAGGGTCTCAACCGGCTTGAGTTGGGCGTGCAAGGCCTTGATTTCGGCCATCAGAACGTCGTCAATGGCCAGACGCCCGGCGGTGTCCACCAGCAGCACATCAAAGTAGTGGCGGCGGGCATGGTCGATGGCCGCTGCGGCAATGTCTGCGGGCTTCTGGTCAGGCGTGGAGGGGAACCACTCGGCCCCGGCCTGCGCCGTGACGGTCTTGAGCTGTTCGATGGCGGCCGGGCGGTACACGTCGGCCGAGACGGTGAGCACCTTTTTCTTGCGCTTTTCGATCAGGTGCTTGGCGAGCTTGGCCGTGGTGGTGGTCTTACCGGCCCCTTGCAAGCCGGCCATCAGGATGACGGCCGGGGGCTGGGCTGCCAGATTGATGTCGGACACGCCCTCGCCCATGGTGGCGGAGAGCTCCTTCTGCACGATGCTGACCAGGACCTGGCCCGGCGTCAGGGACGAGACCACCTCCTGCCCCAAGGATTTTTCCTTGACGCGTGCAATGAAATCGCGCACCACTGGCAGTGCCACGTCGGCCTCCAGCAGCGCCATGCGGACCTCGCGCAACATGTCCTGCACGTTGGTTTCGGTGATGCGGGACTGGCCGCGCATGGTCTTGACCAGGCGACTGAGTCGTTCAGTGAGGTTGGATGCCATGAAATCGCTGCTTGTGCTCGTAAACTTGACCCATGATTTTATCGCCCGCCTTGCCCTCGCAACCCGCGCTCTGGCCCAGCGTGCTGGCCATACTGGCTTATTTGTTCGCTGCAGCGTGGCCTGGAGGGGCCACAGGGGGTTCTGCGCGTCACGAACGCCCGATCTGGGCAGCGCTGTGGGTCGGGTGGCTGGCTCAGGCCGTCGCCATCGTGCTGGACACGGTGATCACCCAGCACGGGGCCATTGGAGCACGCTTTGGTTTTGGTGCCGCTTTGTCCATCACCAGCTGGCTGGTGATCGCCGTGTATGCCTTCGAAAGTCGTCGCCTGGGTTTGCCCAGTGTGCGACGGGTGCTGGCTGTGCTGGCCGCCGTCACGGTGGCCCTGGGTTGGCTGTTTCCAGGCCGACTGCAGGCAGTGCAGGGGCTGAGCTGGGCACCACTGCACTGGTTGCTGGGCTTTGCTTCTTATGGATTGTTCGGTGCGGCCTTGCTGCACGCGGCGTTGTGGCGCCACACCGAGCGACAACTGCGGGCCCCCCCGAGCGCCTCGGGTACCCTGCCTTTGCAGGCACTTCAGGGCGGTGTTCTGGGCATGCCCTTGCTACGTCTGGAAGCCTTGACCATTCAATTTGTTCTGGCCGGCTTTGTCATGCTGACGCTGACCCTGTTGCTCGGCTTCATCACCACGCCCTGGCACTGGGATCACAAAAGCATCTTCTCGATGCTGTCCTGGATGGTGTTTGCCATCTTGCTGATCGGGCGTGTGCGCTTTGGCTGGCGCGGGCGCATGGCCATCCGCTGGCTGGTCGCAGGGTCCACTTTGTTGCTGCTGGCTTATGTCGGCTCGCGCTTCGTGCTGGAGGTGATCCTCCATCGCGGCAATCCGGTCTGAACGCACCATGCTGAAGTACCTGCTGATTGGCTTGCTCATTGTCTGGCTGCTGTATTCGCCCCTGCTGCGGCGCGCACGGCAACTGCATCGTGATCGCCAAAACGCCAACAAGCCCGCACCCAAAGGTTCGACCGCGCCAACAGAAAACATGCTGGCCTGCGCGCACTGCGGCGTTCACCTGCCCGCCAGCGAAGCGCTGCGCGACGCAGCAGGCCACCCCTACTGCTGCGCCGCCCATCGCAAGGCAGGAAGCGCTGCTCACTGAAGTCTGACCTGACATGTCACCTCGTCCTCAGGATCCTGCCGCTTCATGGTTCAGCCGTTTCGACCTCAAAGCCTCTGCCAAGTGGCCTGAGGCCCCCGACCTCGCCTGGCAATCGGCTCAGTCCGACGGGACATGGGGCAGTCCGCAGAACAAACTGCCCTATCTGCGCACCTATCGCACCTTTCTGAGCGCGCGCGCACTGCTGGCCGTGGTGCTGCTGGGACTGCTGGCCGGCAACTGGCTGATGGGCAATCGGTCGCTGATCTGGATCGGCACGGCGGTGGGCTATGCCAGCCTGGCTTTGCTACTGTGGGCCTGGCCGTCGTCCATGCGCCATCAACGCACCAGCGGCCCTCATGACTCCCCGATGCTGAGTCCGCGCCAGGCCATCCTGACGATTGGCCTGGATCTGGCGTTCTTCTCGCTGCTGCAGCACTTGATGAACACGACCCTCAACGCCCAGGCCTTGCTGGCTTTGCCTGTGCTGATGGCAGGCGTGCTGATGCCCAGAGTGGTGGCGCTCGCCGTTGCAGCGGTAGGTTCGATCAACCTGCTGACTGCAGCCTGGATACATGGCACCCTCACGGCCACACTGAGCGCACAACTGGCCGAAGCCGGTCTGGCGGGTTTTGGTCTGTTTGCGATTGCAGCCCTGGCCAGCGAACTGGCGGCACGCGTGGCCCGTGAAGAGCGCAGCGCGCGCGGCAGCATGGAATTGGCTCGGCAACAAGCCCAGCTCAATCGCCTGGTGATGGAAGAGATGAGCGAGGGCGTGCTGGTGGTTGACCGTCAGGGACATGTGCGTGCCGCCAACCCTGCAGCGCGTCGCCTGTTGAGTGTCCAGGGGCTCGCCCAACCCGCGCCATTTCAGCTGCGTGGCACACCCGCCTGGCAGGGACTGGTCCACGCCGTTGACCAGGCGGTACGCGCGCCCCTTCAGGCTGAAGCCGGCCAGGAGGTTTCCCTGCGATTTGACGATGAGCAGCTCCGACGCGATCTGCGCGTGCGCGTACGCTTCACACGGGGCAACAAGGCGCTTCATGCCGAAGACATGTGCATGCTCTGGCTGGAAGACCTGCGCATCGTGCGCGCCCGCCAACGACAGGACAAGCTGGCTGCGATGGGACGCATGTCGGCTGGCATCGCTCACGAAATTCGCAATCCGCTGGCCGCGATTTCGCAGGCCAATGCGTTGATGGGTGAAGACGCCACCACACCGACACAGCATCGCCTGACACGCATGGTTGCCGACAACGTGGTGCGACTGCAGCACATCGTCGATGACATTCTCGCTGTGGCCCCTGGGATACGCCCCCCGGCACCGGCCATCGACCTGCTGGAAACAGCCCAGGCGATCTGCAGCGAATGGCGACTGACCCACGGCCTGAGTGATGGGCCCGAATCACTGCTGCAGGTTCACACGCAGCATCTTGATCAGGCAACGACTCCCCTGCTGGTGCGCTTCGAACCTGAGCACCTTCAGCGTGTGCTGGTGAACCTGCTCGACAACGCGTTACGCCACGGCAGTGGTCAACCAGGGGCCATTGAAGTCATCATCAGCTGGCGGCCGGCTCGCCAAGGCGGCGCGATGCTGGTCCTGTCGGTCAACAGTGACGGCGAGCCCCTGAGCGCCGACACCGAACGCTCGCTGTTTGAGCCCTTCTTCTCCACGCGCAGCCAAGGCACAGGTCTGGGCCTGTATATTTGCAAGGAGTTGTGCGAGCGCCATGGTGCGGCCATCGACTACCGGCAGCATCCGCCTGCCGTGCGTCACCGCAACGAGTTTTTCGTCACGATGCCGATTGAACCTGAGGGATCGCCTCCCCACATCGCATGAGCACCCCTGCCCTTCATCGCCTGCTGGTTGTTGACGACGAACCGGACCTGCGTACCCTCTATGAGCTGACCTTGCTGCGCGAAGGCTACGACGTCGAGACCGCCGGCACCGTCGGTGACGCCTGGCAACATCTGCAAGATCAGACTTTCAGTGCCGTGATCACCGACATGCGCCTGCCTGACGGCACAGGACTGGAATTGCTGCAACGGCTGGAGGCAGCAGGTCGCCGCGAGAAGTCCATCGTGATCACGGCCTACGGTTCGGCAGAAAATGCCGTGAGCGCCCTCAAGAGTGGGGCCTACGACTATCTGACCAAACCCGTCGATCTCAAACAATTCCGCTCGGTGGTGGCTGCTGCCATCGCCTCTGACACGCTCGACAAACCGGTGCCAGGCTCCGCAGCGACTGCGCCGTCAGCACCGACAACAACGCATCGTTGTGCGCCGCCCCCGCGCGCCTTGTCTCGCCTTGCGGGTCACAGCGCCCCGATCCAACAGGTGCGTGAACTGATTGAAAAGGTGGCACGCAGCATGGCACCGGTCATGTTGTGGGGTGAGTCGGGCACGGGCAAGGAGCTGGTGGCACGGGCCATCCACGATGTCAGCGTGCGAGCCGAGCGCCCCTTCATTCCCGTCAACTGCGGGGCCATCCCGGAACAACTCCTGGAAGCCGAATTCTTTGGCTACCGCAAGGGCGCCTTCACTGGCGCGCAAGAAGACCGGGAAGGCTTTTTTCAGGCCGCACACGGTGGCACCCTGTTTCTCGATGAAATCGGGGATCTGCCGCTGGCCATGCAGTCCAAGTTGCTGCGCGCCATTCAGGAGCGCGCAGTTCGTCCGGTCGGTGCCACACAAGAAATCGCCGTCGATGTGAGGTTGTTGAGCGCCACCCACAAAGACCTGCAGGCAGAGGTCAAGGTCGGTCGCTTCCGTCAGGACTTGTATTACCGCCTCAACGTCATCCAGGTCACTTTGCCTGCCCTGCGCGACCGCCTCGAAGACCTGCCTGAACTCAGCGCACGCATCCTCGATCGCATTGCCCATGAAACCGGCATGGCGGTCCCGGCCACGCTCAGCGCCACGGCCATGAAGGCCCTGATGCAGTACCCTTTCCCCGGCAATGTGCGCGAACTGGAAAACCTGCTGCAGCGCGCCGTGGCCTTGAGCAATCACACCACCCTCGAAGCCGAAGACCTGGGCATCTCGCGTGCGTCGGATGCCGAAGAGCCGGAAGTTGAAATCGACTTTGAGCCCACCCAAGCTGCAGGGCTGTCAGAGCCTGTCGATGTCATCCCTGTGCCCACAACACCAGCCCCATTGCCGTCGGATCTGGCCGGACACCTTGATCTGATCGAGCGCGACATTCTGGTGCGAGCACTTGAGAAACACCGCTACAACCGCACCGCAGCAGGAGCCAGCATGGGCTTGTCGCTGCGTCAGATGCGCTACCGCATGGCGCGTCTGGGCGTACAGATCACCGATCAAGGTGTGGTGCTGGGCGAACGCTTCGATCCCGATGTCGATTGAATCGAAGTCCCTTTGGGAGAACGGCTGGTTGTGCGACGCACGCACGGTGCCATCGCCCAATTTTGGCCCCCGCCCTGACAACACGGCCATCACCCTGGCCGTGATCCATTCCATCAGCCTGCCCCCCGGCGAATACGGTGGACCTGAAATCGAGCAGCTGTTCACCAATCAGCTCGACTGGGATGCTCACCCCTACTTCGATCAGATCCGGGGCACCGAGGTTTCCGCCCACTTCGTCATTCGCCGTGATGGTGAATTGCTGCAGTTCGTCTCGGTGAACGATCGCGCCTGGCACGCTGGGCGATCTTGTTGGCAGGGCCGAGAGAACTGCAACGATTACTCGGTCGGCATCGAACTGGAAGGGCTGGAAGATCAACCGTTTGAGCTTGCCCAGTACGCCTGCCTGAGCGACCTGCTGCACGCCCTTGCGCAGCAATATCCGATCCATCAGGTGGTCGGGCACGAGCACATTGCGCCGGGTCGAAAAAATGACCCCGGCTGTGCGTTTGACTGGCGACAGTTACAAACACTCACAAGCTGGTCAGATCAGGTTTTTCCCTGGGGACAGGCCCAGGTTTGAGGCATTTTCCCTGGCGTGGCCACACGCCATGAACGCTACATGTGGTGCTTGCGAGCAAAATAAACACCATATATAGTGTCGTGAATCGTGCGAGTTGATGCACGTTAAAGGGAACCCATGCTCACATCCACCCCCAGCACCTTCTCGCCTGCACCTGCCGTTTTCTCCGGCTCTATCGTGTCCACCGCGTCCACCCGGTCCAATTACGCCGGCTACCAGATCATCCGACGCAATGGTGCGGTCGTGGCCTTCGAGCCCAGCAAGATTGCGGTCGCCCTGATGAAGGCTTTCCTGGCCGTGCATGGCACGCAAGGCGCCGCCTCGGCTGGCGTGCGTGAAGACGTTGACACCCTGACCGAAGCCGTGGTGCGTGGCCTGCTGCGCTCGCGCCCCAGCGGTGGCACCTTCCACATCGAAGACGTGCAAGACCAGGTCGAGCTGGGCCTGATGCGCAGCGGCCACCACGAAGTCGCCCGTGCCTACGTGCTCTACCGCGAGCGCCGCACCCAGGAACGCTCCAAGCAGGCATCCGAGCAGCAAGCCGCCACCCAGCCTGCCCTCACCGTGATCGACCGCGGCCAGCGCGTGCCGCTCGACTTGCCAGCCCTGCAAGCCCTGATTGAATCGGCCTGCGCAGGCCTGGGGGACGACGTCAAGGCCGCGCCCATCTTGGCCGAAACCCAGCGCAACCTGTACGACGGGGTCTCCATCGACGAGGTGTACAAGGCCGCCATCCTGGCCTCGCGTACCCGCATCGAGCACGACCCCGGCTACACCCGCGCCACCGCCCGCCTGCTGCAGCACACCATCCGCCGCGAGATCCTCGGCGAAGAGGTGACGCACGCTGACATGGCCACGCGCTACGCCGATTACTTCCCCAAGTTCATCAAGAAGGGCATCGAAGCCGAGCTGCTTGACGAGAAGCTGGCCCAGTTTGACCTGGCCCGCCTGGGTGCGGCCCTGAAGTACGAGCGCGACCTGAACTTCGACTACCTCGGCCTGCAGACCCTGTACGACCGCTACTTCCTGCACCACGACGGCCAACGCATCGAGATGCCGCAGGCCTTCTTCATGCGCGTCGCCATGGGCCTGGCCCTCAACGAAATCGACCGCGAAGCCCGCGCCATCGAGTTCTACGAGCTGCTATCGTCCTTTGACTTCATGTCGTCCACCCCGACGCTGTTCAACTCCGGCACGCGCCGCTCGCAGTTGTCGTCCTGCTACCTGACCACCGTCCCCGACGATCTTGAGGGCATTTACGAAGCCCTCAAGGAAAACGCCTTGCTGTCCAAGTTCGCTGGTGGCCTTGGCAACGACTGGACCAATGTGCGCGCCCTGGGCTCGCACATCAAAGGCACCAACGGCAAGTCGCAAGGTGTGGTGCCGTTCCTCAAGGTCGTCAATGACACGGCTGTGGCCGTGAACCAGGGTGGCAAGCGCAAGGGCGCCGTCTGCGCCTACCTGGAATCGTGGCACCTGGACATCGAAGAGTTCCTGGAGTTGCGCAAGAACACCGGTGACGACCGCCGCCGCACCCACGACATGAACACGGCCAACTGGATTCCCGATCTGTTCATGCGCCGCGTGATGGAAGGTGGCGACTGGACCTTGTTCTCGCCGGCCACCTGCCCCGACCTGCACGACAAGTTCGGCATCGCTTTTGAAGAGGCCTACACCGCCTACGAAGCCAAGGCCGACCGTGGCGAGCTCAAGCTCTTCAAGCGCATCAAGGCCACCGACCTGTGGCGCAAGATGCTGTCGATGCTGTTCGAAACCGGCCACCCCTGGATCACCTTCAAGGACGCCTGCAACGTGCGCTCGCCGCAGCAGCACGTCGGCGTGGTGCACTCGTCCAACCTGTGCACCGAGATCACGCTCAACACCAACGACAGCGAGATCGCCGTGTGCAACCTGGGCTCGGTCAACCTGGCCCAGCACATCAAGGACGGTGACATCGATCACGCCAAGCTGCAAAAGACGGTGCGCACCGCCATGCGCATGCTCGACAACGTCATCGACATCAACTACTACGCCGTCAAGAAGGCCCGCGACTCCAACCTGCGCCACCGCCCCGTTGGCATGGGCATCATGGCCTTCCAGGATGCGCTGTACCAGCTGCGCACCCCGTACGCCAGCGAGGCTGCCGTCGAGTTCGCCGACCGCTCGATGGAAGCCGTCTGCTACTACGCCTACCTCGCCTCGACCGAGCTGGCCGAAGAGCGTGGCCGCTACAGCAGCTACCGCGGCTCGCTGTGGGACCGTGGCATCCTGCCGATCGACTCGCTCAAGCTGCTGGCCGAACAGCGCGGCGGCTATGTCGAAGTGGACACCTCGGTGACGATGGACTGGGACGCTCTGCGTGCCCGCATCGCTCAGTTCGGCATGCGCAACTCCAACTGCGTGGCCATCGCCCCCACCGCCACCATCTCCAACATCGTCGGCGTCGATGCCTCGATCGAGCCGTGCTTTGGCAACCTCTCGGTCAAGTCCAACCTGTCGGGCGAGTTCACCATCGTCAACGAGTACCTGGTGCGCGACCTCAAGAAGCTGGGCCTGTGGGACGACGTGATGGTCATGGACCTCAAGCATTTCGACGGCTCGCTGCGCCGCATTGACCGCGTGCCCGATGACATCAAGGCCCTGTACGCCACGGCCTTCGAGGTCGATCCCATCTGGTTGGTGGAAGCCGCTTCGCGTCGTCAGAAGTGGATTGACCAGGCGCAGTCGCTCAACATCTACATGGCCGGCGCATCGGGCAAGAAGCTCGATGAAACCTACAAGCTGGCGTGGGTGCGCGGCCTCAAGACCACCTACTACCTGCGCACCATGAGCGCCACGCATGCCGAGAAATCAACCATCTCACGCGGCCAGCTCAACGCGGTCTCCAACGCCCATCCGCTGGTCGCAACGGCCGTTGCGGAGCCTGCCAGCGACGTGAAGTTCTGTGCGATCGACAACCCCGATTGCGAAGCCTGCCAATGAAGCTTGAACACAGCTGTCGCGCCGCCCCCCCGTATTCATGCACCTTCTGACGCGTTTCGATGCACGGCCGCAACAACTGCGTGTTGCAGCCGTCAAGAAATGCTTGGTGTTTATCACAACACCCTTCCATAATCTGATGCCATAGGATATCCAACATGCTGGTCTGGGAAGACAATTCCTCCAACGCCTCTTCAACTCTTGCAGGTTCTGTGCGTCCTTCACCAGGTGCAGCACGGAACACGGTGGCGTCACCAACAATCAGCGATGACACCTCCATCGCTGCACATCCTCAAAACACTCGCTCACACACAACCCCATCAGCCACCATCGCGTCAGCGCGCCGGGTCAACGCTGCTGACAAGCGCATCATCAACGGTCAGACCGACGTCAACCAGTTGGTGCCCTTCAAATACAAGTGGGCCTGGGAAAAGTACCTCGCCACCTGCGCCAACCACTGGATGCCGCAAGAGGTGAACATGTCGCGCGACATCGCCTTGTGGAAGGACCCCAATGGTCTGTCCGAAGACGAGCGCCGCATCATCAAGCGCAACCTCGGCTTCTTCGTGACCGCCGACTCGCTGGCCGCCAACAACATCGTCCTGGGCACCTACCGCCACGTCACGGCACCCGAGTGCCGCCAGTTCCTGCTGCGTCAGGCCTTTGAAGAAGCCATCCACACCCACGCCTACCAATACATCGTTGAAAGCCTGGGTCTGGATGAATCAGAGATCTTCAACGCCTATCACGAGATTCCTTCCATCCGCGACAAGGACGAGTTCCTGATCCCGTTCATCGAAACGATCATGGATCCTCACTTCAAGACAGGCACGCCCGAGAACGACCAGAGGTTGCTGAAATCCCTGATCGTGTTTGCCTGCCTGATGGAAGGCCTGTTCTTCTACGTCGGCTTCACGCAGATCCTGGCGCTGGGTCGCCAGAACAAGATGACCGGTGCAGCCGAGCAGTACCAGTACATCCTGCGTGACGAGTCCATGCACTGCAACTTCGGCATCGACCTGATCAACCAGCTCAAGCTCGAGAACCCACATCTGTGGACTTCCGAGCTCAAAGCCGAAGTCAAGGCCTTGTTCATCCGGGCAGTCGATCTTGAATACGCCTATGCCGAAGACACCATGCCACGTGGCGTGCTGGGCCTCAATGCCTCCATGTTCAAGGGCTATCTGCGCTATATCGCCAACCGTCGTGCCACGCAGATCGGCCTGGAAGAACTCTTCCCCAACGAAGAGAACCCCTTCCCCTGGATGAGCGAAATGATCGACCTGAAGAAAGAACGCAACTTCTTCGAAACCCGCGTCATCGAATACCAGTCGGGCGGTGCCCTGTCCTGGGATTGATCCAAGCCACACACAGAGCACTGGACCAGCCCACACATGAGCCCCCGGCCCACCCCATTCATCACACCCCGCCCAGATCCTAGGGGGCGGTGGGTGATGAATCCCTGTGCTGCGCATGGCAGTGCAGTGCTCTTTGCAACTTGATCAAGGAGATACGTATGGCAACTGCAAAAAAAGTGGCACCTAAAAAAGCCGCGCCGGCCAAAAAGGTCGCTGTCAAGAAAGCCGCAGCACCGGCCAAGAAGCCTGCTGTGAAGAAGGCGGCCGCACCGGCCAAAAAGGCTGCTGCGCCTGTGAAAAAGGCAGCTCCTGCCAAGAAGGTCGCTGTGAAGAAGGTCGCCGCCAAAAAAGCCGCTGCACCGGCCAAGAAGGTCGTCGCAAAGAAGGCAGCCGCCGCCGTGAAGAAGGCTGCAGCACCTGTCAAGAAGGCAGCCGCTCCAGCCAAGAAGGCAGTGGTGAAGAAAGCGGCCGCACCTGCGAAGAAGGCTGCCAAACCAGCAGCGAAGCCAGTGGCCAAACCTGCCGCCAAGCCCGCAGCCAAACCCGCAACCAAGCCCGCTGCGAAGCCTGTCGCCAAGCCCGCCGCGAAGAAGGTCGCTGCCAAGCCTGCGCCTGCCAAAAAGCCTGCTGCCCCTGCCGCCAAGACCACGCTGAGCCCGCAAGCGGCCTGGCCTTTCCCCACCGGCAACAAGCCCTGAGGATTGAGCATCTGGCATATCTGGTGCCCGCGCGTCCATGCGGGCATTCCAACCCGGCCTCGGCCGGGTTTTTTCATGGTTGCCCGGCATGAATCAACCTTCACAATCCTGGCCTTGCATGCGTCTGGAAAGCAAGGGGCCACACCCGAAGGTCATCCTCGACCTGAGCGTGTCACCCAATGCCAAACGCACCGAACTGGTCGGCTGGCACGACGGTGCCTTGCGGGTGAGACTGTCAGCCCCACCTGTCGATGGCGCAGCCAACGAGGCCCTGCGCAAATGGCTCGCGACTGAACTGGGCATTCCCCAGGCGCGTGTGACGCTGCTGCGCGGTGCCAGCGGCCGGCGCAAGCAGTGGGCCATTGATGCCCCCGAAACCGACGTGAGTGCCTGGTTGGCCAGTCAGAGCGCTCTGCGCACCTGATCCCCCGCCCCCTCGGCATCAAATCCACCATTCTTGTCGCCCAAGCCGCTCGCAGGGGACGTCCTTGCCTTAAGCTATGCGGTTTGACGTCAACACGTCGCGCACAAGCACATACCCCACATGGCCCAGTACGTTTTCACCATGAACCGCGTCGGGAAGATCGTTCCCCCGAAGCGCCACATCCTCAAAGACATCACCCTGAGCTTTTTCCCCGGTGCCAAAATCGGCGTGCTGGGCGTGAACGGCTCGGGCAAGTCCACCTTCCTGAAAATCATGGCGGGCGTGGACAAGGACATCGAGGGCGAAGCCGTCCCGATGCCTGGCATCAAGATCGGCTACCTGCCCCAGGAGCCGGTCATGAACCCCGAACAGACAGTGCGTGAGGCCGTTGAAGAAGGCATTGGCGGTGTGCTGGCTGCCAAGAAGCGCCTGGACGAAGTCTATGCAGCATATGCCGAAGAGGACGCTGACTTCGATGCCCTGGCCGCCGAACAAGGCGAGCTCGAAGCCATCATTGCCGCTGGCGGCTCTGGCAACACCGACCTGCAACTCGAACTGGCTGCCGACGCCCTGCGCCTGCCCCCCTGGGATGCCGTGATCGGCAACCTGTCGGGTGGTGAAAAGCGCCGCGTGGCCCTGTGCCGCCTGCTGCTGTCCAAGCCCGACATGCTGCTGCTTGACGAACCCACCAACCACTTGGACGCCGAATCGGTGGACTGGCTGGAGCAGTTCCTGCAGCGTTACAGCGGCACCGTGGTGGCCATCACCCACGATCGCTACTTCCTGGACAACGCCGCCGAGTGGATCCTCGAACTTGACCGTGGCGCGGGTCACCCCTACAAGGGCAACTATTCCGACTGGCTCGACGCCAAGGGCAAGCGCCTGGAAGCCGAGCAAAAGACCGAAGATGCCCGCGCCAAGGCCCTCAAGCAGGAGCTGGAATGGGTGCGCAAGAACACCAAGGGCCGTCAGGCCAAGAGCAAGGCCCGTCTGGCCCGCTTTGAAGAACTGAGCGACGTCGAATACCAGAAGCGCAACGAGACCAACGAGATCTTCATTCCTGTGGCCGAGCGACTGGGCAATGAAGTCATCGAGTTCAAGAACGTCACCAAGTCCTTTGGCGACCGTTGCCTGATCGACAACCTGAGCTTCAAGGTGCCCGCCGGTGCCATCGTCGGCATCATCGGCCCCAACGGTGCGGGCAAGTCCACCCTGTTCCGCATGATCCAGGGTGTCGAGACGCCAGACAGTGGCGAAGTCGTCATCGGCAAGACCGCGCAGCTGGCATTCGTGGACCAGAGCCGTGAAGGCCTGGCCGCTGACAAGACCGTGTGGCAAGACGTTTCAGGCGGCCTTGACAACATCGTCGTGGGCAAGTTCGTGATGCCCTCGCGCGCCTACCTCGGCCGCTTCAACTTCAAGGGCAACGATCAGCAAAAGCTGGTGGGCAACCTGTCGGGCGGTGAACGCGGTCGTCTGCACCTGGCCAAGACCCTGGCGCAGGGCGGCAACGTGCTGATGCTCGACGAACCCTCCAACGACCTGGACGTCGAAACCCTGCGCGCCCTCGAAGACGCCCTGCTGGAGTTCGCTGGCTCGGCCATGATCATCTCCCATGATCGCTGGTTCCTGGATCGCATCTGTACGCACATCCTGGCGTGCGAAGGCGACTCACAGTGGTTCTTCTATGACGGCAACTACCAGGAATACGAAGCTGACAAGAAGAAACGCCTGGGTGATGAAGGCGCACGCCCGAAGCGCGTGCGTTTCAAACCCATCCGCTGAGCCATCCGGATTTACCCATAGCAAGGCCCGTCTCAGACGGGCCTTTTTCATTCCCCGAAGTGAGGGTCTTCGGGGGCTATCCCTAGTGCTTTCGTCATCAGAGAGGCACGCACCACTCCCTAGAATCAGAGAGACTTTTTTTGGCGCCTGCCGCCACATGGAGACCTTCTGATGACCTTTCGGTTTACACGCCTGCTCGCCTCCACCGCACTGGCTGCCTCATTCCTGTCCCTGGGTGGCTGCGCCTTGATCGAGTCCAATGTCAGCGGCACCACATTGAGCATTCTTGAAGACGGTTTTACACCGCCCGTCCTGACACTCAGCGACGTTGAAATGGGGTGCAGCTTCTCCATGGTCAACACGCCCCTGGTCGGTGCAGCCCGCAATTTCTACGGTGATCCATCGCTGATGGAAACCGTGATGCTGACCTCGGCAGGCGTGTGCTCCGAGAACCAGGCCATTGCTGAGGAAATGCGCTACATGCGTGCTTCACGCGACAAGCGTTCTGACGAAGCTCTCGATGCGCGCATCAACCAAAAGCGCCTGCTGGCCACAGCCGCTGAGCGCCAATACACCGCCTTCTTGCGCATGAAGCTCAAGCTGCAGCAGAAGTACTACTTCAAGTTTGGCGAAGAGTGCCCACGCTTCAAACGCGACTTTGACGAAATGGTGTACCTGCTCGGTGCTGTCGGTGGCCTGCAAGCCATGCAAAACGACATCGCCTCCCAGCAGGCCGTGGGCGTGCCCACCGACATCGCGCCTCAGGTTGAACGCGCCATGAACTGCCTGGACAACGTCAAGTGGTGGGGCGTGCCCCAGGCGGCTCGCGCTGTGGTCTGGAGCATCATTCCTGGTGCAGATGCAGGCAAGGACGTGCAAGGCACCTTTGACACCTCCATGGGCATTGGCGAACACAAGGGTGTGCGCCTGTCTCACGTGATGGCCGCCATCGCCGCACAGTCCACCGACAACAAGCCGCGTCTGCGCAGCGTCATTCAACGCTTCAGCAAGCCTGAAAATTTCCAGCCCAGCACCGAGTACCGTCTGCTCGACGCCATTGCCCAGTCGCAGATCACCAATATCTCCGACCGCCTTTGGACGCAGAACACCGGCACCCGCACACCCATCAACTCGGTGGGCAAGTTCTGGGATGACAAGAGTGACAACGATGTTGATGCTGGCAGTTTCCTGAATTGAGATGCCACGGCGACCTGCACGCCCAGGGAATTCCCTTCCCCTGTGTGCGGGCCGCAAAATGATCCCGCCATCGACTCTCATCGATATAGTTGCAACAGACTGTTTTCAGATTACACAAGTAATCAGATGAGACCGGGAAGCCGGTTCAAACAAGGGTCCGCAGTCGAGGCCCTTGTTTTTTGGGTACCGAGGAGACCGTATGAAGTTGGGTCAAAGGTCAGGCAAGTTCGCCGTGATCACGTTGATGTTGGCAAGCATGGTGGGTAGCGCTCAGGCCAACCAGACGCTCTGTGTCTATGACATGCTGGGGGTCACGGGTGACCTCTTCAACATGACCAAGGACTACGTGGTGGCCATGCAGCGCCACGGTGTCAGCATTGACCTCAAGGGCTACACCGACGAGCGTGTGGCCACCGAAGATTTCCGCACCGGCCAATGTGATGCTGTGGTTGCGACGGCCTTCCGCATCCGCCAGTTCAACGGCGTGGCTGGCTCGATCGACACGCTGGGCTCCACGACGATTGTGCGCAACGGCAAGATCGACATTCCGGCCAGCTACGACGTGGTGCGCAAACTGATCCAGACCTATGCGTCTCCCGCCGCAACCAAACTGATGACCATGGGTCAGTACGAAGTCGGCGGGATGATTCCTCTCGGGGCTGCATACCCGATCGTCAGTGATCGCAGGATCAACACGATCGAGGCACTGGCGGGCAAGCGCATCGCGGCGTTCGACCACGACAAGGCGCAGGCCGTGATGATTCAGCGCATCGGTGCTCAGCCGGTGTCGGCCGACATCACCAACTTCTCAACCAAGTTCAACAATGGCACGGTTGACATGATCGCTGCGCCCACCATGGCCTACAAGCCGCTGGAGCTGTCCAAGGGTATCGGCAAGAACGGCGCGATCACCCGCTTTCCGATCATGATCCTGACCTACCAGATGGCGATCAACAAGACCAAGTTCCCGGACGGCTTCGGGCTGAAATCGCGGGAATACTGGAGCAGCCAGTTTGATCGCGCCATGCAGCTGATCAAGCAAGCCGATGCAGGCATCCCGCCTGCCACCTGGATGGATCTGAGCGCCGAGAACGCCTACAAGTACACCTTGATGCTCCGCGAGTCGCGGATCGACATCGCCGAAAAAGGACTGTATGACAAACGCGGTCTGAAAGTGATCAAAAAAATCCGCTGCAATGTGAATCCGTCTGATCCGGAATGCACAACGAAGTCTGAAGAAGACTGGAAATAACACGTCATACAGGCTCACACCCCGAGCCTGCGCACTGACTACCCTGACTGCGACACACACCCGTCGATTGAGTACCTCATGCACAACACCCCTTCGCGCTCCCTGATGGGCAGAACCCTCATCGAATGGTTCTCCAGCCTGCCTGTTTTCATCATGCTGATGCTGACGTTGATCATCGGCACCGGCGAAATGGTTCACGGGCAGCTGCTCAAATTTGGCGAGTCCATGTTTGGCAACCCTGCCACGCAGGTGCAGTACTTCATGCTGCGTGCCGAGCCGGTCAAACCGGAATGCAATGCCTCCATCGACATTGAGGCAGAAGTGCAACGTCAACTCAATGCACCTGCCAGCGCGAGCAGCGACGACATCGACGATCTGTTCGGCAACACCGAAACCGTCACTGATCCGGTTGTGCTGCGCAAGTCAATCGAGCAGGCGCAAGCCATCTGTCAGGCCAAGCACTCCTTGTACGAGCGTGTTCTGGCCTTGCAGACTCCCCAGGTGCAGATGTACCGCACCATCGAGACAAGCTTCTTTGGGCTCTTCAAGATTGGCACCGAGAACCGCTCCCTGATCTTGCTGCTGATGGTCGGCATTGCTGCCATCACCACCACCCTGGGTCGCCACCACATCAGCATTCGCCCGGCGCTTTACACGCGTGACCACCAGGCCCAGACCTGGTCTCAGGTGTTCGCCAACGGCTTCCTGCTGTTCTCGTGTGTGCGCTACTACCAGATCCTGCAAGGTACAGGTGGCGTCCCCAAAGA
>JAGOKC010000092.1 GCA_017994835.1 Aquabacterium sp. | reverse complement strand
GACGTGACCGTGCTGTTCCAGAAGGTCAAGCGGATCACCCGAGAGCTTCAGATGAAACAGCCCCCCATCGGGGCCACTGCGACCCAGCACCTCGGCATCAAAGGCATCGGCAAAGCGCACGATGCTGCCAGGCTTTGGGGACTTGCTGGCGCGCATGTGGGCCAGAACTTCGTGGTTGGGCAGCACGCGCTCGACCAGAGCTTCAACCGCGCCACCCGATTGCTTGGTACCGTACAGCCGTGCCTTGATGACCCGTGTGTTGTTGAACACCAGCAGATCACCGGTTCGCAGCAAGGCGGGCAAGTCGCGGAACACGCGGTCGATCGGGGTGGTGCCACAACCGTCGAGCAGACGCGAACCACTGCGTTCGGCAGCCGGATGTTGGGCGATCAACGCAGGCGGTAGCTCGAAGTCGAAGTCGCTGAGGGTGTAGCCGAAAGCTGAAGCGGTCATGCCATTGAGGGACGGACGGGTCCCGTGCCAAGGAAACCCGGTATTGTCCTTCATCTCATTGCGGCTGGGTGCTGGCGAACCACCACTGGCCCGCTCAGACAAGGGGGCCAGGGCAGGCCGGGGCGGGCACAATGGCACGGTCTCAGCAACCGGACGAATGACAGCGTGGCGCACAAGGCAGCGACCCCCTCTCTCTCAAGCTCTGCACGAGGCCAGACTGGCACGGGCAAGCCAGCGGCCGCCGATGCACGCTCTGCGCCGCAGAAGGCGCTGGACCGCCTGGGCCTGACGCGGGACATCGACCTGGCCCTGCACCTGCCACTGCGCTATGAAGACGAAACCCGTCTGACGCTGCTGCGCGATGCCCGCGACGGCGAGACCGTGCAGCTGGAGGGTGTGGTGCGCGACAACCGCATCGAGGCTCGTGGGCGTCGGCAACTGATCGTGCGCCTGCACGATGGCTCGGGCGAGGTGCTGCTGCGCTTTCTGAACTTCTACGGCTCGCAGCAAAAGAGCTGGGGTGCCGGGGTGCGCTTGCGGGTGCGGGGCGAGTTGCGCAACGGGTTTTTTGGTCGCGAGATGGTTCACCCTCAGGTGCGCATCGTTCAGGAGGGGGCACCTCTGGCGCAGGCCCTTACGCCGGTGTATCCCACCACAGCGGGCCTGCCGCAGGCCTATCTGCGCAAGGCGGTGGCGGCAGGCCTGGCGCGGGCACCTCTGGACGAGCTGATCCCGTCCACCCTGCTGCCGTCGCGTCTGCCAACGCTGCGCGAGGCACTGCACTTCCTGCACCACCCGAGCCCGGACACCGCCCTGGCCGCGCTGGAAGATCACAGCCACCCGGCCTGGCAGCGCATCAAGTTTGAAGAGCTGCTGGCCCAGCAGGTCTCGCAGATGCAGGCCCGGGCCGAGCGGGCTCACCTCAAGGCACCGGTGCTCAAAGCGCACGCCCAGGGGCTGCCCGAGCGCCTGCTGGCCGTGTTGCCTTTTCAGCTGACGGGCGCACAGCAGCGGGTGTGCGCCGAGATTACCGCCGACCTGGCTCGCCCCGTGCCGATGCACCGCTTGTTGCAAGGCGATGTGGGCTCGGGCAAGACCGTGGTGGCCGCCCTGGCTGCCGCGGTGGCCATGGACGCGGGCTGGCAGTGCGCCCTGATGGCCCCCACCGAGATCCTGGCCGAGCAGCATTTCCGCAAGCTGGTGGACTGGCTGGCACCGCTGGGCATCAAGGTGGCCTGGTTGACTGGCAGCCTCAAGGCCAAGGTCAAGCGTGAACAGCTCGCCGCCGTCGCATCGGGCGAGGCGCAGTTGGTGGTGGGCACCCATGCGGTCATCCAGGATCAGGTCGAGTTTGCGAAACTGGGGCTGGCCTTGATCGACGAGCAGCACCGCTTTGGCGTGGCCCAGCGCCTGCAACTGCGCAGCAAGCTGCAAAGCCGTGAGCTGGAGCCGCACCTGCTGATGATGAGCGCCACGCCCATCCCCCGCACCTTGGCGATGACCTACCTGGCCGACCTGGAGGTCAGCACCATCGACGAGTTGCCCCCGGGTCGCACACCCATCGTCACGCGGGTGTTTGCCGACAGTCGCCGTGCAGAGGTGATCGAGCGCATCCGTGACGAGGTGGCCAAGGGCAGTCAGGTGTACTGGGTTTGCCCCTTGATCGACGAAACCGAAGACAGCGACCAGGCTGCCGATGAGGTGGCCGGTCGCGACAGCAACAAGCGTCCGCCGCTGGACCTGAGCAACGTCACCCAGACCCATCAGGATCTGAGCGAAGTCTTGCCGGGTTTCGGGGTGGGTTTGTTGCATGGTCGCCTGCCGGCGGCCGAGAAGGCGGCGGTGATGGCGAAATTCTCGGCGGGCGAGCTGTCGGTGCTGGTGGCCACCACCGTGATCGAGGTGGGCGTGGACGTGCCCAACGCCAACCTGATGGTGATCGAGCACGCCGAGCGTTTCGGCCTGAGCCAGCTGCACCAGCTGCGCGGGCGGGTGGGGCGCGGGGCGGTGGCCAGCGTCTGCGTGCTGCTGTACGCCTCGCCCCTGTCGGACTCGGGCAAGCAGCGCCTCAAGGCCATGGCCGAGACCACCGATGGCTTCGAGATCGCGCGCCGTGACCTGGAGATCCGTGGCCCCGGCGAGTTCATGGGCGCGCGTCAGTCCGGTGCGGCCCTGCTGCGTTTCGCCGACTTGCACGAAGACGAGGCCCTGGTGGCGCGGGCCCGACAGGTGGCCGAGCTGCTGTTGCGCGAACACCCGCAGGCCGCGCAGCGCCACGTGGGTCGCTGGCTGGGCCACAAGGCCGAGTACCTCAAGGCCTGATTCCGGTCAGGTCTTGACCGCCTGGTGCGCCGGATGCCCCACAATGTGATCACCATGACCCTGACCGAACTTCGCTACATCGTTGCCGTTGCCCGCGAACGCCATTTCGGGCGCGCGGCCGAGGCCTGCTTCGTTTCCCAGCCCACCTTGTCGGTGGCCGTGAAGAAGCTGGAAGACGAACTCGACGTCAAGCTGTTTGAACGTGGCAGTGCCGAGATCACCGTCACCCCGCTGGGTGAAGAAATCGTGCGCCAGGCTCAGGCCGTTCTGGAGCAGGCACAGGCCATCAAGGAAATTGCCAAACGCGGCAAAGACCCGCTGGCCGGCCCGCTGCGTCTGGGTGTCATCTACACCATCGGGCCTTATTTGCTGCCTGAACTGGTGCGTTCGGCCATCAGCCATGTCCCGCAGATGCCCTTGATGCTGCAGGAGAATTTCACGGTCAAGCTGCTGGAAATGTTGCGCGCTGGTGAACTGGACTGCGCCATCCTGGCAGAGCCTTTTCCGGACACCAACCTGGCCGTGGCACCGCTGTACGATGAACCCTTCCTGGTGGCCGTGCCGCGCAGCCACCCACTGGCGCAGCGTGAATCCATCAGCGCCGAAGAGCTCAAGCGCGAGACCATGCTGCTGCTGGGTGCCGGGCACTGCTTTCGCGATCACGTGCTGGAGGTTTGTCCGGAGTTCGCGCGCTTTTCCAGCGCCACCGAGGGCATCCGCAAGAGCTTCGAGGGGTCTTCGCTGGAAACCATCAAGCACATGGTGGCCGCCGGCATGGGCGTGACCGTGGTGCCGCGCCTGTCGGTGCCGGTCGAGCCGCATCCGCATGTGGTGTACGTGCCTTTTGAGGGCGATCCCCCCACGCGTCGCGTCGTGCTGGCCTGGCGCCGTAGCTTCACCCGCTATGAGGCGATTGCCGCCTTGCGCAATGCCATCTACGCCTGCCCGCTCAATGGTGTGCAACGCCTGACCGACTGAGGTCGCGTCACCTGAGGGGCTCAAGGGCCGGGATGCAGACCAGTGTCGGCACCGGAGGCATCGGGTGCATCGGGTGTGGTGGGAGACTCGAAGCAGTCAAGTACCGTGAAATACAGCGAGGCATAGAAGGCCGAAGCCACCCACATGCCGCCCGCGATGGCCAGCACATTGCCCAGCAGAGGCAGCGGAATCAGGCTGAAAAAGAAACGGTCGAGCAAGCCCAGCGCCAACACGACGCCGAACCAGCTCAGCCCGTAAACCACCAAAGCGCCCAGGTTGCGCCAGCACGCCACGATGCTGAAAAACAGCGCCTTGCTGACCGGCAGGCCTGCCCACAGGACCAGGGCCGGAGCGTGCCAGAACAGCAGCGAAACCGGGATGGTCAACAGCACCCGCCACAAGATGTCCTGCTGAACCAGCGGGTGGTTGACCAGTTCGGCGGCGCTTTTGGCGTTTTCGAATACGGCCGCCACCTCGTCGGCACCTGGGCCGAGCAACTGGGCCAGTTGCATGACCAGCAAGGTCGCCATGACATAGCTGCCAGCCAGCTGGGCCAGGGTGCGGCGCGGGCTGTTCGGGCCTTTGAATGCCTCAAACAGCACACCCGGATGAAAGCGTTCGCCCTGCAGCACCTTGCGCGTGGCCACCATGAAACCCAACCACATCAGCGGCATGGTGCCGATCACCAGCAAGGGGCCGACCACGGGCAACCCGATCAGCAAGATGGCCAGCGACACGTACAAGCCGAGCAGTCCGACGAATTGCAAGGGCTGACGCCTGCTGACCTGCCATCCCTGCTGCAGCCAGACATAGCCTTGCGACGCCTTGACGATGCGGAGTTTCATGCGGAGGTGGCCTGACGGGTGTAGGACCAGGGCTGCTGTCGGCGCAGTGTGAGCACGCGCTCGAAGTGAGTGGGGTCGTGGGGTTGCAGCATGGCAGCGTCACGCGGCAGGTGAAAGTCCCACAAACGAGAAGTCCAAAAGCGCAAGGCGGCGGCGCGCAACAGGGCAGAGAGCAAGGACAACTCGGTGTCGGTCAGGTGGCGCTCGGCGTCGTAGGCCGCCACAAAGGCCTGCGCACGGACCGGGTCGAGGGCACCGGTGGCCAGATCGATGCACCAGTCGTTCAGGCACACCGCAATGTCGAACACGAAGGTGTCGCAACCTGCAAAGTAGAAGTCGAAGAAGCCCGACAGGGTGGGGCCATCGAACATGACGTTGTCACGAAACAGGTCGGCGTGAATGGGGCCGCGTGGCAAAGCCTGGTAGGCCGGTGTGCGCGACAGATCCTGCTGGAACTGCAATTCGGATTCGATCAGGTGAGCTTGCTCGGCGCTCAGGTGCGGGCGGATCACAGGGATGGTTTCGGTCCACCAGTCGAGTCCGCGCAGATTGGGCTGCTGTGCCGGGTAATCGGTGCCAGCGCAATGCATGCGTGCCAGCATCGCGCCCACCTGCGCGCAATCTGCTGCCTGAGGTTGCAACTGGTTGCGGCCCTTCAACCGTGTCACCACGGCGGCGGGCTTGCCCTTGAGCATGTGCAGGATTTCGCCCTGGGCATTGGCCTGCGGTGCTGGCACAGGAATACCGCGCTGCGCCAGGTGGTGCATCAGGTTCAGATAGAAGGGCAGTTGCGCTGCACTCAGGCGTTCGAACAAGGTCAGCACATAGTCACCGTGCGCGGTGCTGACAAAGTAATTGGTGTTTTCAATGCCCGATGCGCAGCCCTGCATGGACTGCAGGGCACCCAGACCCAGGGTGGACAGCAAACCGGCTGCTTCCTGCGGTGAGACTTCGGTGAAAACGGCCATGAGACAGTGGGGGCAAAGTGAGGGGAAAAAGTCGTGCCTGAAGGTCCGGCTAGGGAAAGCCCGGGCCGCAGGTGGGTGCCTGACAGCCTGGCTTGAGAGAAAACCCCCAGGCTGCAGGGGTGTCAGAGAGCGTGATTGTAGAAGTCTGTGCGCGCCGATCTGGCAGACTTTTCATTATTGTGAAGACAACCCCGCGCTTGGGCGTTCAGGTTGTCCAACCACCCCTCCTGAGGAACCGGTCCCGCATCATGATCACCATCGCATCGCGCAAGATCTCTCGCACTCTGTCCACGTTGGCTGTGGCCGCC
The DNA here is from genome assembly GCA_017994835.1 of Aquabacterium sp. Classification (GTDB taxonomy): domain Bacteria; phylum Pseudomonadota; class Gammaproteobacteria; order Burkholderiales; family Burkholderiaceae_C; genus Aquabacterium. The sequence continues at coordinate 2,154 of JAGOKC010000092.1, read as the reverse complement.
TTGTCTGTGCTTGGCAGCTCCGCCATGGCCGAAGAAGAATTGAAGCCGGCCGCCCGTCAGTGGGGCATCTATGCGGGTGGTAACCTGGGCGTGGGTGCTGCGCAGTGGGATTGCGATGTGTCGTGCGACCGCGCACGCCTGAGTGGCAAGGTGTTCGGCGGCAAGCGCCTGACGCCTGGCCTGGCGGCCGAAATCAACTACATGGTTTTTGGCGGCATGGAGCGTGCCAACGGCTCCGGACAGTCTGCTGCCACCAACATCGCCGTGGAGCGCCGCAGCGTGCGTGCCCTCACCGCTGGCATCAACTGGGAAGTCGAGTTGCTCGAAGGCTTCACGAACCAGATTCGCGTCGGCTGGGCTTTCAAGCGCATTGACAGTGATCTGGTCGAGCCGGGTGTGGATGGTGTCGAGCGCTCGGTGCGCGACTACCGTCAGGCCCCTTACTTTGGCGTCGGCCTGGCCATGAACATCACCCGCGACATTCGCCTGTTGCAGAGCTTCGACTACATCATCGACGGCAAGGACAGCCTGTACCTGTTCTCGGTCGGTGCCTCCGCCGAATTCTGATTCCAGAGTCTGAAGGCCCCACAATCCGGGGCATGAACACCCCGGATATGTCCCTTTCTTCTGCTGACGCTGCTGCCCAAGCCCGGCCGACCCTGCTGCTGGTCGATGGCTCCAGCTACCTCTACCGCGCTTTCCACGCCATGCCCGACCTGCGCGGGCCGCAGGGCGAGCCCACCGGCGCGATGCACGGCATGGTCAACATGCTGCGTCGCCTGCGTGACGAGGTGCCTTGCGAACATGCCGTGTGCGTGTTCGACGCCAAGGGGCCGACCTTCCGAGACGAGTGGTACCCCGAGTACAAGGGCCACCGTCCGCCCATGCCCGACGACCTGCGCGCCCAGATCGAGCCCATCCACGAGGTGGTGCGGCTGATGGGCTGGCCCATCCTGGAAGTGCCCGGCATCGAGGCCGATGACGCCATCGGCACGCTCGCCAAGGTGGGCGCCGAAGCCGGTCACCGCGTGGTGGTCTCCACCGGCGACAAGGACATGGCCCAACTGGTGACCGAGCATGTCACCCTGGTCAACACCATGACCAACGAGAAGCTCGACATGGCGGGCGTGGCGGCCAAGTTCGGCGTGCCACCGCACCTCATCATCGACTACCTGACCCTGATCGGGGATGCCGTGGACAACGTGCCCGGTGTGGAGAAGGTGGGGCCGAAGACGGCCGTGAAGTGGATCACCGAGCATGGCTCGCTCGACGGCGTGATCGCCGCAGCAGACGCCATCAAGGGCGTGGCGGGTGAGAACCTGCGCAAAGCCCTGGACTGGTTGCCTCAGGGGCGCCGCCTCATCACCATCAAGACCGACTGCGACCTGAGTGCGCACGTGCCCCTGTGGCCCGAGCTGGAGGCCCTGGCCCTGCGCGAGCCTGACACGGCGTCCTTGCTCGACTACTTCACGCGCTTCGGTTTCCGCACCGAGGCAGCCAAGCTGCGTGGCGGCGCGGCCCCGGCACCCGCATCGACGCCGTCGGCCAGGCCCAAAGCCAAGCCGAGCGCCACCGCCGACCTGTTCGATCAGGGCGCATCGGACGACATGGGTGACGACGCCCAGGCATCGCCCGAAACCGTGACCGCGGTCGCCACGCAGTACGACACCGTGCTGGACTGGCCGACCTTCGATCGCTGGCTGGCGCGTTTGCAGGCGGCCGAGCTGGTGGCCTTCGACACCGAAACCGATTCGCTGGACGCCATGCAGGCCCGCATTGTGGGCCTGTCCTTCAGCGACCAGGTGGGCGAGGCCTGCTACATCCCGCTGCGTCACGAAGGCGTGGATGCGCCGGCGCAGCTGCCGCTGGACGAGGTGCTGGCCCGCCTCAAGCCCTGGCTGGAAGACGCCAGCCGGCCCAAGCTGGGGCAGCACATCAAGTACGACACCCATGTGCTGGCCAACCATGGCATCGCCATTCGCGGCTACGCGCACGACACGATGCTGGAGAGCTATGTGCTCGAAGCGCACCGCAAGCACAACCTGGGCGATTTGGCCCAGCGCCATGTGCACCGCAGTGGCCTGAGCTACGAAGACGTGGCGGGCAAGGGCGCTCAGCAGATCCCGTTTGCCCAGGTGGCGGTGGACAAGGCTG
>JAGOKC010000091.1 GCA_017994835.1 Aquabacterium sp. | reverse complement strand
CAAAGGCCGCAGCCAGGAAGTAGCTGCCCAGAAACAGCGGCTCCCAGGTGGGGGCCTGTAGTGTGTCGCGCACAAAGAAGGGCAGCAGGGTGGCGGGCATGGCGCTGGCCGTGCCGTTGAGCAGGAACACGATCAGCAGGGCGACAAAGGCTGGGGTGCGCCAGGGGGTGGCTTGGGCAACGGCTGTCGAGGCGGTGGGCTCGGCCGGGGCTGCCGTTGCGGTGGCGGGCACATGCGCTGCCAGGGTCTGATGCAGGGTCCACAAACCCAGGGCCAGCGCCACGGCCAGGGCCACGCTGGTGGCCTGCAAACCCAGCCACGCCGGCAGGATGCTGGCCAGCAGCACCCCGGCCAGGGCGGCGCCTTCACGCCAGGCCACGAGGCGGGCGCGTTGCTCGGGTTGGCCGCCCCAGCGTGCGCCCCAGGCCTGGTGCACCATCGAGGCCAGGCTGTAGGCCAGATAAGTCACCACCAGCGCACCGGCCAGCCAGGCCAGCAGGTGGTTGCGGGTGTCTTGCACGATGGCGGGTGGCGTCCACAGGGCGGCAAAGCCCACGGCCATCAGCACCGAGGCCAGCAAGGCGGCCACCCAGCTCTGGCGCGGGTGGCGGGCAAAGAGCTGGTCCACCCAGTGGCCGATGCGCGGGTCGAGCACGGCATCCAGCAGGCGGGTGAGCAGCAGCAAGACGCCCAGGGTGCCCAGCGGCACGGCGTACTGCTCGGCGTAATGCCGGGGCAGGGTCACATACAGCGGCAGCGACACGAAGGCCAGGGGCAAGCCCAGCAGGCCATAGCGCCATCCGGTGCCGTGTGTGTGAACGCCAGTGCCGGACATGCTCAGGCCTTGCCGATGAGGGCGTTGCGCAGCCCGGGGGCCGAGGTCTTGGGCGACAGCCAGATGCCAAAGAACAGGCGGGCGAAGGCCTTGTCGTTGATGGCAGCGGTGGGCTTGCCATTGAAGAAAAAGCGCACGCCGCCAGCCCCATCGTGCATGCCGGTCAGCCGGTCTTGCGCACCCACATTGGGAAAGGCCTGGTTCATGAAAGCCAGCCAGGCTTTGGACTGGGCATCGGTGAACTCACCCACGCGGCGCATTTCGGCAATCGAGCGCTCGGCAATGGCCTCGCCATCGAGCTTGCGGGCGTACTCCAGCTCCAGCGCGAAGGGCAGTTGGTCGTAGCGCTCGGGCTCGAACGCAGATGCTGTCCACAGGCGTGCCTCGTACACCAGCAAGCCGAAAAAGCGCAGGGGTGCACGCCCCCGCAACTGAGCCCGCTGCAAGTCAGAGACGACTTCGGTGGGTGCGGTGGTGGGTGCGGGGGCAGCGTAGGTGTTCATGGTGGACAGGGCAGTGGCGCAAACAATGAGCCACCCGACCGACCGGGTGCGCAGGGTCTGGCGAAGACCCAGGTGAGGGTGGTGTGACATGGTGCGAGGAGGGTTGAGGTGGCGCGAAGGGATCAGTCTGGGCGACGCAGGGTGAACTGCATCACGTCGGTGTTGCCGTGATCGAAAGCGGCCTCGCAGTAAGCGAGGTAGAAGGTCCAGATGCGCACGAAGCGGGTGTCGAAACCTTGCTGGCCGACCTCGCTTTCGCGCTGCACGAAGGCATGACGCCAGCGGCGCAGGGTCTCGGCATAGTCAGGGCCGAAGGCCAGGCGCTTTTCCACCACCAGGCCGGCTTGGCGGGCCATGGCCTCAAAGCCCGAGGGGCTGGGCAGCATCCCGCCGGGGAAGATGTACTGCTGGATGAAGTCGGTGGAGCGGCTGTAGCGCTCGAACAGGTCATCGCGGATGGTGATGGTCTGGATGCAGGCGCGGCCACCGGGCTTGAGGCAGCGCTTGACCGTGTCGAAGTAGCTGGGCCAGTACGACTGCCCGACCGCCTCGAACATCTCGATGGAGACGATGGCGTCGAACGGCTCGCGCTCGTGCAGCGGGGCCAGATCGCGGTAGTCCTGGTAGCGCAGGTCGGCCAGCTCGCTCAGGCCAGCGTCGGCCATGCGCTGCTGAGCCCAGGCCAGTTGCTCGCTCGACAAGGTCACGCCGGTCACATGGGCCTGGCGCTCGCTGGCGGCGGTCTCGGCGATGGCACCCCAGCCGCAGCCGATCTCCAGCACGCGGCTGCCTTCGGTCACACCGGCTTCGTCCAGCGCGCGGTGCATTTTGGCCATCTGGGCGGCCTTCAGGTCGGCACCGGCCAGTTCCTGGGCGCGCTTGCCCTCGAACCAGGCGCTGGAGTAGTTCATCGACGCATCCAGCCACATCCGGTAGAAGCTGTTGCCCAGGTCGTAATGGGCGTGGATGTTCTTGGCGCTGCCTTCGCGCGAGTTGCGGTTGAGCCAGTGCTTGACGCGGTACAGCAGCGAGCCCCACCACGAGCCGTACACCACCTTTTCCAGGTGATCGCGGTTGACGATGAACAGCGACAGCAGTGCGCTCAGGTCGGGCGTGTGCCAGTCGCCGTCGATGTAGCTTTCGGCAAAGCCGATGTCGCCCGACTTCATGGTGCGCTCGAAAACGCGCCAGTTGGTCAGGCACAGCGTGGCCCGCACGCCGGGCGTATCGTCGTGACCCACCGCCGACGCCGGGAAGCGGCTGTGACCGCCGTCGGGCCATTCGATGTCGAGTCGACCATGTTGCAGCTTGCTCAGCAAGCGGAACACCTGCTTGGCCGACGCTGGCGCATCGGTGGGCAGTGCAGGGGTGACGTGGGTGGTTGATGCGGTGGTGTTCATCGGGAGACGAAGCGCTCAGGCGCAGCAGGCTTGTTGAAAAAAGGCACACGCTTGAGAACCAGGCGCAGTGCGTGCCAGTGAATGCGAATGACCACGCCCAGTGTCATCAGGGGCGTGCCCCAGAAGGCCCGGCGGGCGCTGTGGCGGGTGAAGGGCTCCAGGTGCCCGCTGATGCTGGTCTTGAGCAGCGGCCCCTGCTCGTCGCACAGGTCAATGCGGGCGACCATGCGGTCGGCGGTGCGCATGAAGCGGAAGCGGTATTGCCCTTCTACGGCGCAAAAGGGCGAGACGTGGAAGACTTTGTCGGCCACCAGTTCTTGTCCCCACCGCACGTTCTCGCCCCGCAGCAGGTAGCAGTGGCGCTCGCCAAAGGTGTTGTTGACCTCGGCCACGATGGCTGCCAGCGAGCCATCGGCGCGGTGCGCAAACCAGAAGCTGACCGGTTTGAAAACATGGCCCAGCACACGTGGGTAGGTCTGCAGCCAGACCTCGCCATCGGCGTCGTCAATGCCTTCAGACTTCAGCAGGGTTTCGAACCAGGCCAGGGCGTCGGGGCCGCCATCGCCATGGTCCTGGTCGGCAAAGGTGATCCAGCCAAAGCGGCGGCGCGGCACCTGCCAGCCGTGGTCTCGCCCGGCGCGCATGGCCAGCAGCAAAAAGTAACTGCTGTGCCGAAAGCTGTGCTGTGCCGGACGCAGGCGCTGGTGCCACACCACGCCGCGCCCCAGCAAAGCCTGAGGTGTGTGCGCCGGGGACGAGGTCGAAGAAGACATGCCGGTTTCCTCAGGCAGCCACCCGTGGGTAGGGCAAGTTGGCCTGTTGAATCAGGCGGGCAGCGCGCTGTCCGGCCTGGAAGCCATCCTCATGAAAGCCGTAGCCGCACCAGGCCCCGGCGTACCAGACCCCCTGGGTCCCCTGAATGGATGCCAGACGGTTTTGAGCGTCGATGGCGTACTCATCGAACACTGGATGGTCGTAGGCAATTTCCTGAATGACGGTGGCCGGGTCGGGCTCACGCACCGGGTTGAGCGACACGACCACAGGTTGCTGCCAGGGCAGGGGTTGCAGTGCGTTGATGAGGTAGTGCAGACAGACCTGAGCCTGTTCTGTTTGGGTCTGCGCGGCGCGTTCATAGTTCCAGGCGGCCCAGGCCGAGCGCTTTTGCGGCAGCATGCGCGTATCGGTGTGCAGCACGGCACGGTTGGGTTGGTAGCGAATGGCACCCAGCAAAGCGCACTCGGTCGCCGTTGCCTGTTCGCCAAGCAATGCCAGGGTCTGATCGCTGTGACAGGCCATCACCACCGCATCAAAGGCCTCGGGGCCTTGGTGGGTGTGCACGGTCACCCCCTGGGCATGGCGGGTCACGGCCAGCACCGGTGTGTTCAGTCGGGTGTCTTTCAGGTGTTTGATCAGTTTGCGAACGTATTCGCGCGAACCGCCGGTCACCGTGAACCACTGCGGCCGGTTCGCCACCTGCAGCAAACCGTGGTTGTGGCAAAAGCGGATCATTGTGGCCATGGGAAAGCGCAGCATCTGTTCGGTTGGGCAGGACCAGATGCAGGCCACCATGGGCAGAAAATAGTCTGCGCGAAAGGGCGTGCCGAAGTCGTGCTCATCGAGAAAGTCACCGATGGGCTGAGACAGGGCAGCGTCTGCACCCGATACCGCCAATGCTGTGGTGAGTTCGTTGAAGCGCAGGATGTCGCGCAACATCGACCAAAAACGCGGACGCAACAGGTTGCGGCGCTGTGCGAACACCGTGTTGAGCGAATGCCCGCTCCACTCGATGTTGCGACGGCCAGCACCTTGCGGTGACTGCACCGAGAACGACATCTCGGAAGGGGCACGCGCCACGCCCAGTTCGTCAAACAAGGCGATCAGACCAGGATAGGTGCGTTCGTTGTAAACCAGAAAGCCGGTGTCCACCCCGTGGGTGATGCCACTGATCGTCACATCCACCGTGTTGGCATGGCCACCGAAGTGCTGGCCCGCCTCGAACACGGTGACATCATGGCCACTGTCCGGGGCAGACAAATGCCAGGCGGCACTCAGGCCACTGATGCCAGAACCGATGACGGCGATACGGGACATGCGATGCTCCTGTCTGAACTAGCGAGTGCAAAATGCATACTCATTGGTTCACATCATATCCAAAAGAGTACCCGACTTGTCTTGTATGGTTTTACCTCAAGCCGCATCGGTCTACAATCGGGGCCATGGCAAGGCTTTCATACAAAGAACAAGTTCAACGCGTTCGCGAGGACGCCATCGTGGAAGCCGTCAACCGGTTGCTGGCCACCAAGGGCTACGACGCCATGACGGTGGACGAGGTGGCGGCCGAGGCCGGCATGGCCAAGGCCAGCTTGTACAAACATTTCGCATCCAAGGAAGACCTGGCTGCAGCAGCCATGGTGCGTGTCCTGGACCGGGCCATGGTTTTTGTGGACGGGTTGCGCGCCAAACCAGAGGTGGCGGCGCTGGACCAGCTCAAGGCCGTGGCGCGCTGGGCCATCGCCAGCCAGCTCGAAGGCGAGATGCCGTCTTTGCCTTCGCAAAACTCGTCGCTGTCCAACTCGCTGCAGGCCAACGAGGCTTACATGGACCGCCTGATCAGCCTGAGCAACAAGCTCAGCATCTGGATCACGCAAGCGCAGACCAGCGGGCAACTGAGCAGCGACCTTCCGGCCGAAATGATGCTCTACATCCTGTTTGCACGCGCCTGCGACCCTGTGGTCGGCATGCTCAAGGCCTCGGGCATGTACACAAACGAGCAGATCCTCGATTGGGTTACCACCACCACGTTCGATGGCGTGGGCCCGCTCGCCAAGGCCTGACGTTCACCGCAAAGGGCCGGCCCCCAGGGGAAGCAGCAGTGACTGAATGTCTGCCATTTGCGCTTCGGGCAAGTCAGCCTGTTGCGCAAACTCTGGCCAGCGCAGCACTGCCGCCTGCACCTCCTCGATGACGCGCTTGACCGTGCCCACACCGAAGCGGTCGGCTTCGGCGAGCAGATCGGCCAGCTCGAAGCCTTTGAACTTGCCGTTCACCGACATCAGATGCTGGTGGGTCCACTCCCCGTTCGGGTTGTGGGCGAAGGTGACGTCGTAGGCAGGTGCCAGTTCCCAGCGCGTGCCGCCCTGGCGCAGCAGGAAGGCGAAGTTCTTGGTGTGGTCATCGCAGTTGCGCGCCATCACGTTGAACACCATGCGACGGAAGGCTTCTTCCAGGTCTTCGTAGGGCAGCGCCAGCTGGCCCAGGGTGTGGAACAACTGGGCGTAGGCGTTGGTGCCCTTTTTCTTGTAGTCCACATGCGCCATCGCGCACAGCGTCTGCATGTGGTGACGGCCGCTCTGTCCCTCTCGGTCAAAGCGCTGGGTCATGAAGTGAGCCCGGCCATTTTCCTTGAGCAAGCGGCACGGTGTCATGTGGATGCCGGCAGCGCGCGCCATCAGGTGATAGGCGTACTCGATGCGGCCGTAGTTCTGCGAGGTGCCCAGCTCCTGGTCCACCCCCATGCCATCAAACTTGAGCAGCCAGTGCTCAAAGCCCTCGGGCGCGTCCAGCTGGCCCGAGCGAATTTCCCCGGTCTCGGGGTGCAGGGCGATGACCGCCTTGGCTCGCGCGCCACCGGCGCTGGTGCCGACGTCGATGATGCTGCGCAAGGCTGCATTCGCATGGGCGTCATCGCTCACGTCGCCCGTCACCGCCTGACGCGCCTGCTCGACCAGCGTGCTCAACTCGATGGCGGTGGGCTTGTGCCGGGTGGGGCCGCGCGATGGCTTGAAGGTCAGCGCCCCCATGGCCCGGGTGCCCATGTAGGCCAGCCGGTCCAGCGCGGTGACGTCCTGGGCGGCAATACCCTGGTCGGCCATGTAGCGGTTGATCAGCGCGTTGCCGAAATCATCGGGCAGCGCATCACTGAGCATGGCGGGCAGGCGCTTGTAGGTGGCCTCGGGCAGGTCGGTGAACAGGTAGGGCTCTGCGTTGGCCACGGGCATGTGCAGGGGTGCCGGCTCCACTCCCTTGGCGGCACATGCGGGCGTGTAGGCAAACACGTAATAGCCGTAGCTCGGGTCCAGCGCGACCGAGCCGATGTGCATGCCCCACAGGTGGACCTCCACAGCCCGAACGTGCTTGTAGGGCCGGGTTTTGAGGGGGGTGACCATGGTGTGTTGCCTCGGCTTACCCTGCGCTGGGCGCACGCCGCGTGCGCGAGGCACGCTGCCGGGGTTGCGCCTCGCGGGTCAGTGCCAGCGGGTTGATGGTGGCCACAGGCGCAATGGTGTTGAGCCAATCCTGTCGCCCCAGTGCGCGCAGCACCGCCACCAGCGTCTTGAGGGTGGAGCCCTGACCGGACTCCAGGCTGCGCAATGCGCGCACGCTCACCCCGGCACGCTCGGCCAGGGTTTGTTGGTCCAGATTGCGAGACAAGCGGAGCGCCTTGAGCTTGTCGCCCAATGCAGCTTCCATCTCCTCGGTTGTCAGATTGACCACAGCCATCTCAGTCACCACCCGTTTACATCAAACGTCGCTTTTATGCCGCTAAACGCTGTGAATGACGTTTAGCGGCTTAATTCAGCCTATTGTGGGTGAGTGGCATTCGCCTTGTCAATATTGATGAAAGGCGGAATTCTGCCTTTAAGCGCAATTATTGATGTCAAAAGGCGAATTTCCGCCGGTTGATCAAACCCGCTCGATCACCATGGCAATGCCCTGACCGCCGCCAATGCACATCGTGATCAGCGCGTAGCGACCGCCGGTGCGTTGCAGCTCATAAATGGCCTTGGTCACCAGGATGGCACCGGTGCCACCCACGGGGTGACCCAGCGAAATGCCCGAACCATTCGGGTTGGTCTTGTCGGCCGGGAAACCCAGTTCCTTGGCCACGGCGCAGGCTTGTGCGGCAAAGGCCTCATTGGCTTCGATCAGGTCCATGTCGGCCACGGTCAAGCCAGCCTTGGCCAGCGCGTTGCGCGAGGCGGGCACGGGGCCAATGCCCATGTACTCGGGTTCGACGCCAGCGTGGCCGTAGGACACCAGACGTGCCAGCGGCTTGAGGCCCAGCGCCTTGGCCTTCTCGGCCGAGGCCATCACCACCGCACCGGCACCGTCGTTCAGGGTCGATGCGTTGCCAGCGGTGACCGTGCCTTCTTCCTTCTTGAAAGCGGGCTTCATCTTGGACAGTGCTTCAACCGAGGTGTCGGCCTTCACGCCTTCGTCGGTGTCGAACAGCACCACGCCCTTGCGGGTCTTGATTTCGACTGGAACGATCTGATCCTTGAAGATGCCAGCGGC
>JAGOKC010000022.1 GCA_017994835.1 Aquabacterium sp. | reverse complement strand
GATCAAACCGCAGGGAAGCCACGCCGGCAGTCGCAAGATGCCGCGCCAGTTGCACTGTTTGGCGGTGGCTGCCCGCACGGTACTGAAAACCACCCGACACAAACACCACGCCAAGGTGGGCAGACTGCATGCCGTGTGCAGGCGCGCACACCACGCCCCATGCTGTGCCCTGCGGGCTGTCGATGCGGATGGGCGTTTCCTGATACGTGGCGTGCGACATGGCGGCCTTGTTATGCCATGCCGGCCAGACTGGCTTGTGCCAGGGCGGGGGCATCGGTGTCACCAAACTGTTGCCAGAACGGCGCGCAGGCAAGCGCATGCGTGCTCACAGCCCAGCCCGCGTTTTGCCAGATCCGCGCATGGCGTGTCACGGCTGGGGGCAAATCGTCGGGTTCAGATGCCGTCAACTCCATCCACAACAGCCGAGCGTCAGCACCCACGGCGGGCGCGCCAGTCTGCAGCGTGGTGGGGCTGAGGCTTTGCGCCAGGGCTGGAGTGATGGGGTAGCCCGCCACATGCACGGTCTGCCCTTGTTTGAGTTGGTCGCTGGGCGATAACGCTTTGCCCGACGGGCCTTGACCCAGCCACGCCTTGGCCGCATCCAGCCTCAACCACTGTTGCAACACCTGCTGCCCGCTGACCACCGGCTGCCACCACAGCACATGGCATGGGGCCGTCATGTCCTTGAGCATGTCGGCTGACAGCAAGGCTCCGCTGCGCACACCCCACAGCCACAAGGGGGCTGCTTTGGTGGGCTCGCCTGCACGCCGGTGCAACTCGGCCAGAGCATCGTGGGCATTGTTCAACCAGATGGCCCAGGTGGCATCGCCAAAATCGCCTTCGCTGTCACCACAGCCGTGCATGTCGAACTGCAGCACCGCATAACCGGCCGCAGACAAGGCTCGCGCGAACTGCGCGCTGATGCGTCGGCAGGTGTTGAGCTCTTCGGCAAACGGATGCAGGTGCAGCACCTGCCCGCGCTGTACGGGCCCTTGGGCGGCGTGGTACAGGCAAAACAGCGATCCGCCGCGAACCGGCAAAAAGAAGGCGTCGGGCAGCAAGTCGGCCATGGTCAGGGCGGGCTCACATAAGCCTGCACCAAGCGGCACAAACTGCCGACGGTGGCAAAGGTGTCGGCATTCAGATCAGTTTCATCAAATGTGACACCAAAATGATTTTCCAATCCGGTGATCAAGGCCACGGCCGCCATGGAATCCAATTCCGGCAAACTCCCCAATAAGGGGGTGTTGGCATCAAAAGCCAACGCGTTACCCTGCAGATGCAAAGCATCATCGACCACCCTGAGTACATGTTTCATGACATCCATGGGTGCATTCTAGAGTTTCTGCCGTAACATCATTTCATGTCTTTGGTGCCCGATTTCAGGGGGGGCCTTCCTCCGGTATTGCTGCATGATCTGCCCGCGCGTGCTGCGGCATGCTGGCCTGCGCGCGTGGCGCTGGTCACGGGCGATGCTTCCTGGGAATATGCTGCCCTGCAGTCGCGCATCACCGCCTGGGCAAAGGGACTGAAGATTCTGGGTCTGCAACCGGGCGAGCGTGTGGCCGTGGTGGCTGACAAGCAGCTTGACACCGTGGCCGCCATGTTTGCCGTGTGCCAGGCGCGAGGGGTGTTGGTGCCCATCAACCCCGTGCTCAAGCCAGCTCAGATCCAGCACATTTTGCAAGACAGTGGCGCGTCGGTGTTGATCAGTCCAGTCAGTCGGCAGTCGATGTGGCCCGCGCTGTTTGAGGCGTGTCCCGATGTGCGGCAGGTGGTGGGTTGCGGTGCCGATGCAGGCAGGCTGACACCAGCCGAGGTCGATGCCACCCGGCGCGTGGCTTACGCTTCGGTCGATGCCGTGTGCGCGGTGGCAAAACTCTCGGACGTCGTTTTCACCCGTGGCCTTGAAACCGATCTGGCCGTCATTTTCTACACCTCGGGCAGCACTGGTCTGCCCAAGGGCGTGATGGTCTCGCACCGCAACTTGCTTGCTGGTGCGGGCAGCGTGGCAACTTATCTGGGCAACCACGCCAATGATGTTTTGCTGGCCGCCTTGCCCCTGTCGTTTGATGCGGGTTTCAGCCAGCTCACCACGGCTTTTTTGGTGGGTGCGCGCGTGGTGCTGCTGAATTACCTTTTGCCCACTGACGTGGTGCGGGCCTTGGCGCGCTACAAAATCACCGGCCTGACAGCGGTGCCCCCCTTGTTTGCGCAACTGACCACCCTTGAGTGGCAGCCCGAGGCCGCCCAGCACCTGCGCTATTGGGCCAACACCGGAGGGCGATTGTCGCGATCGGTGCTGGCTGGCATGCAGGCACGTGCGCCGTCCACCCAGCCCTTTTTGATGTTCGGCCTGACCGAAGCGTTTCGGGCCACTTATTTGCCCCCCCACGAGGTCGGCCTTCGCCCTGATTCCATCGGCAAGGCCATTCCCAATGCCGAGGTGCTGGTGTTGCGCCCCGATGGCAGCCTGTGTGACAACGATGAGCCGGGCGAGTTGGTGCAGCGTGGACCCCTTGTCACATTGGGGTATTGGCAGCGGCCCGAGGCCACGGCCGAGCGCTTCAAGCCCTTGCCGCCTGGTCTGCTCAAAGCCGGACGGGGTGGGGCCATGCCCGAAGTGGCGGTGTTTTCGGGCGACACGGTGCGGCGTGACACCGACGGTTTTTTGTACTTTGTGGGCCGCCACGACGAGATGATCAAAACCTCTGGCTACCGGGTCAGCCCGACCGAGGTGGAAGAAGTGGCGATGGCCCATGCCGGTGTGCTCGAAGCCGTGGCGGTGCCGCTGCCCGACGAGGCGCTGGGCAGCGTGATCAAGCTGGTGGTGCATGGCGCGAACCCTGGTGCCGCGCCCGACGAAGACCGGACCACAGCCCTGTTGAATCATTTCAAGTTGGTTGTGCCTGCCTACATGGTGCCCAAAGAGGTGGTGTGGGTGGTGGCTCCCTTGCCGCGCAACCCCAATGGCAAGTTTGACCGTCAACGCTGGAGAGACGATGCACGGCTTTGAGGTGACCCAGGGTCAGTTGTGCCTCGGGGGGGTGCCCCTGCAGCGTCTGGCAGAGCGGGCGGGGCAGACCCCGTTTTACGCCTACGACCGCGAGCGGATTCGCCAGCGGGTGGCCGAGGTTCGGTCGGTGCTGCCCACCGGGGTGCATCTGCACTATGCGCTCAAGGCCAACCCCATGCCTGCCTTGCTGTCATGCCTGGCACCCTGGGTGGACGGGATGGATGTGGCGTCCGGTCATGAGCTGTTGGCGGCGCTGGATGCGGGTTGTGCCCCCTCGCGCATCAGTTTTGCCGGACCAGGCAAACGCGAAGTTGAACTGCGTCAGGCGCTGGCAGCGGGGGCACTGCTCCATGTCGAGTCGTTTCGCGAGGTCGAGTTGCTGGCACGCCTGTCCACCGAAATGGGCATGCCTGCGCGGGTGGCCGTGCGCGTCAATCCCGATTTTGAATTGCGTGGCGCGGGCATGCGCATGGGTGGCGGTGCACAGGTGTTTGGCGTGGACATTGAGCTGGTGCCTGCCTTGTTGCGGCGCGTGGCGCAGGCGGGTTTGCAGTTTGAAGGCTTTCATGTGTATGCAGGTTCGCAGGTGCTCAAGGCCGAGTTGCTGGCCGAGATGATCGAGCGTTCGGTGAACATGCTGCTCAAGCTGCAGGCTGATTTGCCTGGGCCGGTGCGCCAGCTCAACGTGGGCGGGGGCTGGGGCATTCCGTATTTTCCAAGCGAGCAGCCGCTCGACCTGCAGCCGGTGCGCGACGCCTTGTTGGCCGTGCAGCAGCGCGTGCATGCGCTATGGCCGCAAGCGCAGTTGGTGGTCGAACTCGGTCGGTTTCTAGTCGGAGAGGCCGGCATTTACGTGGCCCGTGTGCTGGAGCGCAAAACCTCACGTGGCGAGGTCTTCCTGGTCACCGATGGGGGCTTGCATCACCACCTGGCAGCCACGGGCAACTTTGGCCAGGTGCTGCGCCGCAATTACCCCGTGACCGTGGGCAACCGCGTGGGCGAGCTGGCCATGGAGCAGGTCAGCGTGGTCGGGCCTTTGTGCACGCCGCTGGATGTGCTGGCGCACAAGGTCACCTTGCCCAAGGCGCAAGAGGGTGATCTGGTGGTGGTGTTCCAGTCGGGCGCGTATGGGGCCACGGCCAGTCCACAGGCTTTCCTGGGACACCCGCCTTGCGTTGAGATCCTGGTGTAGGGCCGTGTACGGGGTCATGGCGTTGGCCCTGTGGCTGCCGGCCTTCGGGATGGTGGGCATCCATCCCTGGTTGTCGGTGCCCTGGGTGTTGCTGGCAGTGGGCCTGGCCTGTGTGTCGGCCCTGCGACCCTATGTTGGCTTGGCCGCTTTGCTGGGCTTGCTGCCCGTGGCCAGTCTGAGCGTCTGGAGCGGTTGGCGCGTCACCGACGAATTCGATGTGCTGTTGTTGCTGGTGCTGGGGGGCATCTACGCCCATGAGGCCTGGCAGCGTCACGTTTCGCCCCGTGATTGTGCTCATCTGCGCGGCGTCTGGCACAGCCTGTCATGGCCGATGCGGCTGGCATGGGCGGGGGTGCTGTTGACCTGGGCGGTGTCGGCCTGGCGCGGTTGGGTCGATGCCGGAGGGGGCGCACCTGATTTGCTGTTCGGCGGCTACGACAGCACCGGCAATGTCTGGCGTGTGGCCAAAAGCATGGTGGGTTTGCTGTTGCTGGCACCGTGCTGGCTGGCGCTCAGTCGCCGGTCGCCCAGGCAGGCCAGGCACAGTGTGCACTGGGGCATGCTGACCGGCCTGGTGCTGGTGTGCGCCCTGGCCGTGTGGGAGCGGGCGGTGTACATCGGCCTGTGGGACTTGCGCAGTGACTACCGCACCACAGCAGCATTCTGGGAGATGCATGTGGGCGGCGGTGCCATTGATGTGTACCTGGCTTTGACGGCCCCGTTTGCATGGTGGGCCTTGTGGCGTGCGCGTGCAGCGTGGCAATGGGCCTTGGCGGCTACGTTGTTGGGGGTGCTGGTGTATGCGGTCGTCACCACCTATTCGCGAGGTTTGATGGGCGTGTTCGTGGGCGGCAGCGTGTGGCTGGTTTGGTTGCACAGGCGTTTGCCCGAACCTCAACGCCTCACTCCGATCCCGGCTTGGCAAGGTCGCGCTCAGCCGTGGTTGCTGGCGGCACTGCTGGCCGAGGCCGTGTGCCTGGTGGGCGCGGGGCAATTTGCGTCAGATCGGTTGACGAGCACCAGTGTCGATGTGCAGCGCCGTTGGGCGCATTGGCAGTCCATGTCCCGCTTGCTGGATTCGCCTGAAAAATGGTGGTGGGGCATCGGACAGGGGCGTTTGCCAGCGCGCCACAGCGCCTTGCCTGACGGGCCTGCCATGCCGGGTGATGTGTCGTGGTCGCCCGAGGTGGGCGTGCCAGCAGTGCGCCTGCGCGGCCCCACTGTTTCGGCCGAGTTGGCAGGGCGGTTTGCCCTGGCACGGCGCACCGCACTGCAACCGGGGCCGCATGTCGTTCGCCTGACCTTGCGTGCACAGCAACCCACCCATGTGCGGTTTCAGTTGTGTGAACGACACTTGTTATACGAGATTCGTTGCCAGGAGGCCTTGGGCACCGTGCAACCCGGACCGGCACGCGTGCACGTGTGGCCCTTGAACGGCCCTTCGATGGATGAGCGAGAGGGCTTGGCGCGCCACCGCGAGGGCATGGCGATGTTGAGCGTCATGCAGCCAGGGGCAGCGGTGGACATATTACGCTGGGAAATTCAGGACAATATACCCCACGGGGTTACGCAAAATGCCGATTTCTCTCAGGGCTTCAGCGGTTGGTATTTTGTCAGCACGGGATATTTCCGACCCTGGCACGCTGACAATTTATGGATGGAGTTGTGGGTAGAACGCGGCCTGTTAGGATCGTTCTTCCATGTGTTGTTGGTCCTCTACATACTGAGGCAGGTATATCGTCGCTGTTTCACAGGCGAGACATGGTTGCTGCCGATACTGGGTGGGTTGGTGTCGGTCAGTGTGCTGTTTTGTGTCATCAGCGTGACAGAGCTGCCCAGGCTGACTTTTTTGAGCGGCACTCTTTTGCTCATCTCGTCTTTTTGGGGGGGTGTGAAGCACAGTGAAACTGCCTAAAATCAAAAGTAACAATTGGTTGTTGGCATGCCCTGCTGTCGCCGCTTGTGAGTCAGGAAAAAATTAAAAAATGATCAAGGTGTTCGGACATTACTTTCACAGGCGTACCGTGCTTCAGGTCGTCACTGAGGCCATCCTGATCGGGCTGGTGTCAGCCTGCTCGCTGTGGTTGCAGCGCGGTCCCACAGCCCAGACCTCGGACGTGATGGCCGAGGCCGTTTTCATGGGCGCGCTGGTGGCGCTGGCTTTTGCAGGTGTGAACGGGGCCTTGGGCCTGTACGAGTACAGCCGCACATTCGCCAAGGGTGTGATGCGAACCCGCGCCGTGCTGGCGTGGGGAGTGTCGTGTTGTGTGGCCTTTGTGTTGGTGGTGTTGCTGCAACTTGATGAAGGCTACAACCTGGTGGCCACCTTCGCCATGTTGGCGATCACGATGTCGCTGGTCATGATCTGGCGCGAGTTGTCTGTCGAAACCCTGCCGCACTCCGTGACGGTGCAGCGGGTGCTGATTTACGGTGCGGGCAAGCGGGCCAAGTCGGTGGCCGAATCCTTGCAGAACTCCGACCCGAACGTGCAGGTGGTGGGCTTTTTTGCCAGCCCCAACGAAAGCGAGATCGCGGTGCCCGAGGTGCAGCGTGTCGTGCCAGGTCGCAGTCTGACCGATGTCGTGCGTGACCACGACGTCGAAGAAATCGTGGTGGCCCTGACAGAGCGGCGCGGGGGCAGCATGCCAATGCGTGAGTTGCTCGATTGCAAGGTGCAGGGCGTGCGCGTGGTGGACATTGCCCGCCACTTCGAGCAAAAACTTGGCCAGATTCGGCTCGATGCCATGTCTGCCGGGTACCTGATTTTTGGTGAAGGTTTCAACCAGGGGCTCATCCGCTCGCTCATCAAGCGTTGCTTTGACATCCTGGGCGCGCTGGTGCTGATCCTCCTGAGCCTGCCCATCATGCTGGTCACCGCACTGGCCATCCGGCTCGATAGCCCTGGCCCCATCTTGTATCGCCAGGAGCGTGTAGGACTGCATGGTCGCATCTTTCATGTGGTCAAGTTCCGCAGCATGCGCACCGACGCCGAAAAAGACGGCGTGCCGCAATGGGCGCAGGCCGGCGACAGCCGCATCACCCGTGTCGGTCGCGTGATTCGCAAGGTGCGAATTGACGAGTTGCCGCAACTGTTCAGCGTGCTCAAGGGCGACATGAGCCTGGTGGGGCCGCGCCCGGAGCGGCAGTATTTTGTCGATCAGCTGACGCGAGACATCCCGTTCTATGCGGTACGTCACAGCGTCAAACCTGGGGTGACGGGTTGGGCGCAGGTGCGCTATCACTATGCTGGTTCGCTGTCGGATACGACCGAAAAACTGCAGTACGACCTGTACTACGTGAAGAACAACTCCTTGTTCCTCGATTTGGTCATTCTGTTTGAAACAGTGGGCGTGGTGCTGACTGGCAAGGGCGCGCAGTAATCCTCATGCCAACTGATGCCAACCTGTTGATGGTTGCAGGTCAGGCGCTGGCTGGCCTGGCTTACCTGGGTTTGACCCTGCGCCTGCTTTGGCAGCGCGGGCAGCAGACCGATGGCAGCAAGGCAGCACGTGCCATCTTGCCCGCCACCGTGGTGTCGGTGGTGTGGGCCTGGAGCGTGCCGGCGCTGCAGCTGTCGCAGCTTGACGGTGTGTGGCTGTGGTTGCCGCGCTGGTTTGACGTGGCCCGCTACGGCTTGTGGTTTGCCTTTTTGCTGCACCTGCTGGGCAAGGCGCGTGGCGATGGCGGGCACCGCAGCACGCTGGCTCGTCGCCTGACCTGGGTGGCGGGCGGCCTGACCGTGGTGACCGCAGTCACCCCCCATTTCATGCCCATGACGGTGCTGGCCGTGTTTGGCCTGGTGCTGATCGAGCAACTGTTTCGCAATCTGCCCGTTGATGCGCGCTGGAGTGCCAAGCCCATCTGTCTGGGCCTGGCGGGCACCTTGCTGTTCGATGTGTACCTGTTTTCAGAGGCGGCCCTGTTCAACGGCGTGGACCCCGACGTGGCAGCGGCGCGGGGCTTTGTGCATGCCCTGATGGTGCCTTTGCTGATTCTGCCCAGTGCGCGGCACCGCAACTGGATGTCGAAAATCCAGGTGTCGCGGCAGGTTGTGTTTCACTCGGCCACCCTGATGATTGCAGGCCTGTACCTGCTGTTCATCTCGTCGGTGGGCTACTACGTGCGCTACTTTGGTGGCCAGTGGGGCCGTGTGCTGCAGGTGGCACTGGTGTTTCTGGCGGTGGTGGGCTTGGTGGCCCTGGCCCTGTCGGGCACTTTGCGTGCGCGCTTGCGGGTGTGGTTGGGCAAGCACTTTTTGCGCTATCGCTACGACTATCGCGAAGAATGGCTGAAGTTCACACGCGCACTCAGCAGCCACTCGCAACCTCAGGAGCTTAGCCAGCACGTGATCCGGGGCCTGGCTGACATGGTTGAAAGCCCGGCGGGTGCCCTGTGGTTGCTCAATGCCGAGCACAGCCACTACGTGCAGGTGGCCCGCTGGAATGTGCCTCAGGCCACAGCCACTGAGCCACTTGAATCGGCGCTGGTGCAGTTCATGAAGCAAACCGGCTGGGTGATCGACCTCAGGGAGTTTCAAGACCACCCTGACCGTTACGCTGGTTTGACTCTGCCAGGCTGGTTGCACGACCTGCCCCAGGCCTGGTTGGTGGTGCCCTTGCCGATTGGGGGCGAACAACTGGGCTTTGTGTTGCTGGCGCAACCGCGCACGCCGCTTGAACTCAACTGGGAAGTGACAGACTTGCTCAAGACAGCGGCGGCGCAGGCGGCCAGTTTTCTGGCGCAGATGCAGGCCACCGAGGCTTTGCTTGAATCACGCAAGTTTGACGCCTTCAACCGCATGTCGGCATTTGTGGTGCACGACCTCAAGAACATCGTGACGCAGTTGTCGCTGATGGTGAAGAACGCCAAGCGTCTGCAGCACAACCCCGAGTTTCAGGCCGACATGCTGATGACGGTTGAGAACTCGCTGGAACGCATGAAGCAGCTGATGATGCAGTTGCGCGAGGGCGCGGCACCATCGGGCGGTGCCGTGGGTGTGGATTTGGGTGCGATGGCCCAGGAGTGGGCCAGATCGGCGCAAAGCCGTGGCCGTACCGTGCGCCTGGATTTGCAGCCCGATGTCTTCACACGGGGCCATGCCGAGCGCTTGAAGCGGGTGGTCGGCCACCTGATTCAAAACGCCCTGGACGCCACCGAACACCACGGCCAGGACGTGTGGGTGAAGTCGCATCGTTTTGGCAGCCATGCCAGCTTGCAGGTCGGTGACAATGGGGTGGGCATGAGCGAAGAATTCGTGCGCACCCGTTTGTTCAAACCCTTTCAAACCACCAAGACGGCAGGCATGGGCATCGGGGCGTACGAGAGCCTGCAATACATACAAGAACTGGGCGGCAAGATGACGGTAGAGAGCAAGGAAGGTGAGGGCACCCTCGTGACCCTGTTGCTGCCCGTGATGGATGTGGCCCAACCCGGCAACATACTCAGCGGAGATGGTGCATGAGCACGGACAAGGCAAACACATTGCTGATCGTTGAAGACGATCTGGCCTTGCAAAAGCAGATCAAGTGGTCGTTGGATCAGTTTGAATCGGTGACGGCCGATGACCGCCAGAGCGCCATGGTGCAACTGCGCCGCCATGCGCCTGCCGTGGTCACGATGGACCTGGGGCTGCCACCGGATGCCGATTCGGTGTCCGAAGGCTTCAAGCTGCTGGAGCAGATTCTGGCAGCGGAGCCCGACACCAAGGTCATTGTGCTGACCGGGCAGAACGGTCAGGCCAACGCCCTCAAGGCCATTGCGATGGGTGCCTACGATTTTCTGGCGAAGCCTTTCGAGCCCGAGGTGCTGACCCTCACGGTGGAGCGTGCCTTCCGCCTGGCCGAGTTGCAGGCCGAGAACCGTCGCCTGCAGAGCATGCAGACGCCGGACGCTCTGGCGGGCTTGATCACGAAAGATCCTGGCATGCTGCGCGTGTGTCGCACCATCGAGAAGGTGGCCAGCAGCAACGTCACCGTGATGTTGCTGGGTGAAAGCGGCACCGGCAAGGAAGTGCTGGCGCGTGGCCTGCACCAGAGCAGCGGTCGCAAGGGCAACAAGTTTGTGGCCATCAACTGTGCCGCCATCCCTGACAATCTGCTCGAAAGCGAGCTGTTCGGTTACGAAAAGGGCGCGTTCACGGGTGCGGCCAAAACGACGGTGGGCAAGATCGAGACCGCCCATGGCGGCACCCTGATGCTTGATGAAATTGGTGACCTGCCCTTGCCCCTGCAATCAAAGCTGCTGCGCTTTTTGCAAGAACGCGTGATCGAGCGTGTGGGCGGGCGCCAGGAAATTGCGGTGGACGTGCGCATCGTGTGCGCCACGCACCAGGACCTCAAGCAACTGATTGCCGAGGGTCGCTTCCGCGAAGACCTGTTCTACCGCCTGGCCGAGATCGTGGTCGAGATTCCGCCCATGCGCGATCGGGTTGGCGACGCTGCCTTGCTGGCACACGCTTTCGTCAAACGCTTTTCTTCAGAAGGCGGTCGCAACTCGCTGACCTTGTCAGCCGATGCCGTGCGCGCCATTGAGCAGCACACCTGGCCGGGCAACATCCGTGAGCTGGAGAACTGCATCAAGCGGGCCTGCATCATGGCCGATGGCCAACAGATCACGGCAGACGATCTGGGCCTGGCCCCGGTCGATCTGGACGAAATGGACCGTTCGCTGGATTTGCGCGCAGTGCGCGACGAGGCCGAACGCAAGGCCGTGATCGCCGCTTTGGCTCGGGTGGACGGCAATGTGTTGCGCGCCGCCGAGTTGTTGGGGGTGAGCCGCCCCACTTTGTATGACCTGATGCATCGCCTTGGCCTGAAGTAACTCACTGTGATTGAAATGGACGCTGAGATGAAACGTACACCTTCTGTTTTCCGTTCCCTGCCAGCTGCCTTGACCTTGTCTTTGGTGCTGGCGGCGTGCAGTGGCAATGACCCGGTCAAGCTGACACAGTCAGCCAAGGACTACATGGCGCAGAACGACCACGCTGCAGCCATCATCCAGTTGAAAAACGCCCTCCAGGCCAAGCCAGACTCGGCCGAAGCGCGCTTCTTGCTGGGCAAGGCCTTGCTGGCCACCGGCGATGCGGCAGGTGCCCAGACCGAGTTGAAGAAAGCGCAGGACGCCGGGTACGCAGCCGATCAGATCGTGCCCGTGATGGCCCGAGCGATGCTCAATCAGGGGGCTCACAAGCAGCTTACCGATACCCATGACCAGACGAAACTGGCGGATGCCGGTGCGCAGGCCGAGTTGCTGACGCTTTTGGCGCAGGCGTGGCAGACCCAAGGCAAACCGGACGAAGCGCAGGCCAGGCTGACCGATGCCCTCAAGCTGCAGCCCAACCATGTGCCCGCCCTGATCTTGCAGGCCCGCATGACCGCTGGCAGCAAGGACTTTGACGGAGCCTTGCGCCAGATTGACCAGATTTTGAAGAAGACACCGCAAAACGAGGAAGCCTACAAACTGCGCGGTGACATCCAGTTGTATGGCCTGCAGCGCGTGGACGATGCGCTGGCCTCGTATCGCGAAGCGGTCAAGGTCAAGGCCGACTACAAAGAGGCGCAGGCCAGTGTCTTGCGCGTGCTGATGGCGCAAAACAAGTTGCCCGAGGCCACTGCGGCGTTGGACGCCCTCAAGAAAATCGCCGCCAAGGCACCTTACACGCTGTACCTTGAAGCCCAGCTGGCGCTCAAGAAGAAGGATCTCAAAGGCGCGCGTGAAACCGCACAACTGCTGCTGCGTGCCACCCCGGACAGCCCTCAGGCGCTGGAGTTGGCCGGCACCATCGAAGCACAGTTGAATGCGCTGGTGCAGGCCGAGTCGATGTTGTCCAAGGCACTGGCCGCGCAGCCTGAGCTGAGGCTGGCGCGGCGCATGCTGGTCATGACGTATTTGCGCACCGGGCAGGTGGACAAGGCGATTGCAGCGCTGCCAGCCAATCTGGACGAAATTGACAATGATGCGGGTCTGCTTTCCGTGGCTGGACAGGCTTACATGATCCAGGGTGATCAGGAGAGGGCGCAGCGCTATTTCGGCAAGGCTTCGGCATTGGATCCGAAGGACCCGTTCAAACGCACGTCGTTGGCCGTGAGCAAGCTGGCCGCTGGTCAGACCAGTGAGGGCTTCAGCGAGTTGCAGGACATTGCGGCCACCGACAGTGGTGTGGTGGCGGACATGGCCATGATCAATGTGCTGGCCCGCCAAGGCAAGCTTGACGAGGCCTTGAAGGCCATTGACAAACTGGAGAGCAAGCGCGCCCAGGACCCCATTCCTCACCACTTGCGTGCGCAGGTGTTGCTGAAAAAGGGTGATGTGGTCGGAACGCGCAAGGCTTTGGAGAAGGCGCTCGAAATCTCACCGGACTTCTTCCCGGCGGCAGGTGCCTTGTCCGAGCTCGACCTGTCGCAAAAGCAACCTGATGCGGCGCAAAAACGCTTTGAAACCATGTTGGCACGCAAGCCCGACAGCGTGCAGGCCACGTTGGGATTGGCCCGCGTGAAGTCGCTTCGCGGTGCGAACAAGGACGAAGTGGCCGCCTTGCTGCGCAAAGCGGTTGAAATGGCTCCCAATGAGGTGCTGCCGCGTCAGATTCTGGTGACACATCACTTGCGTCATCAAGAGCCCAAAGTGGCCTTGACGGCGGCCCAGAACGCGGTGGCGGCCTTGCCCAAGAGTGTGGAATTGCTCGACACCCTGGGTCAAGCCCAGGTGGCCGCAAAGGAATTCAACCAGGCGATCAGCACCTACGGCAAGATGGCTGCGTTGCAGCAACAGTCTCCACTGCCGCACATGCGCATGGCGGGCGTGTACATGGCCAACAAGGATGCAGCCGGTGCCACTGAAAGTTTGCGAAAGGCCCTTGAAATTCAACCCAATCTGCTGGCCGCTCAGCAAGGTTTGACCGAGTTGGCCGTGCGCGACAAACGCATGCCCGATGCTCTGGCGATGGTGCATGAGATCCAGAAGCAGCGTCCGCAAGAGGCGGTGGGCTATGCCCTTGAGGCCGAGGTTCAGTCAGCTGCCCGGAACTGGGCAGCGGCGATTCCCGCTTACGAAAAGGCCCTCAAACTGGCCCCGAATGTCTCGGATCTGGCGGTTCGCTTGCACTCCGCATACTTGGCAGCACAGAAAAAGCGTGAGGCCGATGCGATGGCTGGCGCGTGGCTCAGCAGTCATCCCAAGGACTTGCAGTTTGCGCTGTATCTGGGTGACCGTGCTGTGGCGACCAACGATCTGACTGCAGCGGCAAGTCATTATCAACGTGCGCTTGGCATACAGCCAGACAATGCGGTCACGCTCAACAACATGGCCTGGGTGGCTGGCAAGCTGGGGCGCAAAGATGCCCTGAGCCTGATCGAAAAGGCCAACCAGGTGGCACCGAACACACCGGCCATTCTCGATACCTGGGCGATGTTGCTGGCTGCCGAGAAGAACTACACCAAGGCGCTGGAAACCCAGAAGCGCGCGCTGCAGTTGCAGCCCGACACGGCGCTGTTCAAGTTCAACTTGGCCCAGATTCAGATTCAGGCCGGAGACAAGGCGGGTGCGAAGGGCAATTTGCAGGCGCTCAAGCAGTTGGGCGACAAGTTCAACCGGCAGGCTGAAGTCGATAAAATGCTCCAGTCCCTGTGACTTGTCGGTATTTTTGACAGCGCAGCGTCTGATTCACGGAACCACCATCTGTCGGCGTCAAAGTTTGAATCAAATCAATGAGTTACCGGGGTGGTTGGCGTCGGTATGAAAATTGCATGTTCACTGCAAATGCTTCGCCTGGATCGCAGACGGGCGTGCAGCATGTGACACATTCACACAGATTCAAGGGGTTCACCATGTCGGAACAGCAAAACGAGCACAAGCAGACCACGGAACCGAACGTGCTGCCCACAGGGCTCAACACCAGTCGGCGCAAGCTGGTGCGCGCTGGTCTGGCGGCTGCGCCCGTGGTGGCAGCATTCAAAAGCAACATGGTGCTGGCGGGTACCAGCGGTGGTAACGCCACGGTGCGTGCGTCGTCGTTCGCGTCGCTCTCCAGCACCGGCGGCAGCGTGGCCCCCAATGCCAAGACCACGGGTTTGTTCATTCCCATGGACGAATGCAAGAGCAACAGCCAGTGCACGCAGCTTTTGTTTGGACCCGGCGGATGCGACGGCAGCGGCAAGAGTGGGTGCGGCTTTGATGTGGCACCCAGTCACAAGATTGCGCGCAAGACCTTGGCGCAGGTGTTCAAGATGGACGCCGAGTCCAACTTGCAGCGTCTGGCCCAGTACCTCGCGGCGGCACATCTTTCTGCCCGCAAGTATGGCAGCGACGCCTACATCAGCGAGCAACGCTGCAAGGAAATCTGGCGCAACCATGGCAGCTGGGAGCCTACTGCTGGTGTGCGCTGGGACATGGCCGCGACCTGCGATTACTTTGAGCGCGTGTACTCTGGCACGGGCTTCAGCGAGTGTCTGATCAACCCAACGACTGGTTCCAGCGGTCGCAGTTGTGGATGAGTCTGTCGGTGCAGTACGCGTTCAACGCGCCCCGGTTCACCTTGCGTGGCTGGGAGGGGCAGGGCGGCGTCATCTACGACGATGCCGACTCGACCTTGTACGAAGTGTCCGATTCGGCTTTTGAGCTTTTATCGCTGCTGCAAGGCAGTCCAAACTCCCAGACCTCAATGCAGTTGGCGCATGCCTTGCTGGGCGAGACGCCCGAGGACATGGATGTGGCACTGGTGACCTCGGTGCTGGGTGATTTGAGGAAGATGGGTGTGGTGACGTGTCTGTCGGCGTGAGTCCACGTCTGGTTCAGGCCGTGCCGCCCGATGCCCTGCGAACTGCGCTTCGCACCGCTGGGCTGTATCTGCGGATGGACCCGTTTGTGGTGCATGTGAGCAGTCCCATTGCGAAGGTCGCCGAAGGCGTGGGGCGCTTGTATGCCGCCCACGAATGCTGGACCGAAGAGGGCCGTTTTGCCGACTTTCATGTGTCGGTGCGCCCTCAGTGGCGGCCGCTGCGGCCGCGCTGTGTGTTTGAAATGGACGGGCACCGCCCCTTTACCCCGCTGGCCTATGACGAGGCCTATGCCTTTCTGGAGTGGGGGCTGAACTGGTGCATCACCAGCCATTGCCACAACTGGATCACGCTGCATGCGGCTGTGCTGGAGCGCGATGGGCGGGCCGTGATCCTGCCCGCGCCGCCGGGGTCGGGCAAGAGCACGCTGTGTGCCGCCTTGATGCTTGATGGCTGGCGTTTGCTGTCTGACGAAATGGCCTTGCTGGACCCGCAGGACGGTTTGTTGACCGCATCGCCCCGGCCCATCAGTTTGAAAAATGCCTCGATTGACATCATTGGCCGTCGTGCGCCGGGCGCGGTGATGGGGCCGGTGGCGCTGGATACGCTCAAGGGCACGGTGTGCCACATGCAGGTGTCGGCAGACAGCACGGCACGTGCGACAGAGCGGGCCACGCCCGCCTGGATCGTGTTTCCGCGCTATGTGGCAGGTGCCGACCTGACCCTGACCCCAAGGCGCAAGGCCGATGCCTTGTTGAACCTGCATCGCAACAGCTTCAACCACCATGTGCATGGGCGGCAGGGTTTTGAAGCGCTGGCCGATGTGGTGGCGCGTTGCGAGGTGTTTGACCTGCACTACAGCCATCTTGATGAGGCGCTGGCGTGTTTTGCCCGCTTGAGGGGTTGAGCGTCATGCAAACGAGCGACGATCTGCTGCTTCAACGCATGCTGCAATGCCCACACGAGATGGGTGGTTTGTCTGCGCTCGCGTGGGATCGGCTGATTCGCCTGGCGCGGGTGGCGGATTTGTTGGCGCGCCTGGGTTTTCTGGCGCAGCAGGCGGGGGTGTGGGCGCAGATTCCGGCCTCACCGCGCGCGTATCTGGCATCGGCCTTGTTGTTGGCCGACCGTCAGCAGCGTGAGTTGGGCTATGAGGTGCAGGAAATTGAGCTGGCGCTTCGTTCGCTGAACATCCCGGTGGTGTTGCTCAAAGGGGCGGCCTATGTGCTCGCAGGCCTGGATGCGGGCAACGGGCGTGTGGTGTCGGACGTGGATGTGCTGGTGCCGCGCGCAGCCTTGCCGGAGGTGGAGGCTGCGCTGATGCTGGGCGGCTGGGCCAGCGCGGCCGGCTCGGCTTACGATCAGCGCTACTACCGTACCTGGATGCACGAGTTGCCCCCCATGCAGCACATTCAGCGTGGCACGGTGCTGGATGTGCACCATGCGATCTTGCCGGTGTCGGCACGCATTCATCCGAGCTCGGAGCTGTTGTTGCGCGAGGCGAGGCCACTGCAACCGGGTTCGTGTCTGCATGTGCTGGCCCCCATCGACATGGTGCTGCACAGTGCAACCCATTTGATGCATGAGGGCAATTTCGAGCAGGGCATGCGGGGGCTGGTTGACCTGGATGCCTTGTTGCGAGAGCATGGCCGTTCGCCTGATTTCTGGCCACGCATGGTGGCCCGAGCCGTGGCCTTGCAACTGACTCGGCCGCTGTTTTACGCCTTGCGCTATGTCGGCAAGGTGTTGGGCACGGCGGTGCCACCAGCGGTCTTGCAGGAGCTGAGCCGGGCACCAGGGGCACATCCGGGTGCATGGCGTTTGAAGTGGATGGATGCGATGTTCGAGCGGGTGTTGTGCCCGCCCCATGCCTTGGTGGCTGATCGTTGGACGCCGCTGGCGCGTGGTTTCTTGTACCTGCGCGGGCACTGGTTGAGGATGCCACCGGGCTTGTTGGCGCGGCACTTGTTGCGCAAATGGCTGTCACCCAAGCAAGGAGCTTGAATGTCGAACGCCCTGTCTTTGACCTCTGCGCCTCAAAGCGTGGTGCGCCGAGCGCTGCTGTGTGGCGCGGCACTGTGCGGTGTGTTGCTGTGTGGCACATCGGCACAGGCCCAGCCCAGTGCCTTGCCTGGCACGATTGCGCGAGTGAAGCCTGCAGTCGTCATTGTGGGCAGTTATAACCCGACCGGCGCACCGCGTTTCAGCCTGCGCGGCACGGGTTTTGTGGTGGGCGCGGGTAATTGGGTGGTGAGCAACGCCCATGTGCTGCAGCAGTCTGGCAGTGCCGACACGGCAGGGCAGTTGGTGGTGCAGGTGCGCACAGGCCCGGACACGTTTCAGACACGGTTGGCGCAGGTGCTCGACAAGGATGTGTTCCACGATCTGGCTCTGTTGCACATCGATGGTCCACCTGTGCCGGTACTGTTGCTGGGTGATTCGGACCGCATCAAGGAAGGGCAGGAGCTGGCCTTCATGGGTTTTCCGATTGGCGGGGCCTTGGGTTTTTCGTCGGTGACGCACCGGGCGATGGTGTCGTCCATCACGCAGGCCCGCTTGCCATCGGCGCGGGGCAGTCAGTTGAATGCCGAGGCCATCAGGGGTTTGCGCGAAGGCAATTTCCAGATTTTTCAGCTCGATGCCACGGCGTATCCAGGCAACAGCGGCGGGCCTTTGTTTGACGCGGTTTCGGGCGAGGTGGTGGGGGTGATGAACATGGTGTTGCTCAAGGGCACGCGTGAATCGGCCTTGAGTCAGCCTTCGGGGATTTCGTATGCGATTCCGGCGCGCCATGTGCGCGACATGCTGGCCCGTCGGGTTGGTTCAGCGGAACTGCCGCTGAAAGCGGAACACGCCCAAGGCCCAGAAGGCCAGTCCCAGCAGTGACATTTTCAAGGCCTTGGGCCACAGTGCAGCCAGGTCGCTGCCTTTGAGCAGCACGCCATAGGCCATGTCCACGAAGTAGGTCATGGGTGAGAAGGCCACCATGTTCTGCAGCCACAAGGGCATGCTTTCACGCAGGCTCCAGGTGCCCGAGAGCATGATGATGGGCATGACCAGCAGCACAACGATGAGGCCGACCTGGCCGGAGTTGCGTGCAAAGGTGGAGGCCAGCACCCCCAGGCCCGAGCTGGTGATGGCGTAGAGCGCGATCAGGCTGAAAAAGACCCAGGGGCTGCCCACGAATGGCACGCCCACGAGCTGGTTCATGATGACACCGACGGCCACCAGCGAGCCTAGCAACACGACCGAGGTCATGGCAAACGCCTTGGCCAGCACGATCTGCAGGGGAGACAGCGGCGACACCAGCAGTTGTTCGACGGTGCCGCGTTCCTTCTCGCGCACCAGCGCTGCGGCGGGCAGCAGGATGCAGGCCACGGTGACCATGGTCAGCAATTCAGACAGGGTGGCGTACCAGGCTTCGGTCAGGCTGGGGTTGAAGCGGGTGCGGGGTTGGGTGACGATTTGCGGGATGACCACTGGCTGACCCCGTGCTGCGGCCTGTGCCCCGACGATGTCGCTGCTGAGGGTCAGGAGGATGCGTTCGGTGTAGCTTGACAGCAGGAAGCCGAGGTTGGCGTCGCTGGCGTCCACCACCAGTTGCAGGGCAGGGCTTTGCGCGCGCAGCAGGTCGTTTTCGAAGCCGTGGGGGATGGTGAGCACGCCGCGCAGTTCGCCGCGCTCGAGTGCACGTGACACCACCTTGTCCTGATCTGCCAGGGGGACCACGCTGAATTGCTGTGCGGGCAGGCGGTAGATCAGCTCGCGCGACACACTGCTGTGATCACGGTCGATGACGCCGATGGGCGTTTCCTTGAGGTCGAGCGCGGGGGCACCGGATGCCAGCAAGATGTCGAGGGTGAAGATGAAGATGACAAAGCTGAGCAGGGCGCGGTCGCGGTAGAGTTGCTTCCACTCTTTGGTCATCAGGGCGCTCACCTGGGTGAGCCAGCGGCGCAGGCTCATGTGGACGTCCTCTTGTGAAACAGGGCGTGCGCCAGGGCGAGGGCCATGGCCCCGTAGCCGGCCATGGCGAGCATTTCGGGCCAGAACACCTCGATGCCCGCACCGCGCACGTACACACCCCGGACCACACGCAGGAAGTCGGCGGCGGGGAAGAGGTGGCTGATGAACTGGTTGACCGGGTCGGCGGTTTCCAGCGGCGCGAACAGGCCCGCAAACTGCATGGACGCGATGACCGCCGTCATGGTGGTGATGATGATGGCCGCTTGCTGTGTTTTGACGGCAGACGACACCAGCAAACCCATGCTGGACGTGGCGATGACGTAGAGCAGCAGGGCCAGTGTGAAGGCCAGCGGGTGACCGCGCAAGGGCACATCAAACCAGAAGGCGACCAGGGCCCACAGCATGAAGCCGTTGACCATGCCGATGGCGACCACGGGAATGAGTTTGCCCAGCAGGAATTCAAAGCGGGTGACGGTGGAGCTGGCGATGTTGTAGATGGAGCCGCTTTCCTTCTCGCGCACGACGCTGACGGCGATCAGCAGGGGTGGGCACATCATCAGGATCATCATCATGAGCGCGGGCGCGATCATGGCGACGCTGCGCAACTCGGCGTTGTAGAGGTAGCGGGTCTGCAGTTGCACGGGCTGGGTGACCTGGCGGGTGAGGGCGGCGTGAGCACCCCATTGGGCAGCGGCATAGCGCTGGCGCAGGTCCTGGTTGGCCTGTGCGTTGATGGCCTCGATATAGCCGGCCATGGTGCGTGCAGGCTCGGTGAAGGCACCGTCAATCTGAATGGACACTTGGGCCGTCTGGCCGCTTTGCAGTTGCCGCTCGAAACCGGAGCCGACCCAGATCAGCAGGCGGGCCTCATAGGCTGCCAGCGCGGCATCGGCACGGGTGGGGGCGTGGGTCACCTCGACTTGCTTGAAGTGCCGGGTGGACAAAAAGCGCTGGGTGTACTCGCGACTGGCGGCGGTCTGGTCTTCATCGACGATGACGACGCCGACGTTGTCGATGTTGCTGGTCATGCCGTAGGTGAACACCAGCATCAGCAAGATGGGCAGGAAGAAGGCGAGGGTGAGGTAGAGCCGGTCACGCAGGGCTTCATTGACTTCCTTGGCCACCAGGGTGCGCACGCGCAGCAGGTTCATGCGGCCTCCGGCGCTTGGGCGTTCGTGCCGTGGCCTTCGCGGCTGAGCACGATGTCGATGAAGACGTCTTCCATGGTCAGTGGCCGGGGGATGACGTTGGCGCTGCGCTGGTGCGCCGCACGCAGCACGCTGAAGATGCGGGCGCGGTCGGCCTCAGGCTGGTGCGACATGACGTGGATGTTGCGCCCGTGGAGCACCGCCTGGTCAAAGCCCGCTTCTTTCAAGGCCTGCATGGCGAGTGTGGTGCTGCGTGGCGTGATTTCAAGCAGTTGCCCCTGGCGCGTCAGCAGGTCTTGCTTGAGTTGGGCGGGTGGCGCATCGGCCACGATGCGGCCGGCATACATCATGGCCACGCGGTCGCACAGCTCGGCTTCGGCCATGTAGTGGGTGGTCAGCAAGATGGCAACGCCGTCTTCATGGGCCAGCTTGCGCAGGATGCTCCAGAAGTGCTTGCGACCAATCGGGTCCACGCCCGAGGTGGGCTCGTCCAGAAACAGCACGCGAGGGCGGTGAACGAGGGCACAGCCCAGGGCCAGACGTTGACGCAAGCCCATGGGCAGGCTGATGGCAGCGACCTGTTCGTAGCCGTGCAGCTCGCCCAGCTCGATGGCCCAGCGGGTGCGCTCGCGCGCAACCTTGCGCGGCAGACCATAGACGCCGGCGAACAGCATCAGGTTCTCTTCCACCGTCAGGTCGGTGTAGAGCGAAAACGCTTGCGACATGTAGCCGATCCGCTCTTTGATGGCCTGGCGGGCATGGCGCATGTCGGAACCCGCTACGCGGCCCAGGCCGGAGCTGGGGGGCAGGATGCCGGTCAGCATCTTGATGGCGGTGGTTTTGCCCGCACCGTTGGCTCCCAGCAGCCCGAAGATGTCGCCATAGCCGACCTGAAAGGACACGCCATCGACCGCGCGGAACTGGTCGAAATCACGGGTCAGCGCCTGGGCGTCGATGGCCCAGCCGGTGTCAGGGGTGGTGCCCGATGCACGGCCTGCCACCGATGTGGTCGAAGCGTCGTGGGTCGCGTCGCCAAATGATGCGGATGCGGATGGGGGCAGGTAGGAGCGGGCCGCGATGGCGTCGGTCCACAGTCGGGCAATGAACAGGTCTTCCAGTTGCGGGCGGGTGACGATGGGCGCTTCGACCTTGGGCAGGCCCGCCGCAACCAGGGTGGCTTGCACCTGCGCCTGGGCTTGCCCTGCATCGCGCAGGGGCACGAACAGCCGGACCTGGCCCTGGGCAGCTTCGTGCTGGGGAAAGGCCTGTGTGAGTGCGGCCAGCGCAGCGCCTTCGGCTGGGCACTGCACGATGGTGGCGTCGCTGCGGTCAATCAGCAGGTCGGGCGGGCCTTCGAGGATGATCTGGCCTTCATGCATCAGCGCGACGTGGTCAAAGCGGCTGGCCTCGTCCAGATAGGCTGTGGAGATGAGGGCGGTGATTTGTTCGGTGTGGATGAGTTGCGCCAGGATGAGCCAGAAATCGCGGCGCGAGACCGGATCGACACCCGTGGTGGGCTCGTCGAGGATGATGAGGCGCGGGGCGTGGATGAGGGTGCAGATGAGCCCGAGCTTTTGTTTCATGCCCCCGGACAATTGACCCGCCGGGCGGGCGCGGAAGGCGTTCAGGCGGGTGACTTCAAGCAGGCGCTCCTTGCGTTCGCGCAGACGCTCTGGCGGCACCATGCGCAGGCGGGCAAAGAAGTCGATGTTCTCTTCGATGGACAGCGTGGGGTAGAGGTTCAGACCCAGGCCCTGGGGCATGAAGCCGATGGCGCTTTTGACCTTCTCGGCCTGGCGTTCGGAGTCGATGCGCTGGCCGAGCACCTGAACCTCGCCTTCTTCGTGGCTGAGAACACCGGCAATCACCTTCATGAGGCTGCTTTTGCCGGCTCCGTCAGCACCGATCAGGCCGTAGATCTGGGCGGGTTTGACATCGAGCGACACCTGCCGCACCGCTTCGACCAGGTCGTAGCGCTTGACGAGTTTGTTCACGCGCACAACAGGCCGCACCCTGCGCCGCTCGTCAGGCAGGATGCTGCTTGGCGCGTGCTGCTGGCTCATGAGCTCAGTGACGGGGGGCGTGCCAGGCGGTGTCTGGGCTCAGGCGAATCATGCCGTCGGCAGGTTGACCAGGACGCAGCTTGAGCTGGGAGGTTTGTGTGGGATAGAGGCGCACTTCGAAAACCAGCTTGGTGCGTTCGTCCCGCGTCTGTACTTCTTTGGGCGTGAATTCGGCGCGGTTGGCGATGTAGCCGACCTTCGCGTCGATCGGCTGGTCAGGAGTCGAATCGGTCCAGATCTGGGCGGCCTGGCCCAGCTGGACACGGCCCAGCATGGGCTCGGGAATGTAGGCTTTGAGATAGACCTTGGTCAGGTCGGTGATGGCGTAGAGCGGCACGCCATGGTTCACGGCTTCGCCGGGATTGATGTAGCGGGCGACGACGTGACCGTTGACAGGGGCGGTGACGGTCAGCTCTTTGGATTCGCTGGCAGCCTCCAGGGCTTTGGCCTGGGCCATTTCAGCCTGGGCGATGGCGGCTTGCAGTTCGGCCGAACGCGATTCAATGCGCTGGGGTGCCAGGCGAGTGTTTTGTAAATTGACCTGGGCTTTTTGTACCTGGGCTCGGGCGCTGTTGTACTGTTCCATCGCGCTTTTGGTGGCGACTTGCGCGCGTTCAAGTGCCTGGGGGCCGAGAAAGCCCTGGTCGGCAAGTTGCTTGACGCGGTCGCGTTCGAGCGCGCTTTGTTGCGCGACGGCACCCAGTCGGGTGAGTTCAGCCTGCGCGGCGCTGACTTCGGCCTGCGCGGTTTGCGTGAGCATGGCTGTTTCGCTGCGCAGCAGGCTCAGGGACGATTCGATGGCGCGCACCTGGGCCATCTGGGCATCGGCGGCCGATTTGGCCTGGGCAGCGCGGGCGGCCACGGCGTCGTCATGCAGTTTGAGCATGACCTGGCCCGACTGCACTGCGTCGCCTTCGCGCACGAGCAGTTCGCTGATGCGCGCGGGCACCCGTGCCGACACCACGATCTGATCGCCTTCGATGCGGCCATTGACCTGAATGAGGGCGCTGTCTGTGTCAGGCTGGCTTGACCAGAAAACACCTGCGGCCACGGCAGCAGCAACCACCAGGCCTGCTCCTGCCATCCAGCGACTTGTGCGCGTCCATGCCATCTTGTTTCACTTCCCTTTGTTGCTTCGGCAAGTCTAGCGGCAAGCGTGTCGTTTGTGCGGTTTGTCACGCCGTTTGCGGTGACGGGGGCAACCCTGTGGCGTGGGGCGCGCGATCTGCCTTAAGGGTTGACGCGGGATGGTCGATAAAAGACGAAGAACATGGAGGTGCCGCGATGAAAGTGAAATCGACTCAGATGGCGTTGCAGACGCAGTACCGCGCCGAGAGCGTGCATGTGGTGACGGAGCGCTGGCAGTGGCAGGCGGGTCGATCAGGGCGCGGGGAGGTGCCGCCAGTTGTGGCGTCGTTGGCCCCACCCCGGCCCGCACCGGTGTCGCCTCAGGCCGACACCACCGAGGCAGAGACTGCGCCGACATCTGAGGCGTCGGGGGTGGTGTCGGGTAGTTTGTCGCCGCGTTTGCTGGCTTTGCGCGACATGCTGGAGCGTTTGACCGGCGAGGTCATTCGTCTGTACGGCGAAGAAGCGCGCGAAGCACCCGATCAATCTGCGCACGGCGAAGGTGTGCTGCGCGTGAGCGAGGCCCCAACCGGGCAACGTGGACGTGCCCCCGCCAGCAACGGGCCATCGTGGTCTTATGAGCGCCATGAGATCCACCACGAAGCCGAGTCGAGTGACTTTGCCGCGCAGGGCGTGATCATGACTGCCGATGGCCGCAAGGTGAGTTTTGAGCTGTCGTTGAGCATGCAGCGCAGCGTGACGCAGGTGTCGAGCACGGTGTTGCGTGGCGGTGCGGTGCAGCAGCAAGATCCCTTGGTGATCAATTTCGACGGCTTGGCGGCGCAGTTGCAGGATCAGCGCTTTGGTTTTGATCTGAATGCAGATGGCGAGGTGGAGCAGGTGGCTTTGCTGTCAGGCGAGCGGGGCTACCTGGCGTTGGACCGCAATGGCAATGGTCGGGTCGATGACGGGCGTGAGTTGTTCGGGCCGACGACAGGCCAGGGTTTTGCGGAATTGGCGCAGTGGGATGACGACGGCAACCATTGGATCGATGAGGCCGATGCCATTTTTCAGCGCTTGCAGGTGTGGATGCCGCAGGCGCAGGAGGGGGAGCAGCAGGCGCTGCGATCTTTGTCCACCGTGGGGGTGGGGGCGCTGTACCTGGGTGCGGTGAGCACCCCGTTCGAACTCAAGGGGACCGATCAGCAAAGCCTGGGTACGGTGCGCTCCAGCAGCGTGTATCTGAGCGAAGCGGGGGGCGCTGGGACGGTTCAGCAAATTGACCTGACGGTGTGATGCTTTTGTCATCATGACAGTGATGAAGACCGCATAAGCTGCGAAGCAGTGCAGTCCCTTCATTCACGTCATTCAGGATCGACTCATGGACATCAAAAACAGCGTGGCCGTCATCACGGGCGGTGGCAAAGGCATTGGCGAGGCGGTGGCCAAGCACTTCGTCAGGCAGGGTGGCAAGGTGGCCATCGTGGACATGGTGCAAGAGGACATTGACCGTGTGGTGGCCGAAATCAAGACCATGGGCGGCGAGGCCATTGGCGTGCAGGCCGATGTGAGCAGTGAGGCCGACACGGCGCGTTTCATCGAGGCAACGGTGAGCGCTTTCGGTCAGCTCAATGTGGCGGTGGCGTGCGCAGGCATCATCCGCGACGGCACGATGCTGGCGCTGGACAAGACCACGGGCAAGGTGTCGCGCAAGATGGGCATGGACAAGTGGAAGCCAGTGCTTGATGTGGACCTGACCGGCACTTTCCTGACCTTGCGTGACGCGGCCGAGGCCATGGTCAACGGTGGGTGGCCTGGTTTGCTGGTGCCGATTTCGTCGGTCAACAAGATTGGTCAGATCGGGCAGTTGAACTATTCGTCTGCCAAGGCAGCGGTGGCGATGATGCCCAAGATCATCGTGGGGGAATTTTTGCTGCGCGGCATCCGCAACATCCGCTGTGTGGCCATCGCCCCAGGTTACACGGCCACGCCGATGCTCACGGGCATGAACCAGGAAGCGCTCAAGGCCATCTTGAAGGATGTGCACCTGGATCGCCTGATCGAACCCCAGGAGATCGCCGACATGATCGGCTATTGCATGCACAACGAGGCGCTCAACGCCACGACGATCGAGATCACTGGGGGGCTGTGCTACCCAGGTGGCATTGCCAAGTGAGTTGAGCAGCACAAGCCAGCAAAAAGCGCCCTCGTGAGGGCGCTTTGTGTTGAGCGGTGCCTGTTCAGGCGGGCATCAACGGTTGCTTTCTTTCACGATGACCCACTTGCCATCAATTTGCTTCCAGGTCAGCACTTTCACGCTGCGGTCCTGGAAGTTGCTGGAGGTGTACTTCTGGTCAAAGCGGGTCACCACAGCGTCGCCTTGAGCTTGCGACTGGATGTTGTCGAGCGTCAGCTCAATGGTGCCGGTTTTGCTGACCAGGCGGCGGCGCTCCTGAGTCCACTTGGCTCGCGTGCTGCGGCTGGGAGCAAAGTCCTTGGCGTAGAAGCCCAGGTAGCCATCCACATCCTTGGCCATCCAGGCATCAGCCCAGTCACGCAGGCGTTGTTGAACGGTGGCCACAGCCGGTGAGGCCGCCGGGGCCGGGGCGCTGGGTGCAACCGCCACTGGCGCAGCGGCCATCACGGGCACGGACAGCTTGCGGGCGCGGGCATCAAGGTCGCTCAGGCTGATGGCTTTCACATCAACGGCGGTGACGGGGCAGCGCTGTGCGGCATCGTCGGCGGCTTGCCAGTCCTGGGGCAGATCCTGGGTGTCATCGGCAGCAGGGGCCAGACCCAGTGTGGTGGTCAGGCTGTACCGGGCAGCCTGGGTGCGGGCGTAGGCCAGTTGCAGATCGAATTCAGCGTTGGCATACGAGCGCTTGGCAGTGTAGAGCTCGTTTTCGGCATTGAGCAGGTCCAGCAGGCTGCGCTGGCCGATGTCAAATTGCTGGCGGTAGGCGTCGCGGGCTTTTTCAATGGCCAGCACGTTGCGGTCCAGGGCCAGCAGCTGGTCTTGCAGCTTGCGGATGTCGTTGTGGGCGATGGCCACGGTCTGGCGCACATCGCGGCAGGCGCGGTCGCGCTGGTCGGCCGCCTGGTTGAGCAGGTCGGCGTATTGCCGCACGCGGGCCTTGTCGCTGCCACCGTTGAACAGATTCCAGTTCAAGACGATTTCGGCAGAGCTGTCGCGCTTTTGGTCTTGAACACCATCGAAGTTGTTGCCCACGCCGGTGCGCAAGCGGGCTTCAACGGTGGGCTGATAGCTGCTTTCGACCCCTTGAGCCTGAGCCTGGGCTGCACGCATGTTTTCAACAGCTGCGCTGATGCTGGGGTGCTTGGCCAGGGCTTGCTGGATGGTTTCGAGGTTGCTGGGGGGGATGCCCTTGGAGAGGTCGGCCCCCCCATTGTCCGTGCTGGCAGCGGGCACGTCGCCCACGATGCGCAGGTAGCGGGTACTGACGTCGTGCAGGTTGGCCTGTTCGGTGGTCAGGTTGGATTCGGCCAAAGCCAGTCGGGCATTGGCTTGTTCGGCATCGACACCACGGCCCACGCCTGCCTTGAACTTGGTCTGCAACTGGTTGAAGGCGTACTTGTGCTGGACGTAGTTGTCTTCAGCCAGCGAAACCAGTTTGCGGTAGCGCTCGACATCGAGGTAGGCGCGGGTGGCTTCGAGGGCGGTCTCTTCGGTGGTGCCGAGGAATTCAAAGTAACGGGTGAGGCGGGCGTGGTCGAGTCGGGTCACTTCCTTGGTGGTGGCCATGCCATTCCACAGGATCTGACTGGCACTCAAGGCGAGGCCGGTGCGGCTGAGGCTTTGCGAAGCAGGGGAGCGCGAGGTGATGCGATCGTTGTCACGTCCGACGCTGGCGCTGAGGTCCACGCTGGGGAGGTACTGCCCACGGGCCACTTCGACTTCGTTGCCTGCTGCACGCAAGGCATTGAGTCGTGCGGTGACTTCGGGGTTTTGGTTGATCGCCTGTTGCACAGCAGCAGCCAGACCCGTGGTTTGCGTGCTCTGCGCTTGGACGGCCACGGACAGGATGGCCAGGCTCACGGCGGAGAGGCTGAGCTTGATCGTTCTTTTGTTCACGAAATCCTCGGTTTCTTGTGCGCAAACACCGCCAACCGGCCGTAGTGGCGGTTTGGCAACCCCATGACGCAGTGGTGGGTGTGTCATGATTTGAGCATTCTGGCATCAAAAGATGCTTACAAAAACTTACGTTTACAGGTGAAAACCTGTACCCCGCGAAACAGGGGGGCGTTTCTGGGTGCATAACATGGCGAAGTCCCTGGTTTGCGTGTGACCTTGTTTTTGTCTTGCCTTTGGCATTTTGTCGAAAGGTGGGTGCTGATGCGGCTGCGCATGCGGCCCGCCGTGCTGGCTGCTGGCCTTGTGCTGGCGGGCATGACGACTCACGCTTGGATGAATGAGCGCATGTTGGCGCAGGCGCAACGGATGGGGCCACCTGCAGCGGCGCGGGCGCAGGTGCTGGCGCAGGAGATCGTGGAGGCGCAGGGGCTGGATGAGATCGCTCGACTCAAAGGGGTCAATGCGTTTTTCAATCGCGCCATCGTGTTTCGCGAAGACAAGGACGTGTGGGGGCAGGTGGATTACTGGGCCTCACCGCTGGAGATGATGAACCGGGGGCAGGGCGACTGCGAGGATTTCGCGATTGCCAAGTATTTCGCCCTGATG
Organism: Aquabacterium sp.; assembly: GCA_017994835.1. GTDB lineage: Bacteria > Pseudomonadota > Gammaproteobacteria > Burkholderiales > Burkholderiaceae_C > Aquabacterium. The sequence goes on along the minus strand of JAGOKC010000022.1, from coordinate 4,407 downwards.
GCCGCTGGTGTGCCCAGCGCCAAGTTGCGTCTGGTTTATGTGCGTGCCCAGATTGGTGCGGTCACGCAGGCGCACATGGTGTTGGCGTATTACCGCGATCCCATGGCCGAACCTTTGATTCTTGACAGTTTGCTCGGTGACATCCGTCCGGCTTCGCGTCGTCCGGATCTGTCACCGGTGTTCAGTTTCAACGCCGAGGGCTTGTGGCAGGGTGTGGGGGCGTCGCGTGCGGGCGACCCTTCGGCCCGGTTGTCCCGTTGGCGAGACATGTTAACGAAAGCCAAGGCCGAAGGCTGGTGGTGAGGATGGTGCATCTATGTCATTGATTCGTCAGATCTGGTTGTTGCTGCTGGGGACGCTGTTGCTGGCGTTTCTGGGCAGTTTTGGGGTGTGGATGGCCTCGTCGCAGGGATATCTTGAGACGCAGTTGCGGATGAAGAATGCCGACAACGCGCAGGCTTTGGCGCTGAATTTGTCGCAGCAAAAGGGCGATGCCACAGCGATGGAGTTGGCGGTGATGGCCATGTTTGACACGGGCTACTACCAGCGGATTACCTTGAAGGATGCTGCGGGCAAGGTGGTGTTCAGCCATGTGTCTGATCCGGCCCTGGTGCGTCAGGCTGCGCCGTCGTGGTTTGTGGGCTGGCTGCCGGTGGTGTCTGCGCCAGGGGTGGCCCAGGTGTCGGATGGTTGGCGGGCGCTCGGGTCGGTCGAGGTGGTGAGCCATTCGTCGTTTGCGCATGACCAGTTGTGGGCGGGGGCGCTCAAGACGGCAGGATGGCTGGCTTTGCTGGGTGGGGTTTCAGGCATATTGGCCACGTTTGGGGTGCGCGGGATTCGTCAACCGCTGGATGCGACGGTGAATCAGGCGCAGGCCTTGATGGAGCGTCGCTTTATCACTGTGAAAGAACCACGGGTGCCAGAGTTGGCCCGCCTGTCACAGGCGATGAATGGGGTGGTGATGCGTTTGAAGGCCTTGTTCGATGAACAGGCGACGCAGGTGGAGTTGTTGCGCAAGCAGGCGCATTGCGATCCTTTGACGGGTTTGTCGCATCGCGCACATTTCATGAATCAGTTGGTCAGCGCCTTGCACGATGAGGAGGGTGTGGGCACTGGGGTGTTGTATTTCCTGCGGGTGGGTGATTTGCAGGGTTTGAATCACAGCCTCGGGCATGTTCAGACCGATGTCCTGTTGCAGAAGTTGGGGGCAGCGCTGAAGGCGGCTTCGCAACCATCGGAGGGGGCGTGTGTCGGGCGCTTGAACGGCGGAGATTTCGCGGTGTGTTTGCAGGGTGCGCAAGCGCTGCAACCCGTGACGGCCGAGGTGTTTGCGCAGGCTTGCCATGAGGTGCTGCGTGCCGAGGGGGGGGAGGCCTCTTTTGTGCTGGGCGGTGTGACGTGGAAGCGCGGGATGCTGGAGCACCAGGTGCTGGCTGCTGCGGATTCAGCTTTGGCGCGTGCGGAGGCGCGTGGGCCATTCTCGATCGAGTTGGGGGACACCGATGACACGTCTGCCATGGTGATGGGGGAGGATGCCTGGCGCCTGAGCTTGACGGAGGCATTGAGTGAACGTCGGGTGCGTCTGGTGGCGTTTCCGTTGGTGGATCGCCTGGGCCGTCTGGTGCATCAGGAGTGTCCAATGCGGATTCAGATTGAGCGGGATGGCGCGCATGAGGTGGCATCGACCTGGTTGCCGATGGCGTTGCGCTCGACCTTGATGTCCGAGATTGATGAGATGGCGGTGCGCCTGGCGTTGGAGAGCATGGCCAGGGATAGGGTGCCTCGGGGTGTGAACCTGTCACCCGCGTCTTTGTTGGACAGTGGCTTTGTGCCGCGTGTGCGCGCTTTGTTGTTGGCGTCGCCCAAGGAGGCGCGATTGCTGTCGCTGGAGGTGGCCGAGGGGGCCGCAGTGGATCGGTTTGAACTGGTGCGGGAGTTGTGTAAGCAGCTGCGACCATTGGGTGCACGCATCGGGCTGGAGCATGCTGGTGAGCGTTTGACGCGCATCGAGTTTTTGTTCGAGGCCGGGTTGGACTACGTGAAGCTCGATGCGTCGGTGGTGCAAGGGGTTTGTCAGGATGGGGCGCGCGCTGCGTTTGTTCAGGCCACGGCCGGAATGCTGCACGGTTTGGGCTTGCAGGTGTACGCCGAGGGCGTGAGTGACCTGGCTGACATCCCTGTGCTGCATCGCCTGGGTGTGGATGGGGTGACCGGCCCGGTCGTGAAAATGTGAGTCGGAGCCGGTCTCCGGTCAGTCGGTGATCAGCTTGCCGCCAGCGAGCAGGTTTTGAATGATCTGCGAGTTGCTGAGGGTGTTGTTGTTGCTGAGGTCAACGCCTTGCAGGGTGATGGTCTGATCATCTTTGGTGGCGGCATAGCCTGAGTTGTAGGCTCCGGTGCTGCTGATGTGCAGCAGGGTGTTGCCCCCCACGTTTTCAAATTGCAGGAAGTTGCCCAGGTTGCCTGAGTTGGTGCCCAGGTGCAGCTCGCCTTGCAGGAGGTCGCGCAGGTCGAGCACGTCGCCGCCTGCGAGTCTGCTGGCGGTGTTGAAGTCGGTGATGACGTCGTGGTAGGCGTCGCCAGGCGTGCCCTGGTCGTTGAAAGACCAGGCAAAGACGTCCGAACCGGCACCACCGCCGAGCAGGTCGCTGCCTTGTCCGCCGTGAACCGTGTCGTTGCCGCCGTTGCCCGAGATGTGATCAGAGCCGCCATCACCATAGATGGTGTCGTTGCCGCTGCTGCCGAAGATGTTTTCAGGGTCGGCGTTGCCTTGGTAGGGGATGCCGGTGTTGCTCAGGGTGACCGTGGTTGGCGGGGCGACGTTGACGACGACCGTGGCGCTGGCGGTGTCGCCATCGACATCACGCACGGTGTAGGCCAGCACGTCGCTGGCGCTGCTGGTGACGTTGGTGGATGCGGTGTAGGTGTAGTTGCCGTCGTCCATGTCGATCACGAAGACGCCGCCCAGACCGGTTTGAACGGTGAGGGTCTGGTCAGCGGCAGAGAAGTTGCCGTGATCGGTGCCGGATGTGACGGTGATGCCGCTGGTGGGGTTGTAGCCGTAGCGGGTGCCGTCAATGATGACTTCGGAGAGGTAGGCACCATCGGCACCCGCCTGGTTGAGCAGTTCACCGCTGGTCTGAACGGGCGTTTGAACCGAGGAGACTTGTGCGTAGATGCCGAAGGTGTTGTTGTTGGTGCCTTCGTCGGTGTAGATCGTGTTGACGATGTTGCCGCTCTTGTCTTGGAAACCGAGCAGGCTGACGGTGTAGCTTTGACCCGCAATTTGCACGCTGACGGTCTGAGCGGGCAGGGTGATGATGTCGCGGGAGGCGACGGCGTCTGCACTGTTGGGTGTTTCGGTGTGGTTGAGTCGAACGCTGAAAGCGACTGGGGTGGACACGCCGTTGATGGTCACGTCCATGCGGATGGTGACGTCGGTGTAGCTCAAGGTTGAGCTGCCGCCGTAGATGGCGTAGTTGGAGTGCGTGAAGTCGCCCAGTTTGAACGCAGTGCCTTCGGTGATGACTGTGCCGGTGCTGCTGGTGAAGCCGACGTTGTCCACCAGGTCGTAACCTGATTTGAGGGAGTTGCTGACAGGATCACCCCAGCGCAGGCGGTCAACGAAGGTGTCGTGCGAATCCGCATCGGTGCGCCGAACTTCGAAGTAGCTGTAGTTTTGGTAGGTGTCACCGATGAAGCCCGCATCGAGATCGTTGACGTTGATGGTGTCGGTGCGAATGCGCAGGCTGTGCACTGCGGCATTGGCTTCGGGGGTGTCGTCGGTGATGCGAACGGTCAGGCTGCCTAGCGTGGTGGCGATGCCATCTGTTGCCGAGATGCCAATGTTGAAGGATGCAAGGTTTTGACCTTGATCTACGGCGTGGTCAATGGGTTTGGAGAGGGTGACGGTGTAGTTGCCCTGGTTGTCGATGGTGGCGCGAAGGACTTCGCTGCTGTCTGCGGTGCCGAGCAAGGTGTGGCCGTCCGAGCTGAGCGACCAGGTGACTGCGGCACCCGAGGAGGTCAGAGCAGCGGTGGGGAGTGCGAGCCTGGTGGTGACGGTTGCGCTGTCAATGTCAAGGGTGTTGAGTGACCCGGATTGGGTTGAGACTGCGGAGGCGAGATCAGCCTCCAGCAATGCGACGCTGGCGCTGCCGAGGGTGGGCGCATCGTTGACGGCAGTGATGCCAACATTGACCGTGGCGGTGCTGATGCCACCTTGGCCGTCGGAAATCGTGACAGTGAAAACATCCGTGCCGTTGAAGTTGCTGCCGGGTGTGTAGGTCCAGGTGCCGTCCGGGTTGACGGTGACGCTGCCGTGGGCGGGCGCGGTGCCAGCGGTGTAGCTCAGAGGATTGCCATCGGCATCGCTGGCGACGACCTGACCCGACACCGGGGTGTCTT
>JAGOKC010000021.1 GCA_017994835.1 Aquabacterium sp. | reverse complement strand
GTTCCATCGAGCTGCCAGCCGACAAGGAAATGGTCATGCCTGGCGACAACGTGTCGATCACCGTCAAGCTGATTGCCCCGATCGCCATGGAAGAAGGCCTGCGCTTCGCCATCCGTGAAGGCGGTCGTACCGTCGGCGCTGGCGTCGTTGCCAAGATCTTCGACTGATTCACATGACACATGCCCGCCGCTGGCTTTCCCGCTGGTGGTCGGGCGTCATTGTTCTTTAATTAAAGGAAGTGTGTCATGGCACAACAAAAGATCCGCATTCGCCTGAAGGCATTCGACTACAAGCTGATCGACCAGTCGTCGGCTGAAATCGTTGAAACCGCCAAACGTACCGGCGCAATCGTCAAGGGCCCAGTGCCCCTGCCGACCCGTCTGCAACGTTTCGACATCCTGCGCTCGCCCCACGTCAACAAGACATCGCGTGACCAGTTTGAAATTCGCACCCACCAGCGTCTGATGGACATCGTGGACCCAACCGACAAGACGGTTGACGCCCTGATGAAGCTTGACCTGCCTGCGGGTGTGGACGTTGAAATCAAGCTGCAGTGATCGTTCGGCTTCGGCTGATCGCTGCACCAAACCGCCTTCGGGCGGTTTTTTTGCGCCTGATAGATGGAGGCGCTTGCGAAAGTGCTGGGTGTTTGATATGATGGCAGGCTTTCCCGTAATGGGTGGCTTGCCCGTTGCCTAATTATTAAGCAACGCAAAACACGCAAAGCGGAAATTCAAAGACGTCGGGTGATTTCATGCGGATCAAGCAGATTTGCATGTTGCATACGGCGTCGAAAGATCGGCCCGGCCAATCGTTGTCGGGTTTGTGTACAAGGCTCCCACGTGGGGCTGGAGAAAAAACCATGAGTCTTAGCAATCGCCTCGGATTGCTGGGCCGCAAGGTGGGCATGATGCGCATCTACACGGAGGACGGCGATGCTGTTCCTGTGACGGTGCTGGATGTGTCCAACAACCGTGTGTCCCAGGTCAAAACCGTTGAGACTGACGGCTACACCGCCGTGCAGGTGGTGTTCGGTGCGCGCAAAGCTTCGCGTGTCACCAAGCCCGAAGCCGGTCACTTCGCCAAAGCTGGCGTCGAAGCCGGTGAAGTCACCAAGGAATTCCGCGTGGCCCCCGAAGTCGCCGCCGAGTACAAGGCGGGTAGCAGCATTGCGCCCGCAGCCTTGTTCCAGGCTGGTCAACTGGTCGATGTGCAGGGCACTTCGATTGGTAAAGGCTTCGCCGGTACCATCAAGCGCCACAACTTCAGCTCGCAGCGTGCTTCGCACGGTAACTCGCGTTCGCACAACGTTCCTGGCTCCATCTCGATGGCCCAGGATCCTGGTCGCGTGTTCCCTGGCAAGAAGATGACCGGTCACATGGGTGACGAGGCCGTCACCACGCAGAACCTCGACATCGTGCGCGTTGACGAAGCCCGTCAACTGTTGCTGGTCAAAGGTGCTGTGCCGGGTGCCAAGGGTGGCTTTGTCACCGTGCGTCCGGCCGTGAAGGTCAAGAGCAAGAAAGGAGCCAACTGATGGCACAGCTCGAGCTCCTCAATGAGCAAGGTCAGGCTGCTTCCAAGGTTGAAGCATCCGACACCGTGTTCGGCCGTGACTACAACGAAGCCCTGATCCATCAGGTCGTTGTCGCTTACCAAGCCAACGCTCGCCAAGGTACGCGCGCCCAGAAGGACCGCGAGACCGTCAAGCACTCCACGAAGAAGCCATGGCGCCAAAAAGGCACCGGCCGCGCTCGTGCAGGTATGACGTCCTCGCCCCTGTGGCGTGGGGGTGGTCGGATTTTCCCGAACAGCCCTGACGAGAACTTCTCGCACAAGGTCAACAAGAAGATGTACCGCGCCGGCATGGCCGCCATCTTCTCGCAGTTGGCTCGCGAAGGCCGTCTGGCCGTGGTGGATTCGATCGAGATCGAAGCCCCCAAGACCAAGCTGCTGGCCGCCAAGTTGAAGGCCATGAACCTGGACCACGTCCTTGTGATCGCTGACGAAGTCAACGAAAACCTGTTCCTGGCCGCTCGCAACCTGCCCAACGTGCTGGTGGTTGAGCCCCGTTACGCCGATCCCCTGTCCCTGGTCTTCTACAAGAAGGTCGTGGTCACCAAGGGTGCGATCGCCAAGCTGCAGGAGATGTTCGCATGAGCACTCTGAAATTTGATGAAGCCCGCCTGCTGAAGGTGCTGGTCGCTCCGATCATTTCGGAAAAGGCCACGGCCGCTGCTGAAGAGCGTGGGCAAGTGCTGTTCAAGGTGATGCGCGATGCCACCAAGCCCGAGATCAAGGCCGCTGTCGAGCTGCTGTTCAAGGTCGAAGTGAAGTCGGTGCAAGTCCTGAACCAGAAGGGTAAGACCAAGCGCTTTGGTGGCCGTATCGGTCGCCGCGACCACGCCAAGAAGGCCTATGTGTCTCTGGCTGCGGGTCAAGAGCTGAACTTCTCCGGGGAGGCTGCGTAATCATGGCCGTCGTTAAACTCAAACCTACTTCCCCAGGCCGTCGTGGCGTGGTGAAGGTGGTGCACAAACACCTGCACAAGGGCGCGCCTCACGCTGCGCTGTTGGAGCCGCAGATCCAGAATGCTGGCCGTAACAACAACGGTCACATCACGATCCGCCACAAGGGTGGTGGTCACAAGCACCACTACCGCGTGGTTGACTTCATCCGCAACAAGGATGGCATCCCCGCCAAGGTCGAGCGCATTGAATATGACCCGAACCGTACGGCTCACATCGCTCTGGTGTGCTATGCCGACGGCGAGCGTCGCTACATCATCGCTCCCCGTGGTCTGGAAGCTGGTGCCACCGTGATCAGCGGCTCTGAAGCCCCGATCAAGGCTGGCAACGCGCTGCCCATCCGCAACATCCCCGTGGGCTCGACCATCCACAACATCGAACTCAAGCCTGGCAAGGGCGGTCAGATCGCTCGTTCGGCTGGTACGTCCGCTGTGTTGATGGCCCGTGAGGGTACCTACGCTCAGGTTCGCCTGCGCTCCGGTGAAGTCCGCAAGGTTCACATCGAATGCCGCGCCACTTTGGGTGAAGTGAGCAACGAAGAGCACAGCCTGCGTCGGTACGGTAAGGCCGGTGCCATCCGCTGGAAGGGCATCCGTCCGACCGTTCGTGGCGTTGCCATGAACCCGGTGGATCACCCGCACGGTGGTGGTGAAGGCCGCACTGGCGAAGGTCAGGTTCCCGTCTCGCCATGGAACACCATGACGAAGGGCTACCGTACCCGTAACAACAAGCGCACGCAGACCTTCATTGTGTCGCGTCGCAAGAAATAAGAGGTAGGCTGAAATGGCTCGTTCTCTTAAAAAGGGTCCGTTCGTTGACCATCACCTGCTGGCCAAGGTCGAGAAGGCTGTCGAAACCAAAGACAAAAAGCCTGTCAAGACCTGGTCGCGTCGTTCGACCATCCTGCCTGAGTTCATTGGCCTGACGATTGCCGTTCACAACGGCAAGCAACACGTGCCCGTGTACATCCAGGACCAGATGGTTGGTCACAAGCTCGGCGAGTTCGCCCTGACCCGTACGTTCAAGGGTCATCCAGGCGACAAGAAAGCCAAGAAATAAGGAGCAGCGACGATGGAAACCAAAGCAATCGTTCGTGGTGTTCGCCTGTCTGTTGACAAGGGTCGTCTGGTCGCTGACCTGATCCGCGGCAAGAAGGTGGACCAAGCCCTGAACATCCTGGAGTTCACCCAGAAGAAGGCGGCTGGCATCATCAAAAAGGCTCTGGAGTCGGCAATTGCCAACGCCGAGCACAATGACGGTGCTGACATCGACGAACTGAAGGTCAAGACCATTTATGTGGAGCAAGGCACCACGCTGAAGCGTTTCACCGCCCGTGCAAAGGGTCGTGGCAACCGCATCAGCAAGCCGACTTGCCACATCTATGTGACCGTGGGCAACTAAGCAGAGGCTGATCATGGGACAAAAAATCCACCCAACCGGCTTCCGCCTGGCCGTCACCCGCAACTGGGCATCGCGTTGGTACGCTACCAATCGCAACTTTGCCTCGATGTTGGCTGAAGACCTGGAAGTCCGCGAATTCCTGAAGAAAAAGCTCAAGAACGCGGCCGTGTCGCGCATCTTGATCGAGCGTCCCGCCAAGAGCGCACGCATCACCATTTTCTCGGCTCGTCCGGGCGTGGTGATCGGCAAGAAGGGCGAAGACATCGAGAACCTGAAGCTCGAACTGGCCAAGCGTCTGAATTGCCCGGTCTCGGTGAACATCGAAGAAGTGCGCAAGCCTGAAGTCGATGCTCAACTGATCGCTGATTCGATCACGCAGCAGCTGGAAAAGCGCATCATGTTCCGCCGTGCCATGAAGCGTGCGATGCAGAACGCCATGCGTCTGGGTGCCCTGGGCATCAAGATCATGTCGGCTGGTCGTCTGAATGGCATCGAAATCGCACGTACCGAGTGGTACCGCGAAGGTCGTGTGCCGCTTCACACTCTGCGTGCTGACATCGACTACGGCACCTCCGAAGCTCATACCACTTATGGTGTGATCGGCGTGAAGGTGTGGGTCTATCGTGGTGACCGTCTGGCCAATGGCGAAGCCCCTGTGCTCAAGGGCGACGACAGCCAAGACGATCGTCGCAACCGCCGTGGTCCTCGTAACGACCGTCCTGGTGGCGATCGTCGTCCTGCTGGTGGTCGTGGCGGCCCAGGCCGTGGTGCCCCGCGTGCGGATGGCGCACCGGCTGATGGCAGCGACAAGCCTGCTGTCGTCGCTGATGTCAAGCGCGTTCGCAAGGCTCCCGTCGCCGAAGCGAAAGGAGAATAATCATGTTGCAACCTAATCGTCGCAAGTTCCGCAAGGAACACAAAGGCCGTAACACGGGTGTTGCCACCCGCGGTGCCGATGTGTCCTTCGGCGATTTTGGCCTGAAGGCCACTGAGCGCGGTCGTATCACGGCTCGTCAGATCGAAGCTGCACGTCGTGCGATTTCCCGTCACGTCAAGCGTGGTGGTCGCATCTTCATCCGCATCTTCCCCGACAAGCCGATCACGAACAAGCCTGCTGAAGTTCGCATGGGCAACGGCAAGGGTAACGTCGAGTACTACGTGGCTGAAATTCAGCCTGGCAAAGTGCTCTATGAAATCCAGGGCGTGCCCGAGGCACTCGCTCGTGAGGCGTTCACGCTGGCTGCTGCAAAGCTGCCACTGAGCACCACTTTCGTCGGCCGTCAGTTCGGCATCTAATCAGGCGCTAAGGAGAAAGTTATGGCGAAAGCCTCTGAACTGCGCGCCAAGGATGTGGCCGCACTGGAAACCGAAATCAAGGACCTGCTGAAGTCGCACTTCAACCTGCGCATGCAGCGTGCCACCCAGCAGCTCAATGATCACTCGGCTCTGAAGAAGACCCGTCGCGACATTGCACGTGTCAAGACGATTCTGACCGAGAAGAAAGGAGCCGCCCAATGACGGAAGCTCAAACCAAAGTCACCCGCTCCTTCGTGGGCAAGGTGGTCAGCGATGCCCGCGCCAAGACCGTGACGGTGTTGGTCGAGCGTCGTGCCAAGCACGAGTTGTACGGCAAGATTGTGGCCAAGTCGCGCAAGTACCATGCACACGACGAGAACAATGAGTTCAAGATCGGTGATGTGGTCGAGATCTGTGAAAGCCGCCCTCTGTCCAAGACCAAGAGCTGGGTCGTGACCCGTCTGGTCCAGAAGGCCGAGTTGGTCTGATCTTCATGATCTGATCGCTCGGTTGCAACGGGACTGAGGTTCCGTTGCGACTGACCCGAACCGGTTGTCCAGTGTTGCTGGCAGCCGGTTTTTTCTTGCCTGGGCTGCGAGGTCTTGTGACGTGGGCGTGCAACGTGCTACAGTCAAGACCATGAAGTCGGTTCGCTTTTACTTTAGCTTCTTTCATTTCCAGCACCCTACCGGCGCAGGAGTGGCGGACGCGTAAGCAGACCACCCAGATCCTGAAAACCGCCGGGCAAACCCGGCGGTTTTTTTTCGACGTTTTCTGACCAACTTGCCTCGCGACAGGAATTCTCATGACAGCCAAGTCCAGCGCCACAGTCGGCTGGGTCTCACCCGCCGAACGTACCTCTGAAACCGACGATGCCCGCATCAAGAAAGTGACCACTCTGCCGCCACCGGAGGCTTTGATCCGCTTTTTCCCGATTCGGGGCACCGCTGTTGAAGCATTGGTGAGTGACACCCGCAAGGCCATTCGAAAGATCATCCATGGTAAGGATGACCGCATGTTGGTCATCATCGGCCCGTGTTCGATCCACGACCCGGCCGCCGCCATCGAGTACGGGCGCAAGCTGCTCGCCTTGCGTGAGACCTACCGCGATACGCTGGAGGTGGTCATGCGGGTGTATTTCGAGAAGCCCCGCACAACAGTCGGCTGGAAGGGTCTGATCAACGACCCTTATCTGGATGAGTCCTACAAGATTGACGAGGGTTTGCGGATGGCACGTCATCTGCTGCTGGAGATCAATCGCATGGGCATGCCTGCGGGCAGCGAGTTCCTGGATGTGATTTCGCCTCAGTACATTGGCGATCTGATTTCTTGGGGTGCGATCGGTGCGCGTACAACGGAAAGCCAGGTTCATCGCGAACTGGCTTCGGGGATCAGTGCCCCGATCGGATTCAAGAATGGAACCGATGGCAACATCAAGATTGCGACGGACGCCATGCAGTCAGCTTCCCGTCCTCACCACTTTTTGTCGGTGGCGAAGAGCGGGCAGGTTGCCATCGTGGAGACGGCCGGCAATCCGGACTGTCATGTGATCTTGCGCGGTGGCAAGACTCCCAACTACGACGCGGAGAGTGTGGCTGCCGCTTGCAAGGATCTGGACGCGGCGAAGTTGCCTGTTTCGTTGATGGTGGATTTCTCGCACGCCAACAGCTCGAAGCAGCATGAGCGTCAGGTGGTGGTGGCCAAGGACATTGCGCAACAGGTGGCGGGTGGTTCGAACCAGGTCTTTGGTGTGATGGTCGAGAGCCATCTGTGCGCGGGTGCCCAGAAGTTCACACCGGGCAAGGATGATCCGTCCAAGCTGACTTACGGCCAGTCGATCACCGATGCGTGCATTGGTTGGGATGACTCCAAAGAAGTGTTGAAGGTGCTGTCGGATGCCGTCAAGGCGCGCCGTGCACGCTGAGCGCGGTATTCCTTGACAGGATGACTCCCTCTGATGGGGGGAAACGGACCTGTCCGTGAGGGCAGGTCTGTTCCATGACGACGCGTCAGGCGATACTTGATGGCCGTTAAGTCTTGCATTCATGAATCATTCCGGACCTTGCTTCCTGCTGGTGGATGACCATGCCCTGTTTCGCACCGGGCTGGGCATCATGCTGTCCGAGTATTGGCCCTTGGCTGTGATGCGGCATGCTGGACAGTGGGCCCAGGCGCTGGACATGGTGCGTGACATGCAGCCCGCACCGGACCTGGTCATGCTGGACATTCAGTTGCCAGACGGTGATGGGCTGGACAACCTGGCTCAGTTGCAATCTTTGTTGCCGGGGTGTCCGATTTTGTTGATGTCTGCGCAGGTGGATGCAGAGCGTCTGGCGCAGGCGCAGCAGCGAGGTGCCGCGGGTCTGGTGGCCAAGGTGGCCTCGGCGGCTGAAATCGTTGCCGCTGTGCATTTGGCGTTATCGAGTCGAGGTTCTTTTGCTGTGACTTCGTCGGTGGCGCGTCCAGAGCCCGTGCGTGTGAGCGGGGGCGGGGCGGTATCGGTGGCGTTGACAGGCGTGATCGACCGTGTCGAGCCTGTCGGAGCGTTGAGCGCGCGTCAGTTGGCGATCTTGTCCTACCTGGGGCGGGGAACGCCCAACAAGGCCATCGCGCGTCAGTTGGGTTTGAGTGAGAACGAGGTCCGCGCCGAGGTGTCGGGTCTGACCGAGCGCCTGAATGCGACCAGTCGGCAGGAGGCTTACACCGAAGCGTTGGCCCGAGGGTGGGTGACGCCATGACGGTGCTGGCCTGGCTGCGCGGCCCGGCCCCCCGATCTGCCGGATCTACCCGCCTGCTGGCTGCTCAGCTGTCGTTGCTCGACAGCAATGTGGGTGTCACCTTGCGGACCTCGGTGCTGGCTGCCTGGTTGACGGTGGCGGCCTTTTTGTATGCCTTGAATGACACGAGCGTGGCGCTGTGGGCCGTGGCCGTCACGTTGATGTGTGGGGTTGGGGTGTGGTGCCACCGGCGATTGCCGCGTCCGGAACTCCCTGGTGCAGAGGGTACGGCGGAGCATTATCGGCGTGTCATGAGTGGCATCTGCCTGGGCTTGGGAGGAGCCTGGGGGATGTTGCCTCTGCTGTTCATTGACGCAGCGCGACCGGCTTCCATGCACATTGTGGTCGGTGTGATGGCGGGGTTGAGTTCGGCCGGGTTGCTGGTGTTTGCGCCGGTTTGGCGATTGGCGCAGTTGTTCTGGCTGAGTTGCATGCTGCCCATGGTTGTGGCGCTGTTGCGTTGGCAGGATCCGGTCATGACCTCCCTGGGGCTTGGCGGGATGTTGTACCTGGTGGCGATGGCGCTGTTTGCCCGTCATACGGGATTGGCTGTGCGCCGCGCCCTGGCTTTGCGTCTGGACAATGATGATCTGGTGGTGCAACTGCGTGAGCAGACGCAGCAGGCACAGTTGGCGCGCGATCTGGCTGAAGGGGCTCAGCAGACGGCGGAGGAGGCCAATCGCGCCAAGACGCTGTTTCTGGCTTCAGCCAGCCATGATTTGCGCCAACCATTGCATGCCGCAGGGTTGTTTCTGGGCTCGCTGGCGCGGTCCGGGCTGGAGGCGCGTCAGGCGATGTTGCTCGAGCATGCGCAGGCATCGAACACGGCGGCCAGCGAGATGCTCAATACCTTGCTGGATTTTTCAAAAGTGGGTGCGGGCATGATCGAGCCGCAGCCGCACAGTTTTGCCTTGCAGCCTTTGTTTCACAAGCTGGAGCGGGAGTTGGCACCGTGGGCGGCCGACAAGGGTTTGGTTTTGCGCATGCGTGACACGGTGGCGACGCCTTTTGCCGATCAGGGCATGGTGGAGCTGATTTTGCGCAATCTGCTGCTCAATGCAATCCGCTACACCGAGCGTGGCGGGGTGCTGCTGGCCTGCCGTCAGCGTGGTGGCCGTGCGGTGATTGAGGTGTGGGACACCGGGATCGGCATTCCGTCCGAGTCGCACCAAACGATTTTTCATGCATTCCAGCAGCTGGGCAATCCGCAGCGGGACCGACGCAATGGCTTGGGCTTGGGGCTGGCGATTGTGCAGGGTTTGGCCAAGGCCATGGGGGTGAGTGTGGAGTTGGTGTCGCGTCCGGGGCGCGGTACGGTGTTCCGCGTGAGTTTGCCGCAGGGCTTGCGGCCGTCGTTGGCACCGGAGCGGTTGCCCGCATCGGCGCAGGCCTTGCGGGGTTTGAGGGTGCTGCTCATCGATGACGATGAGAGTGTACGGTTGGCGATGTCCGACCTGATGGGGGTATGGGGTGTGCAGTGCGAGGTGGTGGCATCGGCGGATGCGGCCTTGCAGTGTCTGTCGAGGTTTGTGCCGGATGTGGTGCTGGCGGATTACCGTCTGCGCAGCGCTGAGACGGGGCTTCAGGCGGTTGCAGCCGTGCGTGAGCGGCTGGGGATGAGGGTGCCGGCGGCTTTGGTCACGGGAGATACCGCTGTCGAGCGTTTGCATGATGCGCAGGCGCAGGGTCTGGCCTTGTTGCACAAGCCGGTACCTGCCGATTTGTTGCAGAGTTTGCTGCGTGATCTGGCTGTCGCGAAGGGAGAGGTGTCAGGCGTTTGAGCCGAGGGTGGGTTGGCGCTGCAGCCACAGCAGGCTGAGGGCGAGCACGGTCAGCCAGCAGCCTTGTCCGAGGACGCCGACGTGGTCAAAGACCCAGCCGCTGACCAGTGGTCCCACCGAGCCGCCGATGGTGTAGCCGGCGATCATGGCCGAGGTGCCGGCCAGCGCCGATGAGTCGGCAAAGTCGTGGGCGACGCGGATCATGCTCAGGGTGTAGAGGGCTCCACCCACCGCGCCCCAGAGAGCAGCGCAGACCCAGATCAGGGCGGGCCATTGGCTGGCGAAGGTGAAGGCCACGCCACTGATGGCCAGCACGACCGCACCGATGGCAAACAGGCGGCGCGAGGCAACGTGGTCGGCCAACCAGCCCAAAGGGTATTGCAGGGTAAAGCTGCCCATGCCGAGGGCTCCGGCAATGGAGGTGGCTGCGGCCAGATTGAGTCCGATTTGCGAACCATAGGCCGTGGTGATGGTGCCCAGGCCCACTTCGAAGACGCCACCGACGATGGCGGCCCACACCAGCACGGGGCGAAAGCGCCAGGCAGCCAGCATGCTCATGGGCTCGCGGTCTGCGTGCATGGCTTTGAGTTGACCGACGGTTGGGGTCAGCGTCAGACTTAATCCGAGTGCCAACCCGGTGGCGGCGACGGCATTGGCTTGCAGTGGCCCCAATCCGAGCAGTCCGGGCAGAAAAGGGCCGATGGCCATCCCGGCACCCAGAATGGCCTGATACAGGCCGGTGAGGCGGCCTCGGTGGCTGGCGGGCACGTTGTGCGCAATCAGGGCTTCGGTGGCGTTCCAGGCAGCTGCCGCGCCGACGCCGCCCAGCACACCCAGCGCGCACCACAGGGTGTAGTTGTCGGTCAGCAGGTAGCCCAGGCAGGCGATCAGTTCGAGGGCCAGTCCCAGCCGGTAGGCCTGGCCCACACCGATGCGGGCGAACACATGGGGGACGACCGGAATGAGCAGGGCCACGCTGAGGAACGACAGCATGGCAAAGGTGCCGATGGCCGTGCCGCTGACGCCCGCTGTCTGCAGACGCACTGCCAGCACGGGGCTGAGCAGGCTGAAGGCGAGCACGACCAGGGCCGTGCTGAGCATCACACGCCACAAGCCGGGTGGCAGCGGCGGCAGGTTCAGACAGGGCACCTTACTTCAACCAGCCTTTGCGACGGAAGAACCAGAACGGCGTCACGATGGACAGCAGCATCAGGCACAGCGCCAAGGGGTAGCCCCACTTCTGGCTCAGCTCAGGCATGTGCTGGAAGTTCATGCCATAGATGCTGGCGATCAGGGTGGGTGGCAGCAAGGCCACCGAGGCCACCGAGAAGATCTTGATGATCTTGTTCTGGTTGATGTTGATGAAGCCGACGGTGGCGTCCATCAGGAAGTTGATCTTGTCGAACAGGAAGGCGGTGTGACTGTCGAGCGAGTCGATGTCGCGCAGGATCTGGCGGGCTTCTTCGAACTGGTCGGCGTTGAGCATGCGCGCACGCATCATGAAGCTGACGGCACGGCGCGTGTCCATGACGTTGCGACGGATGCGTCCGTTCAGGTCTTCCTGGCGCGCAATGGCGGCCAGCGCTTCACCGGCGGCCTGGTCGTTGACCTCATCTTTCAGGACACGGTGGCTGACTTTTTCAAGATCGTCGTAGATGCCTTCGAGGGTGTCGGCCGAGTATTCCGCATCGGCGTCGTAGAGCTTGAGCAGCACGTCCTTGGCGTCTTCGATGAGGGCGGGAATGCGGCGTGCGCGCATGCGCAGCAGGCGGAACACGGGCAGGTCTTCGCGGTGGACCGAGAACAGCACCTTGTCGTGCAGGATGAAGGCCACCCGCACGTTGCGTGGGGCTTCATCATCGTCGATCAGAAAGTCGGAACGGATGTGGATGGCACCGTCTTCTTCATAGAACCGGGCGGATTCTTCGAGGTCGTCGTCGATGATGTCGGCCGGGATCATGAGCCCGAACTTGACGGCGATCCAGCTTTTCTCTTCGGGCGAAGGGTCTTCCAGGTCAACCCAGACGGGATGGGCAGAATTGAGGCCATCCAGACTGTCGATTTCTTCCTGAAACAGCCGACCGTTGGCCAGCGTGAAGACGTTGAGCATGCAAACTCCAGCACGTGGACGGCACGACGCTCAAGGGGCGTGCGCGTCTCACAGGTCGAGGGGGTGTCAGGTTGTGCCGCCCCCTTCCGCAAGACCCAATCCGGTGGGTCGCATCCGGTGTCGTGCCTTGCGTGGGCTGAACGGCCGGATGGCTGAAGTGGGCGGTCACCGATGGGGACTGTCCAAGGTGATGGCTCCAAAGCGCCGATGTGATCGGCAAGCGGGCCATTATCGCCCGCCATCAAGCCTTGTGGGTGTTGCAATGCGCCAAATATGTGGCAACGATGGACGTCTGCTGCGGTGTAATGTGGCGTCATGGTGATACCCGTTACCCGTCTCGATCTCAATCTCTTTCGCGTCATGGATGCCGTCTATGAGCAAGGGGGTATCTCGGGTGCCGCACGGCATCTGCATTTGAGTCAACCTGCTGTCAGCCACGCCTTGGCACGTCTGCGGCGCCTGTGGGGGGATCCGCTGTTTGTGCGGCAGGGCAATAGCATGGTGCCAACCGAGTTGACGCGCCGTGTGATCGGGGAGGTGCAGGCGCATTTGCGAGGGTTGCAGTCGCTGATGGCGCAGGCCGAGAGTTTTGAGCCTGCGACCCTGGACATGACGCTGAGGGTGGGCATGCGGGACGTGCTGGAGGCGATTGCCTTGCCGCCTTTGATGGCGCGACTGGGGCTGGAGGCACCACGGGTGCGTCTGACCAGTGTGCGGGTGCCGCGTGATGCGCTGGAGCGCGCCCTCACGCTGGGTGAGGTGGATCTGGTGATTGACCGGCAGCGTCGGGTGGGGCCGCGCATTCGTGGCGAGCATCTGGCGGATGAAACCCTGGCGGTGCTGATGCATGCCGATCATCCGCTGGCGGGCGGGCCGATCAGTCTGGATGACTACTTTGCCTGCCAGCATGTGATGGTGGCTTTGCAGCCTGAACGTCCGGACCCGCTGCAACCGGTGTGGGCAGGCTTGGGGCGGGGCGAGCGCGAGGTGATCTTGCGTTGTCAGCATTACTTTGCTGCGGCCAATGTGGTGGCACATGGCAGTGCGCTGCTGACTTTGCCGCGCACCTACGCCCAGGGGTTGACGCGTGGTTTGCCGTTGGTGCTGCGGGAGTTGCAGGCCCCTATGCCGGCGATGGGGATCTGGCTGTACTGGCATGCCGATCGCGAGGGCGATCCGGTGCACCGCTGGATGCGCGCTTGCGTGGCGGAGGGGGCGTGTCTGGCCATGCAAGGTATGCATGACTTGGGGTAAAAATTCATCATTTGATGCACAGTTCAGGGCGACGTAGGATGGTGGCCTGAACCTCAGGAGACAGGCATGGACTTTCAACCCAGTGAACGCGCAGCCCGGACGGCACAACGTGTGCGGGCCTTCATTGACACCCACATCGCGCCGGTTGAAGCCGAGCACTGGGCTGGCATTTTGCAGCAGCGTCATGGTGGGGATTGGACGGCGTGGCAGATACCGCCGCGTGTCGAGGCCTTGAAGGCCAAGGCGCGGGAGGAGGGGCTGTGGAACCTGTTTCTGCCCGATGCCGAATTGGGCGCGGGACTGAGCGTGCTCGATTACGCTTTCAGTGCCGAGCAGACGGGCCGTTCGATGATGGCCCCCGAGATTTTCAACTGCAATGCGCCTGACTCCGGCAACATGGAAGTGTTGTGGAAGTACGGCAATGCCGAGCAAAAGGCGCAGTGGCTCACGCCCTTGCTGGCCGGTGACATTCGTTCGGTGTTTTTCATGACCGAGCCGGATGTGGCCTCGTCTGACGCCACCAACATGGCGGCCACGGCCGTGATCGACGGCGATCACATTGTCTTGAATGGCAAGAAGTGGTGGTCGTCCGGCGTGGGCGACCCGCGCTGCAAGATTGGCATCTTCATGGCGTTGACGCCGGATGAGAGCAAGGATCGGCATCACCAGCACTCGATGGTGCTGGTGCCACTGGACACGCCGGGCGTCGAGATCGTCCGCATGCTGCCGGTGTTTGGCGAGTATGACGAGCCCCACGGTCATGGCGAGGTGCACTTTCACAATGTGCGCGTGCCGATCGGCCATTTCATTTCCGGGCCGGGCCGTGGTTTCGAGATCGCCCAGGGTCGCCTGGGGCCGGGACGCATCCACCACTGCATGCGCTGCATTGGTGCGGCGGAGAAGGCGCTGGAGCTCGCAATTCAGCGAGGCCTGGCTCGCACCGCGTTCCGCAAGCCCTTGATCGACCTGGGTGGCAACCGTGAGCGCATTGCCGAGTGTCGTGTTGCCATTGATCAGGCCCGGTTGCTGACCTTGCAGGCTGCGTGGAAGATCGACACGCTGGGCGTGATGAGTGCGCTGACCGACGTGTCAGCCATCAAGGTGGTCGCCCCGACCATGTTGCAAAACGTGGTGGACTTCGCCATTCAGATGCACGGCGGGGCAGGTGTCTCGCACGATACGCCGCTGACGGCTTTCTTCAACCAGGCGCGTTCCCTGCGGCTGGCCGATGGACCGGATGAGGTGCACAAGGGCATGATCGCTCGCCTGGAGTTGATGAAGTACGGGGTCAAGCGCTGAGATGGGGGCGATTTACCTTGTGCGCCATGGCCAGGCTTCGTTTGGCAGTGACAACTACGACGCGCTGTCCAGTCTGGGACACCGGCAGGCTGGCGTGGTCGGTCGGGCGCTCAAGGTGCGTGGGGTGGTGCCGGACATGGTCTTCAGTGGCAGCATGCGCCGACATCAGGAAACGGCCGTCGGGGCCGTGGCGGAACTGGGGGTGAATCGGCCTTTGCAGGTCTTGCCCGGGGTCAATGAATTTGATCACGAGAATGTCATCCAGGTGGCTGAACCGCGCTATGCGAGCAAGATCGCGATGATGGCGGACATGGCGGGGGCCGACGATCCACGCCGGGCGTTTCAGAAGTTCTTCCAGGATGCGGTGAGTCGTTGGCTGAGTGGTCACCACGATGACGAGTACGCCGAGCCCTGGTCGGTGTTCAAGCTGCGTTGCGTGACTGCACTGGATGAGTTGGTGCGGGCTACGCCTGCCAAGGGGCAGGCAGTGGTGTTCACCTCGGGCGGCACCATCAGTGTGATGTGCGCGCACCTGCTGGGCCTGAGCGACGCCCAGGCTTTCACCATCAACTGGACACTGGTCAACACCGGCATCACCAAAGTCGTGACGGGGCGGGACGGCGTGCGTCTGGTGTCGGTCAATGAGCACGCGCATCTGGAAGGTGGCGAGGCGGGTATGCTGACTTATCGTTGATTCGCCCCCTGGTTCGACAGGACGGGGGTGTGTGGACGTCTGTGGCGAATCGGGCGTACTTCGCGCATGCCAAGATGCGCGCTCACTTGAAAGGATGATTCATGCGTGCAGGCAAGATGGCAGCGGGGTTGCTGCTGGCGCTGGTAGCCCTCGTCGGGGTGGGTGTGGCCTTGAGTTGGGCTCCGGATCGCCCGGTGGAGACGCTCACTGGCCGTTGGGCTCCGCCGCCCTCGCAGTTCGTGTCGATCGAGGGCATGCAGATGCACCTGCGAGATGAGGGGCCGCGCACGGATCCTCAGCCCATTGTGCTGCTGCACGGCACCTCGGCCAGTCTGCACACCTGGGACGGTTGGACCGAGGCGCTCAAAAGCGGGCGACGCGTCATCCGCATGGATCTGCCTGGGTTTGGTCTGACTGGCCCCATGCCCGATGGCAACTATCGTCTCAGCCGTTATGTGGAGGTGGTCATCGCCCTGCTGGATCAGCTGGAGGTTTCCCAGGTGGTGCTGGCGGGCAACTCCTTTGGCGGCAATCTGGCCTGGAAGATCGCAGTCGATCACCCGCATCGCGTCAGCAAGTTGGTCCTGGTCGATGCGGCGGGCTATCCCTTTGATCCGCAATCCATGCCCATCGGGTTCAAGATCGCTCAGATACCAGCCCTGCGTCCCTTGATGCAGAACACCTTGCCGCGCAGCATGATCGAGTCCAGCGTGCGCAACGTGTATGGCGACCCCTCCAAGGTGACGCAGGAGTTGATTGATCGCTATCACGATCTGACCTTGCGTGCAGGTAACCGTGGTGCTTTGGTCGAGCGTTTCCGGCAGAGTCCGAGTGGCGAGTTCACCGCCCAGATTTCGCAGGTGCGACAACCCACCTTGATTCTGTGGGGTGGTCAGGATCGGTTGATTCCACCAGACAACGCCGCGAAATTTGGGCGCGATATTGCGGGCAGCCGCGTGGTGATGTTCGATGCCCTGGGGCATGTGCCCCATGAAGAAGATCCGGCCGCCACGGTGGCTGCCGTGCAGCGCTTTTTGCAGGAGTGATGAAGGTATGCCAGTGCGTCAGAACATCGTCATCACGGGAGCCAGTTCAGGGCTCGGTGAAGGCATGGCCCGGTTGTATGCGGGCATGGGACGTAACCTCGGGTTGTGCGCCCGTCGCATCGACCGGCTTGAGCAACTGAAGGCCGAGTTGCAAGCCCGGCATCCGAGTGTGCGCATCAGCGTCAAGGCCTTGGATGTGAATGACCACGCCCGTGTGTTCGAGGTGTTCCATGCATTTCAGCAAGAGTTCGGTACGCTTGACCGCGTCATCGTGAATGCGGGTCTGGGCAAAGGGCAAGCTGTTGGCAAGGGCCGTTTTGATGCCAATTTGCAGACGGCGCAAACCAACTTCATTGCCGCCCTGGCACAGTGCGAAGCCGCAGTGGGCATCTTTCGTCAGCAGCAGGCCGGTCACCTGGTCACCATCTCGTCGATGAGTGCCATGCGCGGTCTGCCGCGCAACCTCACCACTTACGCGGCCACCAAAGCGGGTCTGGCGGCCTTGTCTGAGGGCATACGGGCAGATTTGCTGCGCACGCCGATTCGCGTCAGCACGATCTTTCCGGGCTACATCGAAACAGAGCTCAGCGGCAAGGCTGACAAGACGCCGCTCATGACGGAGACCGAGGCCGGTTGTCGTGCCATGGTGGCTGCCATCGAGCGTGAACCTGCCCAGGCTTGCGTGCCGTCATGGCCCTGGACCCTGGTGGGGTTCTTCATGCGACATGCGCCGCTGTCGTGGGTGGCGCGCATGACGTGAGCCAGCGCTGCGCAGCACACATGTGCATGCGCCTGCACAAGTAAAAAAAAACGGTGCCCCGCAGGGCACCGTTGTCACATCAGCGCGGGGTGACCTCCCTAGGGCCGATCAGCCCTGTGCCTTCTTCTTCTGACGCCAGGCATGCAGCAACGGCTCGGTGTAGCCCGAAGGCTGTTCCTTGCCCTTGAACACCAGGTCGAGTGCAGCCTGGAAGGCGCAACCGTTCGGGTTGGCGACCAGGGGCTGGTACAGCGCATCACCGGCGTTTTGCTGGTCCACGACTGCGGCCATGCGGGTGAAAGTGGCGCGCACTTGCGCTTCGCTCACCACACCATGGTGCAGCCAGTTGGCCACGTGCTGGCTGGAGATGCGCAGCGTGGCGCGGTCTTCCATCAGGCCGATGTCATGGATGTCGGGCACCTTCGAGCAACCCACGCCCTGGTCAATCCAGCGCACCACATAACCCAGGATGCCCTGGATGTTGTTGTCCAGCTCTTGCTGCTTCTCGGCTTCCGACCAGTTGGCCTGGGCCGCTACAGGGATGGTCAACAGCTTGTCCACCAGGGCTTGCGGATCTTCTTTCAGTGCGGCGATCTCGGCTTGCACCTGGGCCACGTTCACCTGATGATAGTGGGTGGCGTGCAGGGTTGCACCGGTGGGTGAGGGCACCCAGGCGGTGTTGGCACCGGCCTTGGGGTGAGCGATCTTTTGCTCCAGCATCCCGGCCATCAGGTCGGGCATGGCCCACATGCCCTTGCCGATTTGCGCCTTGCCGCTCAAGCCGCACTCCAGGCCTATCAGCACGTTGCGACGCTCGTAAGCAGCAATCCAGGCGCTGTTTTTGATGTCGCCCTTGCGCATCATCGGGCCGGCCAGCATGGCGGTGTGCATCTCGTCGCCGGTGCGGTCCAGGAAGCCGGTGTTGATGAAGGCCACGCGGCTGGAGGCCGCAGCGATACAGGCCTTCAGGTTGGCGCTGGTGCGGCGCTCTTCGTCCATGATGCCCAGCTTGACGGTGCTGTCAGCCAGACCCAGCAGTTGCTCGACGCGACCGAACAACTCGTTCGCAAAGGCCACCTCGCTCGGGCCGTGCATCTTGGGTTTGACGATGTAAACCGAGCCGGTGCGCGAGTTGGTGATGCCGTTCTGGCCATGACGCTGCAGGTCGTGCAGGGCAATGGTGGTGGTCACCACGGCGTCCAGGATGCCTTCGGGAATTTCTTTGCCCTCGGTGCCCCACAGGACGGCGGGGTTGGTCATCAGGTGACCCACATTGCGCACGAACATCAGCGAGCGGCCATGCAGCTTGACCTCACCACCGTTCGGGGCGATGTACACGCGGTCGCCGTTGAGTGTGCGGGTGAAAGTCTTGCCGCCCTTGGACACTTCTTCAGCCAGGGTGCCCAGCTGAATGCCCAACCAGTTGCTGTAGCCCAGCACCTTGTCTTCGGCGTCCACGGCGGCCACCGAGTCTTCCAGGTCCAGGATGGTGGACACGGCGGACTCCATGATCACGTCTGACACGCCAGCGGCATCGGACTGGCCGATCGGGGTGCTGCGATTGATCTGGATGTCGAGGTGCAAACCGTTGTTGACCAGCAGCACGCTCTTGGGTGCGGCCGCTTCACCTTGGTAGCCCACGAACTTGGCCGGATCTTGCAGGCCGGTGGTTGAACCATTGGTCAGGGCCACAACCAGCTTGCCGTCTTCGACGCGGTAGCCAGCGGCTGCGGTGTGCGACGCGCCTGCCAGCGGCGCGGCCTGGTCCAGCAGATTGCGGGCGAAGGCGATGACCTTGGCCCCGCGCACGGGGTTGTAGCCCTTGCCCTTTTCTGCGCCGCCTTCTTCGCTGATGGCATCGGTGCCATACAGGGCGTCATACAGACTGCCCCAGCGGGCGTTGGCGGCGTTCAGGGCATAACGGGCGTTCAGGATGGGCACCACCAGTTGCGGGCCGGCCATCGTGGCCAGTTCGGCGTCCACGTTGGCCGTGGTGATCTGGGTGTCTGCCGGCACGGGCACCAAGTAGCCAATCTTCGTCAGATGGGCTTTGTAGGCGGCCATGTCGCTGATCGGGCCAGGGTGGGCGGTGTGCCAAGCGTCCATCTCGGTCTGGATGCGGTCACGCTCGGCCAGCAGGGCGGCGTTCTTGGGGGCCAGATCGGCCACGAGCTTGTCAAAACCAGCCCAGAAGCTGGCGCTGTCCACGCCGGTGCCCGGCAGCACCTTGTCTTCAATGAAGCGATAGAGATCGGTGGCGACCTGAAGGCCGTGGACATTGGTGCGTGCGTTCATGCAAACCTCGTCAAGATGGAAAAAGAAGAGTCGGGCGGCCAGTGGGCGTACCGCTACGAGGGCGCACGCTTGGCAAGAATGGCAGTTTATTCGATACTTGCCTGGCTATTACCAGGCACAAAAGTGATGGATTCATGACTTGAGCGCACGAATCCAAGGGTTGAGGCACCATCCATGGACCGTTTGAAGCAGATCGAAACCTTTGTGGCCGTGGCCACCAAAGGCAGTCTCACCGCCGCCGCGCTGGCCGAAGGTGTCGCACCCGCCATCATCGGGCGACGCATGGACGCCCTGGAGGCGCGTCTGGGGGTCAAGCTCCTGCTGCGCACCACGCGTCGCATCAGCCTGACCCACGAAGGCAGCGCCTTTCTGGAAGACTGCCAGCGTCTGATTGCCGACTTCAACAACGCCGAGGCCAGCGTCTCGGCGGGTGGGGTCAAGGCCAGCGGCCATCTGCGCGTTACCGCGCCGGCCGGTTTCGGGCGCCGACATGTGGCCCCCTTGGTGCCTGGCTTCCTGAACCAGCACCCCGACGTCAGCCTCTCGCTCAACCTGTCCGACCGTGTGGTGGACCTGGTCAACGAAGGTTTTGACTGCGCGGTGCGCGTAGGCGACCTGCCCGACTCCAGTCTCGTCAGCGTGCGCCTGGCCGACAACCGGCGCCTGTGCGTGGCCACCCCCGCTTACCTGCAACGCGCCGGCACCCCGCGCCACCCCAGCGAACTCACCCGCCACGCCTGCCTGACTTTGAGCTCTGACGCCAGCCAGACGCGCGGCTGGGTTTTTGTGGTGGATGGCAAACCCAGTTATCTGCGCCCCGGCGCGCGCCTCGATTGCAGCGATGGTCAGGTGTTGCATGAATGGTGCCTGCAGGGGCTGGGTCTGGCCTGGCGTAGCACCTGGGAGGTGGCGCACGACATCGCTGCCGGCCGCCTGGTCAGCGTGCTCGACGACTTCGCCGCACCGCCCAACGGCATCTACGCCGTCTTTGCGCAACGCAAGCACCTGCCTTTGCGTCTGCGTCTGTGGATTGACTTCATCAAGCAGGCCTACGCCGATGCAGGGTATTGGCAGCGCAGCCAGGCGTCCGGGGCATGATGGCTGGCATGATTCTGATCCCCTCATTGACTGCGCGGTCCTGATCCATGCTGCTTGAATCTCTGCTGGCCTACGCCCACCTTGTCGCCATTCTCAGCGTGGTGGTTTTCGCCACCAGCGAGGCGGCGCTGTGTCGAATCGAGTGGCTCAATGCGGCCGTGGTGCGACGCCTGGTGCGGGTGGACACCATTTATTGGGTGGCGGTGCTGGTGGTCTTGCTCACCGGTCTGGCGCGCACCGGGTGGGGCATCAAAGGTGGTGGCTGGTACTGGCAGCAGCCGCTGCTGCACCTCAAGCTCACGCTATTGGTGGTGATGGGGTTGTTGTCCATCCCGCCCAGCCTGGCGTTTCGCCGCTGGGCTCGGCAGCTTGATGCCGATGGCACCTTGCCCGATGCGACCGAGATCAGTCGCGTGCGGCGTCTGGTCATGATTCAGACCCACATCATGATCCTGATCCCGCTGGCCGGCAGTTTGCTGGCGCGCGGGCTCTGGGTCCGCTGAGTGTCGCTGACGATAGTGCGTGCTTATTGAGGGGCCGCTGTCGCGTCCTTTTCGCACTTCTTGACGAAACTGTTCTTCGCCGCGCCCGCCAACTTCTTCTCGGCGGCCTTGTTCAGGCAGACGGCACTGACCGAAGCGGCTGCATCCTTTTCGCACTTCTTGAGGAAGCTGTTCTTGGCCGCACCGGCCAGTTTCTTCTCGGCAGCCTTGGCATCACAGGCGGCTGTGCCTGCGTAGGACAAGGTGGACAGCAGCGCGAGGGTTGTGGCAACGATCAGGGTACGCATCTCAGGCTCCTCAGTGAGGGTCAGTAAAAAGAAGAAGGCATAACAGAACACGGTGGCAGCATACCCGCCATCACATGATGCGCCGTGGGTGGGCCAGTGCTTCGTGCGCCGCATGCAGCCGTCGTACCAGCACCCGGATGAAGGCTTCGTCGAACAGGTGACGGCAGGTGGGGCTCAACTGCTGCATGACATCAGGGGTAAAGGAAATGGTGGTGGCCGGTTCGGTCACCACCACATCGGTGCTGTGGCGGCGCATGTCGGGGCTGGGTGCCAGGTAGGCCATCTCGCCCACCGAAGTGCCCGCACCCAGCAGGGCGACGCGCTTGTTGTCGCGGTACACCTCGACACTGCCTTGCGCCATGATGTGAAAGGTGCGGCCTTCTTCACCGCGACGGTACAGCGCGTGCCCGAAGGCAAAGCGTTGCCACTTTGCCCGGTGCACCACTTCCCACAATTCGACATCGCCAAACTGGGTGAAAAAATCGAGTGAGCGCAACAGGTTGAAACGCTCCGAATCCAGCACCCCTTGCAAGTGACCACGCGGCACCTGGTGATCGGCGATCAGGCCCGACAGCGCCTGAGCAAAGGCATCCCAGCTGGGATAGCGGTCTTTTGGATCCTTGGCCAGCGCTTTGAGGACGACCTCGTCCACGGCGCTGTTCACCCCTGAGCGCAGACCCGACAGTGCCATCGGGGTATGGTTGTAAATCTGGTTCATCAGCACCGCCTGTGACGGTGCTTCAAACGGTGGACGCCCGGCGATGAGGTGGTACAGCACCGCACCCAGGCCATAAATGTCGGCCCGACAGTCCGGCACTTCCCCGTCCAGTTGCTCGGGGGCCATGTAAGCCAGCGAGCCCACCTGGTGGATCTGTGTGGATTCAGCCGTCAGGTTCAGCACGCTGCCAAAGTCACTGATCTTGACATCGGTCACGGCCCCGGCGTCATTGACAATCGCCAGGATGTTCGCTGGTTTGACGTCGCGGTGAATCAAGCCCTGGCGATACACATAACCCAGTGCCATTGCACACTTGAAGCCAATTTCCACGATCAGCTCCAACGGGAGCAGGTGGTCGGGGCGGCAGAAGGTGCGCAACGTCGTGCCCGGCACATACTCCATCACCACATAGGGTGAAGAAGGATCGGGGATCGCATCAAAAATGTGCACCACATTCGGGTGCTGCAACCGACCAACCAGCGCCGCTTCAGCCGCGAAGAACCGCGCATACACCGGCCCGTCCACGGCATCACTCAATGCCGACGAGCGCACGCGCTTGATCGCCACGTCCCGATCGTGGAAGTCGTCCCGGCAAAGATACACCTCGCTGGTAGCGCCTTCGCCCAGCCGTTCAATGATCCGGTATTTGCCGATCAAACCGCTATTGAGATCAATGTCAAGGTCGCCCATGCTCACCCACTGCTGCCATGCGTCCATCTTTCCACGTCCGGGCTCACTTCACCAAGCGAAAAAGCCCTTGGAGAGTGTGCAATTGTTCGCGCATCATCGCATCCCCGCAGGAAGGCGGTTCGCCCCCGTAGAATTCGCTCATGATTCAAGCCAAGCGTGCCCTTCTTTCTGCCCTGGGTGAAGCCCTGCGCCAAGTGGCGCCCGACGCCGCCGCGTCCTTCACACCGGTTTTCGAGGCCCCCAAGCAGGCCGCCCACGGCGACCTGGCCGTGACCGCGGCCATGCAACTGGCCAAGCCCCTCAAAAAGAACCCTCGCGAGCTGGCCACCGCCCTGGTCGCCGCGCTGGAAGCCCAACCCGCCGTCCAGCAGTGGGTGAAGCTCCCCATCGAGATCGCCGGCCCCGGTTTCATCAACCTGCGTCTGCAGCCCGAAGCCAAGCAGGCCATCGTCACCGATGTGCTCACCGAAGGCGACAAGTTCGGCTGGCAACCCGCCAATGGCCGCAAGGTGCTGGTCGAGTTCGTCTCGGCCAACCCCACCGGTCCGTTGCATGTGGGCCACGGCCGCCAGGGCGCGCTGGGCGATGCCCTGTGCAACCTGTTCGAGACGCAGGGCCAGTCGGTCACCCGCGAGTTCTATTACAACGACGCCGGCGTGCAGATCAGCACCCTGGCCTGGTCCACCCACGCACGCATCAAGGGCTACAAGCCCGGTGACGAGCACTGGCCCGAGTCGGCCTACAACGGCGACTACATCGCCGACATCGCCGCCGACTTCCTGGCCAAGAAGACTGTCAAGGCCGACGACCGCGAGTTCACCGCCTCCGGCGACCCGGAAGATCTCGACGGCATCCGCCAGTTCGCCGTGGCCTACCTGCGCCACGAGCAGGACCTGGACCTCCAGGCCTTCGACGTCCGCTTCGACAACTACTACCTCGAGTCCAGCCTCTACACCTCGGGCCGCGTCGAGCAAACGGTCCAGAAACTGGTCGACGCCGGCAAGACCTACGAGCAAGACGGCGCCCTGTGGCTGCGCTCGACCGACTACGGTGACGACAAGGACCGCGTGATGCGCAAGTCCGAAGGCGGCTACACCTACTTCGTGCCCGATGTGGCTTATCACATCGCCAAGTGGGAGCGCGGCTTCGAGCAGGTCGTCAACATCCAGGGCTCCGACCACCACGGCACCATCGCCCGCGTGCGCGCCGGCCTGCAAGCCGCTGGCGTTGGCATCCCCCAGGGCTGGCCCGACTACGTGCTGCACAAGATGGTCACCGTGATGAAGAACGGCGAGGAGGTCAAGATCTCCAAGCGCGCCGGCTCTTACGTCACCCTGCGCGACCTGATCGAGTGGACCAGCAAGGACGCCGTGCGCTTCTTCCTGATCAGCCGCAAGGCCGACACCGAGTTCACCTTCGACGTCGACCTGGCCCTCAAGCAGAACGACGAGAACCCCGTGTTCTACGTTCAGTACGCCCACGCTCGCATCCAGTCCGTGCGCGCCCAGTACGCGGAGAAGGGCGGCGATGTGAACGCCCTGGCTGGTGCCAACCTGGCCTTGCTGACGGCCGATACCGAGCTGGCGCTGATGACCCGTCTGGCCGAATTCCCCGGCATGCTCACGGCCGCCGCCCAGGGTCTCGCCCCGCACGACGTTGCCTTCTACCTGCGTGACCTGGCCAGTGCCTTCCACAGCTACTACGCGGCGGAACGTTTCCTGGTCGACGAGGTCGAACTCAGCCGTGCCCGCGTGGCCTTGCTGAGCGCGACCGCGCAGGTGCTGCGCAATGGCTTGGCGCTGTTGGGCGTCAGCGCGCCCAACAAGATGTAAACCACCCCGGTGACCCAGAGAGGATCCCATTCCATGACCAGTCCACGTGCCGCTCAGCGCGGCGGTTTTTTCCTCGGCATGATCGTCGGCCTCCTGATCGGGCTGGCGCTGGCGCTGGGGGTGGCCGTCTACATCACCAAGGTGCCGCTGCCCTTTATCGACAAGGTGCCGCAGCGCACCCCCGAGCAGGAAGCTGCAGAGATGGAACAAAACAAGAGTTGGGATCCCAACCGTCCGCTCTATGGCAGCAATCCGGCGCTGCCGCGTCCGGTTCCCGCGGCATCTGCAGCTTCCGACGCCGCCTCCGCGCCCGTAGAGGAGCCCGTCATTTCCGACGAGCCCGCCTCAGCGCCCAACGCATCCTCATCGGCTCCGGTCGTCGCCAGCAAACCCGCTTCGACCGCGGCATCTGGCGCACGCAATCCTGCTGCCATTCTTTCGGGTGGCCCATCCGTGTCCACCGCGGCGGCCACTGATGCGTTGAACTATCAAGTTCAAGCGGGCGCTTATGCCAGCCTGACCGAGGCGGAGCAGCAACGTGCCAAACTCCTCATCATGGGGCTGGAGGCTCGCATTCAGGAGCGTGAGATCAATGGCCGCACCATGTTCCGGGTGCGTCTGGGGCCTTACGCTCAAAAAGATGAGGCAGAAGAAGTTCGCATCAAACTGCAATCCGCCGGGGTGGAATCCGCCTTGGTTCGCATCCAGAAATAAGCAGGGGCTGTTGCCCTCTTGATTGCCTGGGCCTTGTGGCCCGACAGAAAGGACGCTAGATGAATCGCCGTGAGTTTTCGATCCACACCCTGAGCGCGCTGGGTTTGAGTGCCGGACTGCCCGGCTTGGCGCTGGCCCAAGGTGGTCCGGTAGAAGGCACGCACTATGTGCGCCTGTCGCAAGCTGCGCAGGTTGCGGCACCCGCAGGCAAGGTCGAAGTCGTCGAGTTCTTCTGGTACGGATGCAACCACTGCTACAACTTCGAGCCCTCGCTGGGTGCCTGGGCCGACAAACTGCCCGCCGACGTGGTCTTCCGTCGCGTACCCGTGGCGTTCCGCGAGAACCCGTTTGGCAACCATCAGCGCCTGTTCTACGCCATGGAGGCCATGGGCCTGGTGTCCACCCTGCACCCCAAGGTCTTTCGCGCCATCCACGCCGAAGGTCAGTCGCTCGACAAACCTGAAGCGATTGCGGCTTTCGTCGCCCGTCACGGGGTGGATGCGACCAAGTTCATGGCCATGTTCAACTCGTTTGCCGTGCAGACCAAATGCAAGCAAGCCCGCAGCCTGGCTGAGGCCTACAAGATCGACGGCGTGCCTACCCTGGGCATTGCCGGGCGCTACTTCACCTCGGTCTCGCTCAATGGCGGCCACGAGCGCACCCTGGCGACCACCAACTTCCTGATCAACCTCGCCCGCCAAGGGCGATGAGGCGCGCGGAGGCAGGGAAATCGCGTGGCGCATGCGATTTCCCGCAGGGTTCACGGCTAAAATGTATGCAAATTCCATGCCGATGATGACGAACCTATCCTCCCTCTTGCTGACGTCGCGTTTTTCCCGCACCGCCGCAGCCCTGGCGCTGTCGTTGAGCGCCCTGTGGGCCGTTCCTGCTGGAGCGGAAAAGGCCGATCGCTTTGAGCCGCTCAACTTCGCCGCTGACGCAGCCCGTGTCGAAGACAACCAGCGCCTGAACATCCTCAGCGGCAACGTTGAAATCACCAAAGGCACCATGGTGGTTCGCGCCGACCGCGTCGAAGTGCGTCAAAACCCTGACGGTACCCAAACAGCCACCGCCATCGGTGGTCCTGGTGGGCGCGCCTTCTTCCGGCAAAAGCGTGACGGGGTCGATGAAGCCATCGAAGGCGAAGCCGAGCGCATCGTTTACGACGGCAAAACCGAGGTCGTGCGTTTTACTTCGCGCGCCATCATGCGTCGCTTGCAGGGCAACACCGTCAACGATCAGGTCAGTGGCCCGGTCATCGTCTATGACAACAAGACCTCGGTCTTTCAGGTGCAGGGTGGCAGCGGTGGCGAGGGAACGGGTCGCGTTCGCGGTGTGATCACGCCCCGCACCACGCCCGAGAACTCGCGCGCAGAAGGCAGCCGTTGATGAACGCCCCGCAGGTCACGCCCCCGCGCAGCGAACTGCGTGCCGAGCGCCTCAGGAAGCGTTACGGTGCCCGTACCGTGGTGCACGATGTGCACGTGGCCGTTGCCGCCGGTGAGGTCGTAGGCCTGCTGGGTCCCAATGGTGCCGGCAAAACCACCAGTTTCTACATGATTGTGGGCCTCGTGCCTGCCGATGCGGGTGAGATCACCATTGATGGTCAACGCGTTGAGCGCTTGCCCATCCACCAGCGCGCGCGCCTGGGTCTGAGCTATCTGCCTCAGGAAGCCTCCATCTTCCGACAGCTCACTGTGGAAGACAACATCCGCGCCGTGCTCGAACTGCAGGTCGATGAACACGGCAAACGCCTGAGCAAAGACACCATCCAGGCGCGCCTGGACGGTCTGCTGCACGAACTCAGCATCGAGAAGCTGCGCACCAACCCAGCCTTGTCGTTGTCCGGAGGCGAGCGCCGCCGCGTCGAAATCGCCCGCGCCCTCGCCACCCAACCCCGCTTCATCCTGCTTGACGAGCCCTTTGCTGGCGTGGACCCGATTGCCGTCATCGAGATCCAGCGCATCATCAGTTTCCTCAAGGCGCGGGGCATCGGTGTGCTCATCACCGATCACAACGTCCGCGAAACGCTGGGCATTTGCGACCGCGCCTATATCATCAGCGAAGGCAGCGTCCTCGCCGAAGGCAGTCCCGCCGACATCGTCCAAAACGCCGAAGTCCGCAAGGTCTATCTTGGCGAGCACTTCCGCATGTAAGTGATCTGCGCCCCATGAAGCCCACCCTGCAGTTCCGGCTTTCGCAACACCTGGCGCTCACCCCCCAGTTGCAGCAGTCCATCCGACTTCTGCAACTGTCCACCCTCGAGCTGCACCAGGAAATCGAGCAAATGCTCGAGCAAAACCCCTTCCTGGAGCCCGAAGACGACTTCTCCCCTATCGAGGGTGCCACAGCGCTGGAGTTCGAACGCCAGCGCAACGAACACAACAGCAGCGAAGACGCCGGTGCCGAGCGCGAAAGCTCGTCCACCGAGGCCGACACCAGCGGCATCGACACCGCCGAGATGGGCACCACCGAGCGCGAGGACTGGGAAAACGGCACTGAACGCGAAGACTTCGACGGCATCAGCGAAAGCCCCGCGCGCCAGAACCAGGGCGACGACGAGATCGATCCGCTCGAGCGCAACAGCCTGTCCATCACCCTTCAGGAACACCTGAGGCAGCAACTGCTGGGCACCCGCCTGAGTGCCGAAGACATGGCCGCGGTCGACATGCTCATCGAGTCCCTCAACGAGGACGGCTACCTCGCCGACACGCTCGAAGACATCGCTGCCAGCCTCCTGCCCGACGAGCCCGACGAAGACACCCTCGACGAACTCCTGTCGCGCCTGCGCTGCGCGCTGGGCTGGCTGCAAAATCTCGAGCCCGTGGGCGTGGGCGCGCGTAACCTCTCTGAGTGCCTGCTCCTGCAACTGCGCGGGCGGCCCGCCGAGCCTGCGTGCGACGTGGCCAAGGTCATCTGCCGCGAGCACCTCGAACTGCTGGCCCGTCGCGATTTCAAGAAGCTCATGGCCGCCACCGGGGCCGACGAGGCCCTGCTGAAAGACGCCCAAAGCCTCATCGTCTCGCTCGAACCCAAGCCGGGCCGCGCCTTCACCCGCGCCGAAGCCAACATCATCATTCCCGATGTCATCGTGCAGAAGGCCGGGCGCAGCTGGAAGGTCATCCTCAACCCGGATGTCATGCCCAAGCTGCGCATCAACGACTACTACGCCCAGGCCCTGCGCTCCAGCCGCGGCCCGCGCGGGGGCACGGCCAGCGAGGGGCACGCCAACCTCAACGCCCGTCTGCAAGAGGCTCGCTGGTTCGTCAAGAACATCATGCAGCGCTTCGACACCATCCTGCGCGTGTCCCGGGCCATCGTCGATCGCCAGAAGAACTTCTTCACCCATGGCGAGATCGCCATGAAGCCGCTGGTCCTGCGTGAAATCGCCGACGAGCTCGGCCTGCACGAGTCCACCATCTCGCGCGTGACCACGGCCAAGTACATGAACACGCCGTTTGGCACCTTCGAGCTCAAGTACTTCTTTGGCTCCTCCCTCAACACCGAAGCCGGTGGCAATGCCTCCAGCACGGCGGTGCGCGCGCTCATCAAACAGCTGGTCGGTGCCGAAGATCCCAAGAAGCCCTTGTCAGACAGCGCCCTCTCCAGCATGCTGGAAGAGCAGGGCATCCAGGTCGCGCGCCGCACTGTGGCGAAGTACCGTGAAGCCCTCAAGATCGCCCCCGCCAACTTGCGCAAAGCCCTGTGAGCACGCCCTGCGTCCTGACCACGCGGTGGTGCGCGACATACGGTTGACGCAGCAAGCCTGACCGAGCTGAGCCGCTCATTCGTCCTTCATCCATGTTGCCTCGCATTCAAAACCTGATCACTGTGCTGCCCTGGCAAGACTGGGCTGCCCTGGCCCTCTTCGTGTTCGGCTGGATCGGCTACGCGCTGTTCGCCAACCGCCGGGCCCGGGTCGAACGCACCCTGCTGTCGAGCACCAACCACTACCGGCGCCTGTGGATGCTTCAGGTCACCCACCGTGACCAGCGCATCGTCGATGCCGCCATCACCCAGAACCTCGCCAGCAGCCCCAGCTTCTGGGCCTCCACCACCATCCTGGTGATCGGCGGCTTGCTGGCCGTGCTCGGCACCACCGAAAAGGCCAGCGAGTTCGTGCGCGACCTGCCCTTTGCCGCCAGCACCTCCCTGCTGGTGCTCGACATCAAACTCATTGCGCTGCTGTCCGTCTTTGTTTACGCCTTCTTCCGCTTCACCTGGTCCATGCGGGTGTACTCCTTCGGTGCCATCCTGGTCGGCGCGGCCCCCACCGTCGATGTATTCGATCAAGGTGGGGCCAACCGCCAGGAGTTCGGCGACCGTGCGGGCAAGCTCATGGGCATGGCCGCCGAAAGCTTTGCCGATGGCCTGCGGGCTTACTACATGTCCTTCGCGGTCATCGCCTGGCTGGTGTCCCCGGTGGCCTTCGCCCTGGGCACCCTCGCCGTCCTCTGGATTCTCTATCGGCGAGAATTCCGCTCCGACGTGCTGGCCATCCTCCGCCCCTGACCACGTTCTTTTTTTCATTGCGACCCCACCATGCCCATCAAGCCCCCCCGCCGCCCCGTCGTGTCCCAGGCCACCGGACGCTCCTCGGGGGACACCCGCGACCGCGCACCCTCGTCCACCCGCGCACCGCATGGGCGTGACCCGCAAGGACGCGACTCAACCCGTTCCGAGTCCAGCCCCGGCGCCCGCCCTGGCTTCCGATCTGCCGGCTCCGACGTCTGGCGAGCCGGTGACGAGCGTCGCCCCGCTTCCCCGCCCGGCGGCGCTGCGCGTGGTGCATCCTGGGGGGTGCCCCCGCGCCCGGCGCCTGCCCGTTCCGGCCCCCGTCCCGAGTCGCGTGACTTTGGCCAACGCCCCGTGCTGGCCGCCGACCGCCCCGCGGCCCTCTACCTGTCCTGCCCCTCCGGCGTCGAATCACTGCTGGCCATTGAGGCCCGTCGCATCCTGGGTGCCGCCGCACAGATCACCGAATCCCGCGGCGGCATCGAGGTGATCGCACCCACCACCGCGTCCGCCGCCGAGCGACAGCACACCCTGCGCGACTACGCCATGCGCCTCAATCTGGAGAGCCGCCTGGCCCAGCGCGTCCTCTGGCGCGTCGCCTCCCGCGTCTACCGCCACGAAGACGACATCTACGTCATGGCCCGGGGCGTCAACTGGTCGGACTGGATCACCCCTGAGCACACCCTGCGCGTCGACGTCGTCTCGCGCCGCAGCCACCTGCAAAGCCTCAACTTCGCTGGCCTGCGCGTCAAGGACGCCGTCTGCGACGACCTGCGCGAACGCACCGGCGAACGCCCCAGCGTCGACACCCGCTTCCCCGACCTCGGCCTCGTCCTCTACCTTGACGACCTTGACGCCATCCTCTACGTCGACACCTCCGGCGAAGCGCTCTTCAAGCGCGGCTGGCGCGAAGACACCGGCGAAGCCCCGCTGAAAGAGACTCTTGCTGCCGCCATGCTCGCCGCCGCCGACTGGCAAGGCCGCCCCGAAGACGGCGCCTTGCTCGACCCCTGCTGCGGTGCCGGCACCATCCCCATCGAAGCCGCCCAGATCGCCTGCGGCATCGCACCGGGCCTGCAGCGCCGCTTCGCCTTTGAGCGGCTGCTGCCCTTCCGTGCCCACCAGGCCGACTGGCAGCGCCTGCGGCAGGCCGCTCACGACCGCCAGCACCCGCCCCTGGTTCCCATCTACGCGGGTGACGTGGCCTTCCGCATGACCGACTTCGCCACCCGCAACGCCGAGCGGGCCGGCGTGCGCCAGTACATCGAGTTCAAAACCGCCGATGCGCTGCAGCGCCCGGTCCCCTGCGAACGTGGCGTGCTCATGTTCAACCCGCCTTACGGCGAACGGATCGACACCAAAGGCTCCGTGCGCAACGCCTACCGCGCCCGCTCCGAAGCGGACGACGAGATGGGTGAGCCCGCCCCGACATCCCGCGCCGGTCGTGAGCAATTCCAGGACGACGAAGCCGCCACCTTCTTCCAGCGCCTGTCTTCCCATTGGAAGAAGCAATACCCCGGCTGGACCGCCTGGAT
The DNA here is from genome assembly GCA_017994835.1 of Aquabacterium sp. GTDB lineage: Bacteria > Pseudomonadota > Gammaproteobacteria > Burkholderiales > Burkholderiaceae_C > Aquabacterium. The sequence continues at coordinate 1,552 of JAGOKC010000021.1, read as the reverse complement.
CCTCAGCCCCGACATGAAGTTGCCCAGCGCCATGCGCCTCAAGGAAAGCCGCCGCGTCGTCATGTTCAACGGCCCCATTGAGTGCCGCCTCTTCCGCTTCGACCTCGTCGCCGGCAGCAACAAGCCTCGCGCCGCCGCCCCGACAGACACCGAGTTGCCGCCATCGCCCTCGCAAGGCGACTGAATCTGGCATTGACCCGGTGCGGCCTGTTCCGGTCGCATCAGGTCAAACCAAGTCTCATCTGATGCCTGGGAGCAGGGGGAGCAGGGGGAGCGCAAGCGGTGAGCGGTGCGTGAATCATCCGGCGTTGCTCGACGCAGGCGAGCCTCAAGCTTGACAGGACTTCAAAGGAAAGCCGAGCAAGCAGCCCAAGCCAACCGTCTTCAGCCCTCGAACTGCGCACCCAACACACTGAGCATGGCCAGCGGCGCGGTGTCGGCTCGCAACACCCGCTTGCCCAGGCTCACCGCCGACCAGCCTCGCGACAAGGCCAGCGCCTCCTCCTCGGCGCTCAACCCACCCTCCGGGCCACTCAGAAAGCACCAATCTGGCGGTGCAACCTCCAGCCCCTGAGGTGCTGCGTTCGCCAGCCACTCCCGCACCGACACCGCTTCACGCAGACTCAGCACGCCCCGCATCACAGCCGATGCCCCAGCATGGGCTTCCGCTGACTGCAGCCAGCTCTGCAGGCTCGCCACCGGATACACCTTGGGCACCACCGCCCGACCGCTCTGCTCACAGGCCGACACCGCCACCGCCTGCCAGTGCGCCACCTTCTTCGCCGCACGCTCCCCATCCAGGCGCAGCACCGAGCGGGCGCACACCAGAGGTTGGATCGCGTACACGCCCAACTCCGCCGCCTTCTCCACCAGCGCATCCATCCGGTCGTTCGCTGGCATCCCCATGGCGAGCGTCACCCGAACGGGCAACTCCCGCGGCTCCTCCACCGCCTCACCCAGCACCACGCTCACAGCCTTGCGCCCCATCTCTGTCACCGTGGCCAGGCACTCCCGCCCCGCGCCATCAAACAGGCGAAGCGCATCACCCGGCTGCAGGCGCAAGACCTGAACATGGCGCGCCGCGCCCTCAGGTAAATCCACCTGCACCCCCGGGGCCAGGGACAAAGACGCCATATGAAAACGGGGCAGCACACAGACCTCACTCATCAGAACACCCGAACCTTGCCCGGGCCAACGCGCTCATTGTCTTGCAAGACACACCCAACCCTTCCTGACAACCTCACCATCCCGTTCGCCGTCGCCCCACGCCATAGAGCGACGTACGCCCCTCGCACCCACTCCACGAGGGCGCCGCGCATCTTTTTCAACTTTTTTACAAAAGCACTTGCGCACCCACTCAAACCCGTGCCATAATTGCATTCTTCGCTGATCGCAACAACAAAACGCGATCAACACAGCGGAACAGTTCTTTAAAAATTAGCAGCCGATAAGCGTGGGTGTTTGGATGAAAGAGGCCAAATGCTCACGGTAAGAGAAGTGCGTTAAATCACTTCAATTCCGTTAAGAGCGAGTTTACAGAGATTAAACTGAA
>JAGOKC010000020.1 GCA_017994835.1 Aquabacterium sp. | reverse complement strand
TCCGTGATCCTGCTGGTGGGCTTCGCCCTGGGCCGGCGTGAAGCCGTGATCGTGGGTGCGGCCGTGATCCTCACCCTCACCGCCACGCTGTTCGCGTCGTGGGCCTGGGGCTTCACGCTCAACCGCGTCTCGCTGTTCGCCCTGATTTTCTCCATCGGCATCCTGGTGGACGACGCCATTGTGGTGGTGGAGAACATTCACCGTCACCAGCAACTCACGCCCGGCAAGCCGCTGCGCGAGATCATCCCCGTGGCCGTGGACGAAGTCGGTGGCCCTACCATCCTGGCCACGCTGACCGTGATCGCAGCCCTGCTGCCCATGGCCTTCGTGAGCGGCCTGATGGGGCCGTACATGAGCCCCATCCCCATCAACTCCAGCCTGGGCATGGCCCTGTCGCTGGGCATCGCCTTCACGGTGACCCCGTGGCTGGCGCTCAAGTTGATGAAGTCGCACGCCGGGGCGCACGGTGCCGCGGAGGGCTCAGGCGATGACACGCCGCATGCCCCCACCGGCCTGGCCGCCCGCTTGCAGCGCGTCTTTCACCGCGTACTGATGCCCTTGCTGGTGCACCGTGGCAAGCGCTGGGCCATGGGTCTGGGCATTGTGGCCGCGCTGATGGTGTCGATGGCGCTGACCACCATCCCCTCGTCGGGCCTGGGCGTGGTGCTCAAGATGCTGCCCTTCGACAACAAGAGCGAGTTCCAGGTGGTGCTGGACATGCCCGCTGGCACGCCAGTGGAAGACACCTCTGCGGCCCTGCAGGACATGAGCGCCTTCCTGGCCCAGCAGCCCGAGGTGCTGGACGTGCAGGGCTATGCCGGCACGGCCTCGCCCATCACCTTCAACGGCCTGGTGCGCCAGTACTACCTGCGCGCCGACGCCGAGCAGGGCGACCTGCAGGTCAACCTGGTCGACAAGGCCCACCGCGACGAGCAAAGTCACCCGATTGCCCAGCGCCTGCGCCCCGAGCTGGAAAAGATCGCCACCCGCCACGGCGGCCGCATCAAGGTCGTGGAAGTGCCGCCCGGCCCGCCGGTGATGTCGCCCTTGGTGGCTGAAATCTATGGCCCAGACGAAGCCGGCCGCCAGCAACTGGCCCAGCGCGTGGCGAAGGCCTTTGCCGACACCCCCGACATCGTGGGCGTGGACACCAGCCTGAAGGAAAACGCCGAGCGCGTGTTCCTGCGCGTGCAGCGTCAACGTGCCGAGTCCCTGGGCATCCCGGTGGCCGTGGTGGCCCAGGCGGTGCAAGCCGCCCTGTCAGGGGCCGACGCCGCTTACCTGCATGACGGGCAATCCAAGCTGCCCGTGCCCGTGCGCATTCAACTGCCGCGTGAATCCCAGGTAGGTTTGGACACGCTGCTGGGCCTGCCCCTGCGCGCGGCCAACGGCCAACTGGTGCCCCTGTCGGAGTTGGTGCGCGTGGAGCGTGGGCGCATCGACAAACCCCTGTTCACCAAGGACCTGCTGCCCGTGAGCTATGTGTTCGGCGACATGGCCGGCCAGCTCGACTCGCCTTTGTACGGCCTGTTCGCCATCCGCGACAAGCTGGACGCCGCCGCCCTGCCCGATACGGGCGGCATTGACGAGTACTGGATCCGTCAGCCCGACGACCCCTTCCGCAACTACAGCCTGAAGTGGGACGGCGAATGGCAGATCACCTACGAGACCTTCCGCGACATGGGCGCTGCCTACGGCGTGGGCCTCATCCTGATCTACCTGCTGGTGGTGGCGCAGTTCAAGTCCTACCGCACGCCGCTGATCATCATGGCACCCATTCCGCTGACCATCATCGGCGTGATGCCCGGCCACGCCCTGCTGGGCGCCCAGTTCACAGCCACCTCGATGATCGGGATGATCGCCCTGGCCGGCATCATCGTGCGCAACTCCATCTTGCTGGTGGACTTCATCGAGCTGCAGGTGGCCCAGGGCATGGCCTTCAAGGAGGCCGTGGTGTCGTCGGCCGCTGTGCGCGCCCAGCCCATCGCGCTGACCGGCATCGCTGCCATGGTGGGTGCCTTCTTCATCCTGGACGACCCGATTTTCAGCGGCCTGGCCGTGTCCCTGATCTTCGGCATCCTGGTCTCGACCCTGCTCACGCTGGTGGTGATCCCGGTGCTGTACTACGCGGCCTACCGCCGCCAACTGGAAGCGGCCTGAAGCCGATTTCTGACATTTTTTCAAGGAGTTTCACATGACCGTTGAACGCATGATCCGCATCATTGCCGGCCTTTTCATCATGATCTCGCTGGCCCTCGGCGTGGAAGGCAGCCCGCTGTTTGTCTCGAAATGGGCCCTGGCTTTCACCGCTTTCGTGGGTGCCAACCTCTTCCAGTTCGGCTTCACCAACTTCTGCCCACTGGCCATCATCCTGCGCAAGCTGGGGTTCAAAGACGCAGCCTGCTGCTGACACATCGCTGACATCTGGCTGCGGCTCATCTTGAAAGGCGTTGCACAATGAAAGATCAACGTACTTCTATTCCGGCAACGGACGACTGCAACATGGCAGCCCTGAACAACGACAAGAGCCGCACAGACATCCTCAACCGCCTCAAGCGCGCCGAGGGGCAGCTGCGTGGCATCCAGCGCATGATCGAAGAGGGTGAGCCCTGCCTGCCGATCGCTACCCAGATGGCAGCGGTGCGCAAGGCTCTGGACAGCACCTATGTGCGCATGACCATGTGCTTCATGGAGCAGCAACTGCAAGACAAGCTGGGCACCTCGGCCGAAGGCAGCCCCGACATGGATGCCATGTTCGGCGAAATCGAGACCCTGCTGGGCAAGATTCGCTGACCTTGACTTTTCACCTGACTCAGGAGTTTTGAAGTGAGTACGTTTGACCACGCTGGCCTCATGCAAGACATCAACAGCTGTCTGGCCCCGTTTCGCAAGTCCCAATCTGAAGCCATGCGCGGCTTCGGCCAACTGGCCCAGGCAGCCATGGCAGAAGGTGCCATCAGCGCCAAGAACAAGGAGCTGATCGCGCTGGCCATCGGTGTGAGCCAGCACTGCTCAGGCTGCATCGGCTTTCATGTGAAGGCGCTGCACAAGCTGGGCGCATCCCGCGCCGAACTGGAAGAGATGCTCGCCGTGGCCGTGTACATGGGCGGTGGCCCGTCGCTGATGTATTCGGCCGAAGCGCTGCACGCCTGGGATGTGGTGTCTGGCAACGTGCCCGCCTGACCTTGCTGACCACAGCGTCTGTCCACAAAAAACCCCGGCACCTGTGAAGGTGGCCGGGGTTTTTTGTTGTGGGCAGCCAGGGCTGCCTCTGATCACTCTTCCAGCAGACTGCGCAGCATCCACGCGGTCTTTTCGTGAATGTCGATGCGCTGGGTCAGCACATCGGCGGTCGGCTGGTCATTGGCCTCGTCCACCACGGGGAACAGCTTGCGAGCCGTGCGGGCAGTCGCCTCTTGCGCGGCCACTAGATGGCGGATCATGTCGTTGGCCTTGGGCACGCCTTCAACTTCCTTGATGGAAGCGAGCTTGACGAACTCCTTGTAGGTGCCCGGTGCCGGGAAACCCAGTGCGCGAATGCGCTCGGCGATGATGTCCAGGGCGTTCCACTGTTCGGTGTACTGCGCCATGAACATGTTGTGCAGGCTGTTGAACTGCGGACCGGTCACGTTCCAGTGGAAGTTGTGGGTCATCAGGTAGAGGGTGTAACTGTCAGCCAGCAGGGCCGACAGGCCTTCGGTGATTTTCTTGCGATCGGCTTCACTGATGCCGATGTCCATCGACAGCTTCTTGGATTGCTTTGCCATCTTCATGCTCCTAGAAAAGAGGTTTGGCACCGCAGCTCATGTGCCATGTTGGCACCATACCAAAAACTCCTGGCACTGATGCCCGATGCCCTGGGTTGTACCCCGGTCAAACACAAGTTCATGGCCGCATTGATGCGGGTGATGTGCCAGGTCAAGCCTCGCCGCACGACTCATCCATGCGACTCATCCATGCGACGCAGCAGGCGCACATGCATGGGGCGCACGAAATCCGCCCCATCGGGACAGCAGTGCGGCGCAAAGGCCACGGCCACACGCCCAATCAATTCGTCGGTGAGGGCGTGGTCGGCGTAGGTGGGCCGCATCATGCGCTGCTCGAACTCGTTGAAATCAGCGTAGTGCACGGGCATGTCAAAACGGCGCTCGGCCACCTGTTGCCAGGGGCCTTGGGCCAGGGCTCGGTCTACGGCGGCCTGGGCTGCGGCACGCACCACACCCTCGTCATTGAACAGGCGCACGATCTCGTTGAGGGGGCCGTCGTACACGGGCTCGGACACGTACAGGTGCCCGCCGGGGCGCAGCACCCGCGCCACCTCGCTCAAAGCCTGATCCAGCAGGGGCATAGGCACATGATGCAACGATTTGAGCATCAGGGCCAGGTCGAATGACGCGTCAGGAAATGGCACCGCTTGCGCACCGGCAGCCACGAAGCTCAGGTGCTCTTGCGGATCAGCCAGGTTCTTGGCGTGCTGGCGTGCATCCACTTCCAGGCCGGTCACCTGGCTGGTGGGGTAGGCCTGCAACAGTTGGCGCGCCAGGCGGGCATTGCCGCATCCCAGCTCGATGATGCGCTGCCCCTCCAAGGGCACCAGATCGGACAGGATTTGCAGTTCGTTGCGGATCAAGAGCGAGGCAGTGGATTCAGACATAGATCCAGTTTCAGCGTGCCGTGCGACGCGCAGCAAAAATTGGCCACAACAGCGCAGCCACCACGGCACCGGCACCCGCAGACAGTCCGATCAAGGTCAGCCAGTCAGCCCAGTAACCCATCTCCGACAGGTCGGACTTCAAGGCTCCGGGCAGCACAAAAAATGCCAGCACCGCGACCACGACGCCCACCAGCAGCGAACGCGACAAGCCACCTGTCCAATTCGTGGTCTTGCCCGAGCCTGCACGCAGCATCAGCCCCAGCCAGATCACCAGCACCACCAACAGCACGGGCAAGACAGGCCTGAGGATCTCCCAGAAAATGTTCAGCATCAGCCAGACTTCATACATGATCGACTCCTTGTTTGGAAGATGAACCGGCCTCAGACGCGACCCTTGAGCACCGAGATGTAGGCGGGCTTGAGCATGCGAACCTTCATCAACCAGGCCAGGAAGCTGTCTTGCAAGGGTTCGATGCCGGGCAGCGACGGCACCAGACGCCCCTCGTAGTCAAACTCGATCAGCAGCGCCGAGCCTTCGCGGATCAGCAGCGGGCACGATGTGTAGCCATCGAACTGCTCGGCGGCCTGCCGACCGGCAATGACCTCGACCAGATTGTTCGCCACAATGGGCGCGCTCTTCTTGATGGTGGCTGCTGTTTTACCGCGCGGTGTGCCATTCACGTCGCCCACGCCAAAGACGTTGGGGAAGCGCTTGTGCTGCAAGGTGGACTTGTCCACATCCAGCCAGCCACCCGCCGCCATCGGACCGGTTTGCACGGCCAACAGGCTGTTGCGCACGGCATCGGGCGCGCGCATGGGGGGAACGGCGTGCAAAAAGTCATACGGCACGACCAGGTCGGGGGCATCGGGCACCGCAAAGGTGGCTTTGCGCCCGCCAATGTCCACCGCCTTCAAGCGATGCTGGTAGGCCACATCAATGCCCAGCTTCGCCCAGCGCTCCAGCACATTGTCATTGACGGCTTTGACGCCAAAGACGTTCTTGACTGCCGAGTGAAAAGTGACCTTCGATTTCGACAAGGTACCCGCCTGCAGCAGGCGGTCCCGCACCATGAAGGTGAGCTTCAAGGGTGCGCCAGCACACTTCAAGGGTGTTGCAGGCAAGGTCATGACCGCTTCACCCCCTTTGGCGGTGAAAGCTTGCATGGCCTTCCAGGTGTTGACTGCCGCCTGCGGGCTGGGATAGACGCTGGCCAGGCCGTTGCTGCCAATGGCCTGTACATCCATGCCTTCGATCAGTGACCAGTCCTGGTGTGTGCCAGTGGCAACGACCAGATAGTCGTAGTGAACCTTTTGCCCACTGACGGTGGTGACGGTGTTGGCCGGCGGATCGAATTCCGCAGCCATGTCCTTGATCCAGTTGAGCCCGTCGGGGTGGTACTCGGTATTCTGGTTGATGACCTTTTCAACCGGCCAGATACCGGTACCCACCAGGGTGTAGCCGGGCTGGTAGTTGTGCTCTTCCTTGCGGTCGATGAGGGTCAGGCGCGCACCATCGAGCTGACAGGACAGGCGATTGGCAATCGCGATGCCACCCAGTCCGCCCCCAACGATGACAATGTGAGCCTTGGTCTTGAGTTTCTCTGCCCTGGCCGGCGCTGCCGCACTGGTCAGCAATCCGGCAACCAATGGACTTGCCGCTGCCATGCCCAGCAAGTGACGGCGCGACGGCATGCCCTCGGTGGTCGCGAACAGGCCCGAATTGCGGGGCTTGCGTGTATCTCCCATGGGAACCTCCTGAGCACAGTCAGATGCGTGAAACCAAGCACTTCACAATGACATTGTCGTCATACCCCCAAGGGTATGTTAGAGGGTTTTCACGGTACCCATCCGCATGAGGACAACCCTATCTGAAATGAAACACCCCGACAAGCCAGGCGACCTGCCGGGGTGCTTCATCAACTCAGCCGATCAGGCCAGGTCGAAGCGGTCAGCGTTCATCACCTTGGTCCAGGCGGCCACGAAGTCCTGTACGAACCTGGCCTGGTTGTCGTCCTGGGCATAGACCTCGGCATAGGCACGCAACACCGAATTGGAGCCGAACACCAGGTCTGCACGGGTCGCTGTCCATTTGGTCACGCCCGTTTTGCGGTCAACGATGGCGTAACTGTTGCGCCCGGAAGGCTTCCAGGTGTAGGCCATGTCGGTCAGGTTGACGAAAAAGTCAGTCGTCAGTGCGCCCACACGGTCCGTGAAGACACCGTGTTGGGTGCCGCCGTGGTTGGTGCCCAGTACACGCATGCCACCGACCAGGGCGGTCATCTCGCATGCGGTCAGGCGCAGCAGTTGCGCACGGTCGAGCATCAACTCCTCGGCGCTGACGACGTAGTCCTTCTTCAACCAGTTGCGAAAACCGTCTGCCAGGGGCTCAAGTACATCGAAGGAGTCGACATCGGTCATCTCTTGCGAGGCGTCGCCACGGCCAGGCGCAAAAGGCACAGCCACATCCACACCTGCTGCCTTGGCAGCCTGCTCCACGCCCAGGTTACCAGCCAGCACGATCACGTCGGCCACACTGACACCGGTCTCGGCGGCGATCTCTTCGTACACCGCCAGCACCTTGACCAGGCGAGCCGGTTCGTTGCCCGCCCAGTCCTTTTGTGGGGCCAGGCGGATGCGGGCACCGTTGGCACCCCCACGCTTGTCAGAGCCGCGGTAGGTGCGAGCGCTGTCCCAGGCCGTGCTGACCATGTCACTGATGGACAGCCCGGCGGCGGCGATCTTGGCCTTGACGGCAGCCACATCGTAGTCAGCCTTGCCAGCCGGGATCGGGTCTTGCCAGATCAGGTTTTCGGCGGGCACATCGGGCCCGATGTAGCGCGTCTTCGGGCCCATGTCACGGTGAGTCAGCTTGAACCAGGCACGCGCAAACACGTCGGAGAAGTAAGCCGGATCCTTGTGGAAGCGCTCCGAGATCTTGCGGTACTCGGGGTCCATCTTCATGGCCATGTCGGCGTCGGTCATGATGGGGTTGTAGCGGATCGACGGATCCTCCACGCCCACGGGCTTGTCTTCTTCCTTGATGTTGACGGGCTCCCACTGCCAGGCACCGGCAGGGCTCTTCCTGAGCTCCCATTCGTAGCCCAGGAGCAGGTCGAAGTAGCCGTTGTCCCACTGGGTCGGGTGGGTGGTCCAGGCACCTTCGATGCCACTGGTGACGGTGTCACGCCCAATCCCTCGGGTCTTGTGGTTGTTCCAGCCCAGACCCTGCTCATCGAGTTCAGCACCTTCAGGGGCCGGGCCCAGGTTGGTGGCACTGCCATTGCCGTGCGCCTTGCCAACGGTGTGACCGCCAGCAGTCAAGGCCACGGTCTCTTCATCGTCCATGGCCATGCGGGCAAAGGTCACGCGCACGTCATGGGCGGTTTTCAGCGGGTCGGGCTTGCCGTCCACACCTTCGGGGTTCACGTAGATCAGGCCCATCATCACGGCGGCCAGCGGGTTTTCAAGGTCGCGCTCGCCGGAGTAACGGCTGCCCTGGCTGCCACTGGGGGCCAGCCACTCTTTCTCTGATCCCCAGTAGGTGTCCTTCTCGGGCTGCCAGATGTCTTCGCGGCCAAAGGCAAAACCAAAGGTCTTCAGGCCCATCGACTCGTAAGCCATGTTGCCGGCCAGGATGATCAGGTCAGCCCAGCTGAGTTTGTTGCCGTACTTTTTCTTGATCGGCCACAGCAGACGACGGGCCTTGTCGAGGTTGGCGTTGTCGGGCCAGGAGTTCAAAGGCGCAAAGCGCTGGCTGCCCGTACCGGCACCGCCACGGCCATCGGCAATGCGGTAGGTGCCAGCCGAGTGCCAGGCCATGCGGATCATCAGTCCACCGTAGTGCCCCCAGTCAGCCGGCCACCAGTCCTGGCTGTCGGTCATCAAAGCCTTGAGGTCTTTCTTCAAGGCTCCCACATCGAGCTTCTTGACCTCTTCACGGTAGTTGAAGTTCGGGCCCAGCGGGTTGGTCTTGCTGTCATGCTGGTGCAGGATGTCGAGATTGAGGGCCTTGGGCCACCAAGCCAGGTTGGTCACGCTGGTCGAGGTGGAGGTCGCACCACCGTGCATCACAGGACATTTGCCGGCAGCTGCTGAATGTTTTTGATCCATTGCATTCTCCTTGGCTTGGGTTGTTGAAAACATCTGACGAAGGCCTCGCGCCACCGCACGGTGTTTTCTCGTGCGGCACCGGATGCCTGATGTCACCTGGATCAATCAATGTATCCGCAGGGAACGCCCCTCACGATCGAGGATCCATCGGGAATCCTCATCGCTGGCATAGCAAATTTGCCAGGCATGCCTGGCAAAGGGCTCAGCGGTATTGCTGCAGGTAGCGCTTTTCAAAGGCCCGCTTGGCCCAGTGAAACAGGCGTGATGACGGCAGCATCAGGTTGCGCGATTCAGAGCGGTAAATCAAGGTGCCCTGCCCCACGGCATCCACAATGCAGATCAACTCGACTTTGAAGGGCACCGACGATGGTCGTCCTGCCAGATCAGCCAGCAAATTGGCTGCAGCGGCCCGCGCCTGCAAGTCGGCCATGTGGGCCTGCTTGGGCATCCAGTCCGGGCCAGGGAAGCTGCCCGAGTCACCCGCCACATACACCCGAGGCCAGCCCGCAATGCGGCAGTGCGCATCGGCCTGGATCAGGCCACCGGGCGAGCGCGGCAGTTCGGTGCTGTCAAACCACGTGTTGCCGGTCATGCCTGGCATGAACAGGATGAGGTCGGCACGCACCTCCCCACCCGCCGTCACCACCTTGTCGGCATCAAGTCGGACCATTTTGTGACCGAGATGGGTGTGAATGCCACGCCGCGTCATCTCGGACAGCAGGTAGTGCACCGCCTTGGGACCCAGGCGGGCACCGGGCTCGGTGGAGGGGTTGAAGAAGGTCAGCTCAAAACGGTCCCGCCGCCCTTCCCTGCGCAGTTGCTCGTCGATGCCGAACAGAAACTCGAACATTGGGCCGCCACGCACCGCCGTGGGCTCGTTGGGGTTGCCGGCAAAGCCGATGGCAATGTGCCCGCCCGTCATGGCCTTGAGCCGGTCACGGATTCGCTCGGCCGCTGCAATGCCCTCGCACGGGGTGATGGCGTGCTCGATACCAGGCAGCTTCTTGAGGAAGCGGCCCCCGGTGGCAATGACCAGCGCGTCATTGGGAACCGGCCCGGCCGAGGTCAGCACCACGCGCCCCTGATCGCTCAGACCCTGAACCTCGGCCTGGATGAACGTGACGTTCATGCGCTGAAAGAATTTGTCCAGCGGCACGATCAGGTCTTCACGCTGACGCAGTCCGCAGGGTATCCAGATGATGCCAGGCAGGTAATGCAACTCGGCACGCGGCGCGATCACGGTGATGCGGACATCGCCGTCGTGCTTGCGAACTTCGCGCACCGTTGACAGGGCCGCAAACCCAACCCCCAGCACGACCAGATGTTTGGACAGAACGCGATCACGCATGGAACACCTTTCAGGGGATGGGTTTGCTGGCAACCGTCGTTTATGACTTCATCTTGCAGCTCGACAGGCCAAAAGGCAGGTAAGCCGGGCACCAACCCATCAGCCCCGTCGCCAAAGGCACCACGCCAATCCATCCCCACACACCCACCGTGCCGGTTGCAGCCAGTGCAATCAACACCAAGCCGGCAACGATGCGCGCCACACGATCAACACCACCAACATTCGATTTCATGGTCATTCTCCTGGGTTAAAAAACTCGATCTTCGGCTTGCAGTGCATCCCACGCGTGCTGTGCACTCATGAAGATACGCCCCGCAAACCGCTTGTCAAGCGACACGCGACTGAACCTGTCCATCACCGGCCCCTTGACCTCTGCCAGATACACCTGACGTCCCTGCGCCGTCTGCGCGTCGTCAAACTCGATCAACGACTGCAGCGCAGAGTGATCAATCCGGTTCACTGCCGACAGCAGCAGCACCAGACTGTGCACCGGCGCACGGGTGGCAAGCAAATCACTCAGGTGCAACTCCACGTGCTGAATGTTGGTGAAATCCAGGCTGTCATCCACCCGCACCATCAACACACCGGGCAGGCACTCAACCTGGTGGCGCTGCACATTGCGGAAGTGCTCGGTACCGGGCAAACGCCCGACCTCGGCCATATGCGGCTGGCTGTGACGCCAGATCATGGCACCCAAGGACCACGCGATGCCCAGCAAGATGCCGGACTCGAAGCCCAGAAACATCACCCCGAACGCCGTGCTCAGGAAAGCCCAGGCCTCGACCTGGTCGTACCGCCAGGCCTCGCGCAGACCCTGCCACTGAATCAGCCCGGATACCGCCACGATGATGACCGCTGCCAAGGCAGCCTTGGGCAACCACGCCAGCCAGGGCAGAAATAACAGCATCAGCACACCCAGCAGCAGTGCCGTGAAGATGCCAGCCAACGGGCTGCGCGCACCTGCCGCCTCATTGACCACCGAGCGGGACAACCCGCCCGCCACGGACATCCCCCCCACCAGCGCACTGCCCAGGTTGGCAAACCCCAAGCCCAGCAACTCGCGGTTGGCGTCAATGCGCTCGGTGTGCTTGAGTGCAAAAGTCTGCGCCACCGACATGCTGCTGACGAATCCGACCAGACTGATCAGCACAATGGGCATCACCAGATCTGCCAAACCCGCGAGAGGGACCTCGCTCAGCGACGCCAGGGCGTGGGCTGCCCCAGTCAACTCCACGTTCACGTCCCCCACCTGCGCCACTTGCCAGCTTGTGTGTCGGTTCATCCAGGTGGCGGCCACACTGGCCAGCACCAGCACCCCCAGGGGCCACAGCCGCGACACCACCTGCTTCGTCATGGCAGCTCGGCCTGCCGCCCCGGCATGTGCGTTCAGCACCCGAGGCCCCAGCCACAGCAACATCATGGCCCCAAGACCGATGAGCAAGCTGCCTGCCTGCACATCCCAGCGCCACGCCCCATCGGGGGCCCGCACATGCCGCCCCACCCCCTCGATCAGGTCAGGCACAGTCTGCCCCAACCCCATCCAACCCAACATCGGGGCCATCTGCCCGGCCATGATCAGCACCGCAGACGCCACTGTGAAGCCCTGCACCACCGGACGCCCCAGCAACTGCGACAAGAAGCCCATCCGCAGGCGTCCCATCAGCATCAACAATAAAGCTGAACCCAGCGCCAGCGCCGCAGCCAAGGCCACATACACCGCCGACCCTGGCATCGCCAAAGGCGCAAGCGCCTGCGCCATCATCAAAGATGTGATGGCTGCTGGCCCCACCGACAGGCTGGTGCTGCTGCCAAACACCGCATAACCCAACAAGGGCAAAAGGCTGGCCATCAGGCCCACATGAGGCGGCAACCCCGCCAACATCGCATAAGCGAGGCTTTGCGGCACCAGCATCACAGCCACCACCACACCCGCCGTCAGATCGCTGCCCAGCCAGGCTCGCTGCCATGAACGCATCCAGGGGGGCGGCATGGCCCACGGGTGCCCCGTGCCAGATGGGGCGATCCGCGTATCAGACGCTGGAGAGCCCAGACTCATCCCGGCCGCCCCACGCGACAACCCACCGCCTGAAAGAGCACATTGGCACGGCCACCCGCTGCACAGAACGCCGCAATCGGGTGCGGCAAATCAGCGCACAGCGCCTGATAACGCGTGACCTGTGCGGGCGTCACCATCATGGTTGCCACCGGAAAGTAAACATAAGCGAGGCCTGCCGCCTTGGCCGCTGCCTCCAGATCGACGCTGGTGGGTTGATCTGGCCCGCCCTCGCCATCCGGGCGGTTATTGATGATGCTGCGATAGCCCTGACGGGCCAGCACCGCCACATCGGCCACCGTGATCTGACCACACACCGAAAACTCGGGGCACAACTGCTGCATGGGAACGCTCAAGGTCATCATCTCTCCGTCAAAACGGGTCATTCAACTTAAAAATAGGCCACGCAACCGATCAGCAACTGCCCGGCGTCACCACACCGCACAGGCGACTGTGGAGCACCTGCATGACAGCGGCTGCATCGGCACTGATCAGGCGGTAATAAACATGCTTGCCCTCGCGCCGGGTGTCCACCAGCCCCTCCTGGCGCAACACACCCAGTTGCTGCGACAAGGTCGGCTGGCGAATACCCAGATCCACTTCCAGAGCACTGACGCAAAACTCGCCCTGCGCCAGGCGGCACAGCAATACCAGCCGGTCTGCGTGCGCCATCACCTTGAGCAAGGCGCACGCCTTCTTGGCCGATGCCTGCAACGCAACGAGGTCAGGCGGCGGCAAGCCGACGGCGGTCAACACAGGTGTTTCAGGCAGGTTCACTTTCATGCTCATCATTATGTTGACAGATATATTGTTTGTCAATAAAGTGAGGCATCGATTTTGCCAGCCCTGGCCCCCGCGTCATGCCCACCTTGTTCCCTCAAGTTCAATCGTTTCTGGACCCGGCCACCAGCACCTACACCCACGTGGTGTATGACCGCGCGGGTGGCCACGCCGCCATCGTGGACCCCGTGCTGGACTTTGATGCGCGCAGTGGTCGCACTGCACACACCCGCGCTGACGAGGTCATCGCCTTCGTGCGTGCGCAGAACCTGACAGTGGACTGGGTGCTGGAGACCCATGCCCACGCCGACCACCTGTCGGCGGCACCTTATGTCAAGGCCCAGGTGGGCGGCAAGCTGGCCATTGGCGACGCCATCCAGCGCGTGCAAAGCGTGTTCAAAACACTGTTTCATCTGGAGCCCGAGTTCGCCACCGATGGCTCGCAGTTCGACCACCTGTTTGCCGACGGCGACACCTTCGCCATTGGTGAGCTGACCGCCACCGCCTGGCACGTGCCCGGCCACACGCCAGCGGACATGGCCTTTGTGGTGGGCGATGCCGTGTTCGTGGGCGACACGCTGTTCATGCCGGATGTGGGCTCGGCCCGCTGCGACTTTCCCGGCGGCGATGCCCACCAGCTCTACCAATCAGCACGCCGCATCCTGGCCCTGCCGTCGCAAACCCGCCTGTTTCTGTGTCACGACTACCCACCCGACACGCGTGCGTCCCAGCCCATGTGCACCGTGGCCGACCAGCGTCAGGGCAACATCCACGTGCGTGACGGCATCACCGAGGCCGCATTCGTTGCCATGCGCCAGACGCGCGACGCCACCTTGGCGATGCCCGAGTTGCTCCTGCCGTCGGTGCAGGTGAACATCCGCGCCGGGCACCTCCCCCCCGCAGAGTCAGATGGTCATCACTATCTGAAGCTGCCCGTCAACGTTTTCTGAATTTTTTGATTGAGGCTTCTCATGGCACAAGGCATCACCCACGTCACCCTGACCCAGCAGCAGGACTTCCAGTTCCGCATCGAGTTTGAAGGCAACATGCCTGCCCTCATCAGCGACGAGCCCGCGCCGCTCGGCGGCGGCACTGGCCCTTCGCCTGTGCAGATGCTGTCGGCTGCGGTGGGCAACTGCCTGTCGGACTCGCTGCTGTTTGCGCTGCGCAAGTTCAAGCAGGCACCCGACCCCATCCGCACCGAAGTCACGTCCGAAGTGGGGCGCAATGCCGATGGCCGCATGCGTGTGCTCAGCATGACGGCGGCCTTGCACCTGGGCGTGCCTGCCGCCCAGCTTGAACACCTGGATCGCGTCTTGAGCCAGTTCGAGGCTTTCTGCACCGTCACCCAGAGCGTGGGTCAGGCCATCCCCATCACCGTGCAGGTGTTTGACGCCACCGGTGCCCAGCTCAAGTGAGCCATCGGGGCCTTCCACGGCCCCGCCCTCAAGCCTGCCGGCGCCACACCCAGCGAGTGACCTGCGCCGGCCCCTGGTGGAAGGGTCCTTCATCCAGCGTGACGGGGCCTTCCCAGCCCACCAACTCCGCACCCTGCAAGCCAGCGTTGAGCAGATCAGAACGCAGCCCTGCCAGCGTGTAGAGCATGTCCACGTCCTTCGGCCCGCCACTGGTCAAACCCAGCTGGTTCGGGTGAAAGGCTTCCAGAACCAGCACCCCGCCTGGGCGCAAGGCCCGGGCCAAATCGGCCATCACTTTGGGCCGCAGACTGGACGGCAGGTGCAGGTACACCACCGCCACCGCATCCACCGAATCAGGCTGGGGTGCCCACTCGACCAGATCTGCCAATACGGTGTTGACCTGCACACCACGCGCGGTCGCCAGTGCGCGGGTCTTGTCCAAGCCCACATCCGAGCAATCCACCGAGGTGACCACAAAGCCCTGCTGGGCCAGCCACACGCCATTGCGTCCCTCGCCATCGCCCGGCACCAGCACCTGCGCACCCGCCGGAATCAAGCCAGCTTGTTCGGCCAAAAACACATTGGGTTGCTGGCCGTACTTGTAAGTGGTGTCGGCGAACTTTTGATTCCAGAATTCACGCATGCTTTTTAATACGGTGTAGGGTATGCAATCGACTGATCTTACACATGTCTTTTTTGACATGCATCACCACTGTCGCCTGCTGCTGCTGTCTAGAATGCGTGCATGTCGTCCCCGCTCCGCACGCTGCGCCACCGCACGCGCCTGACCGCCTGGTTGGGCCTGCTGGCATTGTGCGCCCAGTTGCTGGCCGGTGGCATCAGCAACTGGCACATGGTGAAGCGGTTGGCTGGTTCACCCAGCCTGCTCAACATCTGCTCGTCCACCGGCAGCGTGCGCAGCCACCAGGATCCGACCAACAGCAGTGCCGGTTCCGCCTCGCAACACTGCCCCTTCTGCCTGGCGGCCAGTGCACCGCTGCTGGCTTCGTCTCACACGGCTTCTGTGGCGATCCTGCCCTCTCAGGGCATGCGCTCGCTGCCCCTGTCGGCTGGCGTGCTGCCACGCGCACCCAACACCCAGCACGCCCGCACCCGCGCACCGCCTTTCTTCGCTTGAACTGCCTTTGACTTTGTTCCCCGTGCGAGTCGGCCTGAAGCTGCTTCGCACCGACGGTTCCGCATCCGAAGAAAGACCTTTCATGTCCACCTCATTCCGTCCGACCGCGCTGGCCCTGGCCCTCGCCGTGGCTTTCCCCCTGCACGCCATCGCTCAAGCTGGCACGTCAACCCTCCCATCCAGCAAGGCCAGCGATGCCCTTGAGGTGTTGCCCCCGGTGGTCATCACTGCCCCCATCATGCAGACGCCGCTGGTGACGCAGTTCAACCCGCGCGACCCGCAGCAACCCCTGCCCGCCAATGACGGGGCCAGTCTGCTCAAGACCATTCCCGGCATGAGCGTGATCCGCAAAGGCGGCACCGATGGCGACCCCGTGTTCCGTGGCATGGCCGCTTCGCGCCTGAACATCCTGATCGACGGCGAACAAATCCTGGGCGGCTGCGGCATGCGCATGGACCCACCCACGGCCTACGTCTTCCCCGACACGTTCGACAAGGTCAGCCTGATCAAGGGCCCGCAATCGGTCAAGCACGGTCCTGGCGGCTCCGCCGGCACGGTGCTGTTCGAGCGCAAGCCCACCTACTTCAGCAAACCGGGCGCTGAATTCAAGGCCTCCGTCACGGGTGCCAGTTTCAAGCGCTACGACACCTATGTGGATGCCAAGGCCGGCACCTCCCTGGGTTACGTGCAGGCACAAGCCACCGAAGCCGCATCTGGCGATTACGAAGATGGCGACGGCACCCAGGTCAACTCGGCCTACCACCGCCGCAACCTGAGCGCCGCCGTGGGCTGGACCCCCGACGAGCACACCCGCCTTGAGCTGTCTGCTATCGAGAGCCGCGCCAGGGCTGCCTACGCCGACCGCAGCATGGACGGCAGCAAGTTTGACCGCAGCAATGTGGGCCTGAAGTTCGAGAAGACCCACATGAGCGGCGTGCTCAACGCGGTCGAGGCACAGGTTTACTACAACTATGTGGACCATGTGATGGACAACTACACATTGAGGCAATTTGTGCCTTCAATGATGATGCCCAACCCCATGACGTCCAACCCGGACCGCGAAACCACCGGCGGACGCGTGGCCGTGACGCTTCGCCCGGATGACGTGCACAAGATCGTGTTGGGCGTGGACCAACAGACCAACATCCACACGCTGCGCAAGAGCGGCATGGGCGGTGATCTGGTTACGCCGTACACCACCCAGCCCCGCATGGAAGATGCCCGCTTCCACAACCTCGGCCTGTTCGGTGAAGTCACCCATGTGCTCAGCGACGAGCAACGCGTGGTGGCCGGCCTGCGCCAGGACCAGTGGGAAGCCCGTGACCGCCGCGCCACCGTGAGCAGCGGCATGATGAATCTGGGTGCCAACCCCACGGCAGGCCAGTCTCGCGACAAAACCCTGCACAGCGGCTTCCTGCGCTACGAGCACGACCTGGGCGAGCACACCCAAAGCTACATTGGCCTGGGTTACACCGAACGTGCGCCGGACTATTGGGAGCTGTTCAACAAGGAAACCCAGACCAGCATCAGCGCCTTCGACAGCGTCAAGCCTGAAAAGACGACCCAGCTCGACATCGGCGTGACGCACCAGCAAGGCACCTGGGACACCTTTGCATCGGCCTACGTCAGCCAGGTTCAGGACTACGTTTTGATCCAAGCGAACGTGCTCAAACCCGCTGGCATGGGCACACGCCCCGCCACAGTGGCCCGCAACGTGGACGCCCGCACCTGGGGTGCCGAAGTCGGCGCGCACTACAAAGTCACCCCACAGTGGACCGCGCTCGGCAGCCTGGCTTACGTCAACGGCCAGAACCGCACCGATGAACGCGCCCTCGGCCAGATCCCACCGCTGGAAGCGCGCCTGGGCCTGAACTGGCAACGTGGTGCCTGGTCGGCTGGCAGCCTGCTGCGCCTGGTGGCCTCGCAACACCGCTATGCGGTCAATGAAGGCAACATCGTCGGACAAGACCTGGGCCGCACCGGTGGCTTTGGCATTGCCTCGCTGCATGGCGGCTATGCCTGGAGCAAGGCCGTCAAGCTCAGCGTGGGCATTGACAACCTGTTCGACAAGACCTACGCGGAAGCGATCAGCCGTGGCGGCGCGGACATCAGCGGCTACGAGAAAACCACCCGCGTCAACGAGCCCGGTCGCACCTGGTGGCTGAAGGTGCAGGTGGCGCTGGACTGAGTCAAGCTGCGCGAAACATGGGGGTGCCCTCTACTTGCAGGGCACAACAAGGCTGCAGGCCGGGTCGGTTTCATCGACAATTCGGCACTGCCGCCTTGATGACCCTCACGTTTCGCCATGACCTCTGTCTTGCCCCCCGCTGTGCCCCCCGCCACCCAGCCTCCCTCGCCGTCGCTGCGGGTTCTGCCGCCGGATGACGCGCAGCGGCGCGTGCTGCACAACGAGGTCCATGCCCGTCCACCCGCCCGCATTCGCCTGCCCGCGCTCGTGGTGTACGTCGCCGTTCTCAACGAAGGCATCACCCGCGAGATGGAGTGGCAGCACCTGCGCCAACTCCCCGGCCAGGAAGACCTGACCCTTGAACACCTCTCGGGCAACTTCCAGCGCCTGCGCTTTGCCAACCACACGCTCAAGTGGGAGCGCCACACCGAATTCACGCGCTACTCCATCGTTCAGGCCTTGCCCGACGACGCCCTCATTCACGGCAACGATGACGCGCTGATCCAGTCCCTGGTGGTGGCACCCGCGTGGCTGGCAAGCATTCCAGGTCGCACCGTGGCCGCCATCATGATGGCGATGGTTCACGGTGATGTCGATGACGTCGCTGGCATGCGAGCCGTGGGGGAACCGTGGATCGAAGGCCGCGAGACCATGGCCTCGCTGCTGGGCATCCGTCGCTCCTGCGTGATGACCGACTTTCGTCTGCGTCCCAGCGGTTTCGAGCGCCTGCTGGTCATCTCGCCACCCGACACGTCCGAGCTGCGCGTAGGCCGCATTTCGCAACGCCTGCTGGAGCTGGAAACCTACCGGCTGATGGCCCTGCGTGGACTGCCTGTGGCCAAAGACCTCGGGCCCGTGCTCACAGGGGCCGAATCCCAACTCGCCGAAATCATGGCGCGCATGGAAAACGCCGAAACATCAGATCAGGATTTGCTCAACATCCTCATTGGTCTGGCAGCCCGCATCGAGCGCGCCACGGCCACACACATGTACCGCTTCTCTGCCACCATGGCCTACCACAGCCTGGTCGAGCAACGCATCGAGCAACTGCGCGAAACACCTATCCCCGGCACGCAAACCGTGGGTGAGTTCATGCTGCGGCGCCTCTCGCCCGCCATGGCCACGGTCCAGGCCACCTCACAGCGCCTGACATCGTTGTCACAACGGGTGGAGCGCGCCAGCGCCTTGCTGCGCACGCGGGTGGACATCGCCACCGAAACCCAGAACCAGATGCTGCTGGAAAAGCTCACCAAGGGCCAGGACCTGCAACTGCGCCTGCAATCGACCGTGGAAGGCCTGTCCATCGCCGCCATCGCGTACTACGTGGTCAGCCTGATTTTGTATGTGGGCAAGGCTGGCAAGGCGGCCGGACTGCCTGTTCATCCCGATGTCCTGGCTGGTGCGCTGATCCCGCTGGTGTTGCTGGGTGTGTGGTGGGGCACACGTCAGATCCACAAAAAACTCAAACACAGCGACCAGGACTGAGTGCCGCAAACCCTGGCGGTCTGCGGCGCTGGCACTCAGTTCCAGCGCCAGGACCAGATCAGATCAGCCGCGTTGTCCACCCCTGCCTGCAGTCGCAAGGTGAATCGCCGCGCCAGCGTGTAGATCAACTGCCAGTTGCCACCGGTGGCATTGAGGTTACGCTCGTAGCCCACATACCAATACCGCGATACCTGTTTGCCCACATTGACCACGGTGGCGCGCACGGCACCATCGGTCTGGCGCACCGAGAACTCGTCCAGGCCCAGCATGCCAAGCAGGTTGTCTGATGGCGAAGCCCCCTCACCGGCCAGCAGCGCCACGGCAGCAGTCTGCAGCAGCCCGATGTCAGCCCCACCCAAACCGGTAGGCGCGCGCCCCAGCACCAGCCACGACAACTTCTCCGTCTCGGACATGGACGGCTCGGAATACAGGCGAATGCGTGGATCCTGGGCTGTGCCCGTGATGGCCACCCCTACCTTCACATCGCTGTTGCTGGCCGTGCGCGATTGCGCCCGCATGGCCAGGATGTCCAGACGCGGGTTCTCGACCGGACCGGTGAAAGCCAGCGTGCCCCGCTCCACCACCAGCTTTTGCCCATAGGCCGCATAGGTGCCGCTTTCAACACGGATGGTGCCGTTCAGCGCGGGTCGGTTGGACGGGGTGGTCACTTTCAAACTGCCTTGCAGCAAGGCGTCCAGCCCCATGCCTTTGATGCGCAGGTTCCGCCCCAGGTCCGCGTCGATGTGCGCCACCATCTTGCGCTGAGGTTCACGCTTGCGTGCGCCTGACGAAGCAGCGCCATTGACTTCCGCCACGGATCGCGCCTGAGCGGGTCGGTTGACCACGGTCACGTCATCACCCACCGTCGGTGCCGATGACTTGCTGATGTCAATCAACCCCTCATCCACCCGTACATTGCCCGCCAACTCCATCATCTCGGGGTCCAGCGCCGCGTTGACCACGCCACTGACCACCACACGGCGGTCCACACGCTGCAGCAACGGGAAGTGATCGGCGGTCAAACTCAAGCGGGCTTGCGGCACCTCGCCAAACGTGGCTTGCCCCTGCGCCGTCACCATGCCACCGGCCGGTCCACCGCGCGCCTCGAAGTGCTGCAACACCACCAGGTCACCCCGCAAGGACATCTGCAACTTGCCATCGCTCAGGTTGACACCCAGCAAAGCCTGTCCGCCCCCCAGCTTGTCACCCACCACCTGACCGCTGTAGCGGGGTGCACCCAGGGTGCCCGCCAGCTCGGCCTTGGCCTGCACCTGACCACTGACACGCCAGCCCGCCGGTATCCAGGTGCCCCAAGGACGCAGGTTGTCAATGCTCAGATCCAGATCTCCACTCAAGGGGTCAGAGCCCTGCGGGCCCGCATGCGGATCAGCGGCGCGCACCACCTGGCGGCCCACCAACTTGCCCAGCGCCCGCCCGTCAAACAGCTGGCTCAAGGTCCAGACGCCATCGCGAGCCTGCAAATTCACCCGCGCCTCGCGAATGCCCAGGCGCTGTGCGCTGTTGCCTTCAATGGTGGGCTCCGACAAGCTGATATCGCCCGATTTGCGCTGCACGGTGGCATCCACCGCCCAAGGCGTCTGGCGAGAATGCCGCACCTTCAACGCTCCTTCCAGGATCAGATCCCCGCCCCAGCCCGCCTGTGGTTGCCAGCGTGCCAACAACTCTGGCAGATTGAAGGCTTCCAGGTCCATGTCCATCTCGGCCACACCCACCGGATCGCGCTGTCGGTCTGCCCACGTCCAGCCTGCCTGATGCAGGTGCAACACAGCACCCAGCAGGTTCAGACGGGTGCCCCCCAGCCTCAGGCTTTGGGCGCGTTCGTTTTGACGCCATTGCACCGGCATGGGCTGCAGACGCAAGGTTTCGCGGCCCGGCGACTCGCCCAGCCGCACCACCAAATCCTGGATGCTGCCCTGCCAGGCCTGAATCGCATCCTCCCAGGTCAACCCGCCCTGCAAGCTCAGATCGGCAGTCAGGCGTTCAGGCTGGGCATCGTCAACCGCTGCATCTTCACCCGACTGCGCGGGGGGGGGACGTGTCAGCGTGGCATGCACCCGGCCCTGGTGTGCCTGAACCGAACCGTTCAACCGCACACTCGCATCCACCACTTCCACGCTCGCCCCACGCACCTGGCGAACCTCGACCAGCGCCTTCACGGGCGAATCGGGTCTGCGCATGTCCACACCCCAATCGGCCTGCACCGAAGCGACCGACACACCGGCACCTTCTTTTGGCAACCAGTTCAAGCCATCCACACGCGCCTGCCCTTCGCTGCTCACGCGCGGCCACAGTCCTTGCCCCTGGGTGTTCAAGCTCACTTTGCCGTTGATCTGCCTGGCCCCCGTCAAAGCCAACAGTGGTTGCAATGCCTGCAATCTGTCAGCAGTGACCTGCATGCGCCACTGCGTTGAGTGCAACAGCTCGGGATAGCCTTGCGAGCCCACGCGCCACGGCAACTGCATGTGTGCCTTCGCCTGATTGCCAGCGGCATCCAGGTCCACATCCAGACTCATGATCTGACGGTTGCGGGGAGACAGCCATTGCCCCTCGCCCTTGAAAGGCACGTCGGCCAACCAGCTGGGTGCCAGTTGCGCCTTCACATCGCCCCGCCAGCCCGCATCGAATGCGAACTGCGCCTGCGCAGAGATGTCATGTCGCCCCGTGGCCTCGCTTGGCCAAGGCATCCACAAGCGCGGATCAAACGCCTGAACACGCAACTGCCCCTGCGTTTGCCAGGCAGGCTGGGCAGGCGTGGTTGACCCCGAATCTGGTGCCACCGTTGCGCCTTGCTGCCAACGCCATTGCGCATCACTGAGCACGGCACTCGACTCGCCAGATGCCAGCGCCAGGCGCGCCACATTCACCACGCCAGGGGCATAGCGTGCGTCCAGGGTGGCCTGAACCGACCGCTGCCCTGGTGACATCACTTTCGCCCGCTCTGGTATGGCGTGGGCCGCTCCATAAGTCCCGCTCAAACGCGCCACCAGGGTGGCCGCGGTGTCACGCCACGAAGGGCTGATGCCCGTGGGTGCAGGCAGGGGACTCAGCGCCACTTCGCCTTGCAGACGCAGGGCCGGAGCCTGGGTGTGCAAGGCCTGAGGCTCAAGTTGTGAGACCACCAACTTCAAGCTGCGCCCCTGCCCCCAACCACCACGCAAACTCAGCTGTGCCGACTCGGTGCCGCGCGCCTGCGGCAAACTCAGCCGCCAGTCCACCTCCACGGCGACCAGCAACTCGTCAATCGAGCGGGACTCAGTCGCTTTGGCCATCGTCATCTCACCCTGCCAGTCACGCACCGGCATACGCTGCTGGTCCCAGGCACCACTCAGCCCGTTGTGCAGCGCCATGCGCCATTGCAAGTCGGTGCCCACCTGCCCTTTGCGCACCTCCCGAGGCGCGATGTCCACCGTGCCCTTCAGGGCGGTGCGCGGCAGTCCGGCATGCAGATCTGCCAGGTTCAGGCCATCGAGCTGCGCTTTCAGGCGCGACACCGGCCACGGCGCAAAAGGTTGCACCTGGGCATCCACCGTCACAGCCTGCCCCACCTGCCCCGTGCGCTGCAACTGGGCCTGCCCGGTCACACCCATGTTGAGCAAAGCGCCCTTCAGTCGGACATCGGCATGCGCGGTCAGGTCAGTTGAGACCGCCCCCCCCGCCAGCAAGGCTGCGTCCACCATCATCCGACCACGCACACCCACATCCGCCCGCCCGCGCACTTGCCAGTCACCCCAGGCCAGACGATGCAACTGAAGCCGATGTCGCGTGGGCAGCATCCCATCATGCAGGGCCAACCCCGCATCCAGGCCTTTCAACGGCACCTCGCCCAGCAAATTGCTGGCAAATTCACCCACCTGCAAGCGCCCCAGATGAATCGACACCGGCAGACCCAGATTGCGCGGTGCCTGAACAGGCGTCTGCGAAGGGGGACCGGCCACCCAGCTCAATTGCACCCGCTGCGCCTGCAATCCGCGCGCGCGCACACCCGTGAGCCACATCACCTCCATGTCAGGCACCAAGGTCAGGCCTTGCCAGGCCAGGGCATCCAGTCGCAGCGCGCCGCCTCGCGGCAGGTCCACCTCCACCCGTTCGGCCTGAAAATCTCCCAGCAACACGCCCTCAGGAGCCGTCACGCGCACCCCCACCACTTGCAGCAACGCGAGCGCACGCTGCGTGGCCCACTCGGTGTGCGCCATGCCCCACACTGCCACCAGCACCAGCAGCGCCAAGGCCAGCAAGCCACCCAAGATGAACGCCGGTCCCCGCCACAGCCAATGCCAGGCAGAGCGCACGCGCACCGTCACAACAGTTGCATCGGTCTGCACCACCTGCAACGTGTGATCCTGGGGTTCTGGCAGCTCGCTCACAGGCTGATCCCCACGCTGAAGTGCATCCGAACCTGACCTGAATCAGCACCACGCGCCAGATCCAGACGCAACATGCCCACCGGACTGCGCCAGCGCAACCCCACGCCATAGCCGACCTTTGCCTCCAGGTCACCCATGCTTTGGGCCGCATCACCCACATCCACAAACACCGCCCCGAGCAGACTGGGCATGCGCTTGAGAATCGGATGCGCCAACTCCACACTGCCCGTGGCCATCGCCCGGCCGCCGATGGTCACACCATCACGCGTCACACCGAGTGAACGATAGGCATAACCCCGCACCGACTCATCCCCCCCGACCCGAAACAGCAAGGTATCGGGCACGCTCACGCTGTCGCCTGCCATCACCTGCCCCAACTCCGCACGCGCCGTCAGGTGCCAGTCCGATGGCAAAGGCTTGTAGCCCGTCACGCGCCCGTAGGCCCGCACAAACATGCCGGTTTCGTTCAGTGCAGAATAGGTCTGGCCCAAAGTCACTTCGGTCAGACTGGTAAAGCCTTTGGTCGGCAAGACCTGGTTGTCCACCTGCCGCCAGATCCACTGCACCGTGCCACTGAGCGCCGATGCGTCGGACACCACCAGGTCGTCGGCAGTGCTCACACGTGCGTGCTGATACTCCAGATAGTAGGTGCGTTCATGCACCTCGCCCTCATGCAAGCGGCCTACACGCACCCGTTGACTGGTGGTCTCGGTGTCATCACTGTCGAGCTGACGCAAGGCCTGACCGGATACCTGCCCCCGCACGCGCCCCTCCCAGGGATGCGAGGTCAGATCTACCTGCCCCCGTGACTCTCGTTTACCAATCTGCAAAGCCGTTTTGGCCTGCCACGCCAAACCCCACAGATTGCGATGCAGATGTTCGCCCGACACACGCGGCCCGGTGTCACTGCTCACCCCCACGCCAACCGTGGCGGCCTGCAAAGGCAGTTCATCCAACTGCACCACCACGGGCGTCGCATCGGCTTGTGTCGGATCGAATTCGGTGGCCACAAAAACGTTTTCAAACAGGTTGAGCTTTTGAATTCGCTCCTGCCAGTCGAGCACCAGCTTCTCTTCGTAGCTGTCACCGGCCTTGAACGGTGCCAGATTCAACACAGCCGACGCAGGTTGACGCGACAAACCCTCTACCCGGATATCCCCAAACACAAACGCTGGCCCCGAGTCGGCCACCAGAAACAGCTTGGCCTTGCCCTCGGTTGCATCCACCGTGACCGACGTACCGCTCCACGATGCTGTGGGGTAGCCCTGAGAACGCAAGCGTGCCAGCGCCGCATTCTTGGCAGACGACCACACACTCTGGCGAAACACCTCGCCGACCGGCAAAGCCCAGTTCTGCAAGATGCCCTCGGTCAGGGACTGAGCTCGGGCATCGTCTTGCGACAAAGCCAGATCCAGCGCCCCTTCGTAAATCACCTGCACCTTGCTGATGCGAGTGAGCTCGCCGGGCACCACCTTGATGGTGACCACAACCGGTTTGCCCTCCACCTCGTCCTCAACGCGGGTGGTGATCTGGGCTGCGAAATAGCCTTCGGCCTCCAACAGCCTGCGGGCTTCGTCGGGGGCAGAAATCACCAGACGTCGCAGCTCATTGCGGCTGATGCGCAGCGTGTTGTTGTCAGCCAGCTCGCGCTCGAAGCGCGCCAACTCCAGATGCTGGGTAAGCAAGGCATCCAGCGGCTTGGGCGCTTCCACCTCCAGCCGCCACACCAGGGGCGGCAAGCGCCGACGTGAGGTTGCTGAGGCAGCTTCGACCGGCTCAATCACCTGCACCACCGGCGTGGCAGGCAGCGGCGACTCCGCGCCCTGGGCCATGCCCCACAGCGGCACCGCGCTCAGCCACACGACCATCGCTGGCCGCCAGCTTGATCTCACCCGTCGAAGTTGGCTCATTTGCTCAGCAAACGCATCGCACTTTCAAGCCCCTGCAAACTCATGGGGAACATGCGACCACCCATCAGTTGCTGCATGATGGACACGCTCTGGCGATAGGACCACACCCCCGGCGGCTCCGGATTGATCCAGGCAAAACTAGGGAACGCATTGGTCAGACGTCCGACCCATTCGGCACCCGGCTCATCGTTGTTGTACTCAACGCTGCCGCCAGGCTGCAAGATCTCGTACGGACTCATGGTGGCATCGCCCACAAAAATCAGCTTGTAGTCCTTGTTGTACTTGCGAATGATGTCCCAGGTCGGGATTTTCTCGGTGTAGCGCCGGTGGTTGTTCTTCCACATGAAGTCGTAGACGCAGTTGTGGAAGTAATAGAACTCCAGGTGCTTGAACTCCGACTTCGCCGCCGAGAACAGCTCCTCCACCCGATGGATGTGGTCGTCCATCGAACCGCCCACATCCATCAGCAACAGCACCTTCACCGTGTTGTGACGCTCGGGCACCATCTTGATGTCCAGCATGCCGGCGTTGGCCGCCGTGGCATGGATGGTGTGGTCCAGGTCCAGCTCTTCGGCCGCGCCCTGGCGGGCGAACTTGCGCAGGCGGCGCAAAGCCACCTTGATGTTGCGCGTGTCCAGCTCGATCGTGTCGTCGTAGTCCTTGAACTCGCGCTTGTCCCAGACCTTGATCGCGCTGCGGTGGCGCGAACGATCCTGACCAATGCGAATGCCCTCAGGGTTGTAGCCATATGCACCGAATGGCGATGTGCCGCCCGTGCCAATCCATTTGTTGCCACCCTCGTGGCGCTCTTTCTGCTCTTCCAGCAGCTCCTTGAGACGGTCCATGAGCTTGTCCCAGCCCATGGCCTCGATCTTGGCGCGGTCTTGCGGGCTCAGCTCACGCTCGAACTTTTTACGCAACCACTCCAGCGGCAACTCGCGTGTCAGGTCAATCGACTCGGTTGACCCCTTGAAGTAGGTGGCGAAGGTTCGGTCAAATTTGTCAAAATGTGACTCGTTCTTTACCAGCGTCATGCGTGCCAGATGGTAAAAATCGTCCACAGAAGGGCCGATGACCTCGCCCTTGATCGCCTCCAGCAAGCTCAGGTACTCCGGTATCGTGACCGGCAGCTTGGCATTGCGCAGGGCGAAGAAGAAATCAATGAGCATGGGCTTTCCAGAAAGTCTCTGCGCTATTTTCACCTCGGATCGAACCAAACCAAAGCCTGGGGCCTCTCAGAAGTCAGAAACTGACCGCCAAACATGGAATCGCACCACCTGCTCCTGGCCTTCGTCGTGATGACCCACACGCTCACAAGCGGCATGTGGTGGGCTGCGGGCAGCTGGATGGGCTTGTCCAGCCGGGCTGCACACTGCTGGATGATCGCCAGCCTGAGCAACGGGCTAGGTTTGTGCCTGCTGCTGTCCCCAAGCCTGGCATCGAGCGAGTTGCGCGTGCTGGCCGCCTGCGCCTTCGCCGCGCTAGGTGCCCTCTGGTTGCGAGAAGGCCTGCAAATCTTCCTCAAGCTGCCCCGCGCCGAAACCCGCCAACTGCTGCTGAGCATCGGTGTGGTGGCGTTCAACATCCTGGTTTGCGTTCCCTTGGGTTGGCAGGCAGTCGGCGTCGCGGTCAGCAGTACTCTGGTCGTGCTCACCATGATCTGGAGCATGCGCGAGGTCATGCAGCCCTTGAGCCAGGAGTTCCATCGCGGCGTGGCCTGGGCGGCATTGCTCATGTTCGGTGCCATTGCCGTGAGTTCGGCACTGATCGGTCTGAGCCAGGTGGAATGGGGCTCACCCCTGCCCTGGCTGACGATCTCACTCGATTTGCAGCAATTTCTGCTCGCCTTCATCAGCGTGAAGCTGTCCATTCTGACCAGCTTCGTGCTCGGCTACATCGTCGTCATGAGGCTGGTGGCACGGCTGGAGCATTTGTCTTTGCACGATGTGCTCACCGGGCTGCTCAACCGCCGTGCCATCGAGGCCATGCTTGATCGCGAAGCGCAGCGCCTGGAGCGCTTCAGTGAGCCCTTTTCCATCCTGCTGATCGACATCGACCACTTCAAGCTCGTCAACGACCGTCTGGGCCATGCCGCAGGCGACCAGGTGCTGATCGAGGTGGCCCGTCGCCTGCAGGCCGAGGCCCGCGAGGTGGACCATGTGGCCCGCTACGGAGGCGAGGAATTCTGCGTACTGCTCCCTCACACCGATCACGAAGGGGCGCTGCAGGCTGCAGAACGGTTGCGCGAAAGCGTGTGCGAGCGGCCGATCATCTGGGGCGAAGCCTCGGTGCCGGTCACCATCAGTATGGGATTGGTCTGCGCCGAGGATCCGAGAGAACGCCTGCCCTCGCTGCTGCGTCGCGCCGACGCTGCCCTGTACGAAGCCAAGGAGGGTGGGCGCAACATGGTGGTGTCAGCGCGTGACAACGCATCGCCATCAGAGGGCAAGCCGGGCTGAACCCCTCACCCACCCCGGTACGCCTCAACGGTTGTGGCGCGCCATGTGAACCAGTCGGTCGAACAGGCTGAGGTCTTGCTCGTTCTTGAGCAAGGCACCCACCAACGGTGGCACGCTGACCTTCTCATCCTTGCTCTGCAGCACTTCCAGCGGGATGTCTTCGGCAACCAATAGCTTGAGCCAGTCAATCAACTCGGAGGTGCTGGGCTTCTTCTTGAGGCCCGGCAGATTGCGCACCTCGTAGAAGTGCCGCATGGCCGCCTGCAACAGGTCTTGCTTGATGTGGGGAAAGTGAACATCCACGATCTGCTTCATGGTGACCGCATCCGGGAAGCGGATGTAGTGGAAGAAGCAGCGACGCAAAAAGGCGTCCGGCAGGTCTTTTTCGTTGTTCGACGTGATGATGACCAGGGGACGATGCTTGGCCTGGATCAACTGACGGGTCTCATAACAATAGAACTCCATGCGGTCGAGTTCACGCAGGAGGTCATTCGGAAATTCGATGTCAGCCTTGTCGATTTCGTCGATGAGCAGGGCCACCTGATGGTCAGCCTCAAAGGCCTGCCACAGGGTGCCCTTGACGATGTAGTTGTGGATGTCGCGGACCTTCTCATCACCCAACTGGCTGTCGCGCAAGCGGCTGACGGCGTCGTATTCGTAGAGGCCTTGCTGCGCCTTGGTGGTGGACTTGATGTGCCATTGCAGCAAGGGCATGCCCAGGGCTTCGGAAACCTGCTCGGCCAGCATCGTTTTGCCTGTGCCGGGCTCGCCCTTGACCAGCAGCGGACGCTGCAATTTGAGGGCCGCATTGACGGCCAGTTTCAGGTCATCGGTGGCGACGTATTGATCGGTACCTTGAAATTTCATGCGCTGACTCAACGGAATTGCAACTGTGGCGGAGTATAGGTGCATGGGCATTCACCCATGAAAAAGCCCGCTTTGAAGCGGGCCTTGCAAACACCTCGAAGCGACAGAACGGGTCTGTCACCAGGCCCATCAGGCCGCGTCCACCCAAAGTTTCTGGTCAGCCAGCATGCGCGCAATGACAAGTCCATCACCCGCCCCGGCATCCAGGCCAAAGCCTGCACGCAGGTTCACACCTTCCAGCACAATTTCCTGGGTGATGGCTGCCAGATCGCCATTCACACTGATCTGGATGAGGGTGTCCGTGCCGCTGGTGTCGAAGTGCAGGTACTGGGTGAGATTGCCCGTACCGCCTTCAGTGTGCTCACCTTGCAACAGATCACGCAGGTCGAGCACATCGCCGCCGGCAGCGTGGGGTGCCAGATCAAAGGCTTCAATGCGGTCCACCGTGGTCTGTCCGGTCACCACATCGCTCAGTCGCCAGGCGAACACATCGCCGCCCTCGCCTCCGTTGAAAAGATCATTTCCCTGACCACCGATCAGCAGGTCATCGCCCGCCAGTCCTTGCAGGGTATCGTCACCCGCTTGCCCAACAATCTCATCGCCGTCAGCCGTGCCCGTGATGAGGCGGCCTTCGTTGTCCGTGATGGCTGCGTCGTTCCAGGTAATGGGGTTGATCACCTGCCCCTCGACCACCGTGGCATGCAGGCGGAGGTATTCCACCGGCTCGACGTAGGCGTCGTCCAAGGTGGCAACACGCACTTGAATTTGCATGTCACCCGGTTGGAAACTGACGGGACCAGTCACCGCCTCCCACTGCTGCGTGGTGGCGTTGAAAAACTCCAGGTCGGTTGTGCTGTCAGACCCAGGCTGGGCCGCGTCGGCTGGTGTGCCACCGGCTTGAAGCGCCAAGGTCACCGACACCACCTCTGCAGTCGGTGCGGTCAGGTTGACCGTGTAGTGCGCCATTTGCCCTTCGATGGGATCGGTGCTGTACACCACCATGTAAGGCTTGTCGTTGTCGGTGATGGCCGCATCGTTGGACGCGACCGTATTGACGGTTTCGCCACTGACGACGCTGGCTTGCAGTTGAATGAACTCAAGGCCTTCGATTTCGCTGTCGTCCACAGTGGCAACGCGCACCTTCAACTGAGTTTGACCTGCAGCCAAGGTCAGATCGCCGGCCACGGGCTCCCATTGCTGGGATGTGGTGTTGAAGAATTCGAGCGGGCCGATGGTGTCAACGCCTGGCGTTGCTGCATTCACCGGATCGCTGCCAACCAGCAGGTCGAGCTTGACCGTGACCGGGCCAGGTGAGGCTTGCGTCAGATTGACCGTGAACTGCGTCGGCTGCCCCTCCTCTGCATCCTGACCGTACACGACCAGATAGGGCTTGTCGTTGTCGGTGATGGCCGCGTCATTGCTGGCCTCGGGGTTCGCCGTTTCGCCGCCCAAAACCGTGGCTTTGAGCTGAATGAACTCAACGCCCTCCACCTCAGCATCGTTGAGCGTGGCCACGCGCACCTTCAACTGGGTTTGACCTGCAGCCAAGGTCAGATCGCCGGCCACGGGCTCCCATTGCTGGGATGTGGTGTTGAAGAATTCGAGCGGGCCGATGGTGTCAACGCCTGGCGTTGCTGCATTCACCGGATCGCTGCCAGCCAGCAGGTCGAGCTTGACCGTGACCGGGCCAGGTGAGGCTTGCGTCAGATTGACCGTGAACTGCGTCGGCTGCCCCTCCTCTGCATCCTGACCGTACACGACCAGATAGGGCTTGTCGTTGTCGGTGATGGCCGCGTCGTTCGAGTTGAAGGGGTTGGCTGTGGCACCACTCACAACCGTGGCCTTGAGCTGGATGAACTCGACGCCCTCCACCTCGGCGTCGTCCACCGTGGCGACGCGGACCTTGATCCCGGTTTGACCCGCTGCAAAAGTGAGGTCGCCGGTGACCGCCGCCCACTGCTGGGTGACACCGTTGAAGTATTCGAGCGCTGTGGCGGTGTCCACGCCTGGCGTGGCAGCGTCCACCGGGTCAGTCCCAGGCAACAACTCCAGCCTGACGGTGATGGGGGTGGCCGACGCTTGGGTCAGGTTGACGTTGAACTCGCTGGCCTTGCCTTCAACCGCGTCCTGGCCGAACACGACCAGGAAGGGCAAGGTAGCTGGAGGCACAGGAGGGGTGGGCTCAGTGGTGACCAGGGCGCGCTGATCGGTCAATGACCCAGGCACAAGAAGGTCACTGTCAGGCAAATCGTTGACACGGACCGCACCGGCCTGGGGCGACACCACTTCAACGACGCGATCTACCCGCAAACCCTCGCCCAGCGAGGTGCCATCACCGCCGGCCAAGCCGGCAGCAGGCGCGTCTTCTTCGGACTCCGGGGCGTCGAGGTTGGCAACGGCTTGATCGAGCTCCGCGCTGGCAGCCGGCGGACGTGCGGTGGCACCGGGTGCCACTTCAAGCGGCTCACCATTGGGGCCCAGAATGGCCTCGCCAGCCTGTACGCGATCCCCGATTTTCAGTGGGACCAGCTCGCCCTCAGGTGATCGAATGAACGCATCCCCCCGAAGGGCGGTGACGATGCCAGCGGACACAGCGAGGATCGACATAGGGCAGCTCGTGACAAAAAGTGTTCAACACCCTCACTGTAGGGCGAGTTTGCGTCACGCGGGGGCAGATCGCCCCCCCTGACCACAGGGTCAGTGCGTGCGAAAAGTCTCACTTGACGAATATCACGGTCAAACCAGGCCTAGCACTTACCCGATTCCAATTCAGCGGGTGGCGCGCATCATCAGGCGGTCGATGTAGCCTTGCCCATCAAAGGGGCGGCCCGAGCGCTGCGCTTCCCAGACCATTTCGCCCAGGGCTTCCATGGCAACGTGGTGGGCTTCGTGCAGGGAGTTGAGGCGCTGCGCCAGGCGCTCGATGGCGGCTTTGACGCCGCGCGGCTGGTCGATGCTGACCTGTTCGGTGATGGACAGGTGCATGGACAGGTGCAGGAAGGGGTTGGTGCGCCCCTCCTCCACGGTGTAAACGGCGGCGATGGCCGCGTCCACGTCTGACAGGTCCTGATGGTATTCAGGGTGCTCGATCATCCAGTCGGCGGCTTGCGCCTCCAACGGGGTGAGCGGTTGGCCAGCCAGGTGCTTGGCCCAGGCCTCACAGAAGAAACGACGAACCTGTTCCTGGCTGGGGGCAAACATGGTGAATCAGACGCCCAGCAGTTCGACTTCAAACATCAGGGTGGCGTTGCCAGGGATCACACCACCAGCGCCACGGGCACCGTAGCCCAGTTCAGGGGGAATCACCAGAATGCGGGTGCCGCCGATCTTCATGCCCTGCACACCCTCGTCCCAACCACGGATGACGTGACCGGCACCCAAGGGGAAGGCGAAGGGGTCGTTGCGGTCCTTGCTGGAGTCGAACTTGGCACCCTTGACACCGTTCTGGTACAGCCAGCCGGTGTAGTGCACGGACACGTGGTTGCCGGCCTTGGCTTCAGCGCCGCTGCCGACGGTAACGTCTTCGTATTGCAGACCGGAAGTGGTGGTAACGACAGCCATGGCGTGTCCTTTCTATGTGGGTGCGAATGAAAAATGGAGGCCAGAGTCTAACCGCTGGGCGCATGCGACACTGCCCGCATGAGCGAGCAAGCGAAGCTGCACCAGAACAGCCAGACCCTTTCCCTGAGTTTCGAGTCGTCCCTGATCCAGAGCTGCATGCGCCTGGCGGATCCGGATGAACTGGTGCTGGACTACACCCGCGCGATGATGGGTTTTTTGCTGTTCAACCCGGCACCACGGTCGGTGTTGATGATCGGGTTGGGCGGCGGTGCGCTGCACAAATACATCCACAAGCACTTGCCTGAGACCGACCTGACCACCGTCGAGATCAATCCGGGGGTGATCGAGCTGCGGCAGGATTTCTGCATCCCGCCCGATGACGAACGCTCGCGCATCGTCTGTGCCGATGGGGCTGATTTCCTTGGGCGCGCCGCGCATCAGTTCGACATCATTCTGGTGGACGGTTTCAATGCTGCGGGCCTGCCCGATGCCCTGTGCTCACCGGGCTTTTACCGGCGCGTGAAAGCGGCGCTGGCACCCC
>JAGOKC010000019.1 GCA_017994835.1 Aquabacterium sp. | reverse complement strand
CGAACTCTTCGCGGGTGGTCAGGTAACCGGCATAGCTGTTTGACAAGCCTGCCACCACCACCGTGTCCACACCCTTGGCCGCCAGTTGCTGGCGCACCTGGGCGCGCAATCGCTGTCCCACCATCGTGGTCGGCTCGAAGGGCAAGCCAACGATGGCCAGCGAGCCCACCTGGATCACCTGGAACGGCAGCACCGACGGCACCCAGTCCAGGGCACCGCTGGGCAGCAAGGTCGGCTTGGGTGCCTGGCACGGATCACTGGCCACCGCCGCGATGCCGCTGAAGACCGTCTGCACCAGCCCACCCAGAGGTGAGGACGCAAACGACTGCAAAGCTGTCCCCACCGAGCTGTTGGCCGTGGTCATGCCCTCGGTGATGCCCGGAATGTTCGACGGTCCATTCTCGCCACCCGCTGCAAAGGCGACGCCACGTGCGGCCGTGCACAGCAACGCGCCACCGGGCTGGCTGTAGGCCGGGGCCACGGCAAAGCCAGGCATTGTCACCCACTGGTGGCGCACGTCCACCACACCGGGCAGGATGCGGCCAGGGGCGGCGTACAGCTCCAGCGCCTTGTTGAGCTGACGCTGGCCCGCCGCTTCGGCATTGGCGTATTCATTGCTCGACCCCTCGTAGCCGGGGGCCGAGAACGCATTGCCATCGGTGGGGACCACATCGCCCTCATCGGCGTTGGCAAAGGCCGCCACAAAGGTTTCGGGGGCGGCGTAGTTCGCACCCTTGCGTCGCTCGAAGAACTGGGCGGCATAGCCCTTGTTGTCGCCGCTGATGTGGGTGAAATTCAGGCTGAAACTGGTCGGGTGGATCGCATACCAGTTCAGCATGCCAACCTCGCGCCCGTTGTCCTTGCGGAATTTCAGCACCGTCATGGTCTTGTTCGTGTCATGCGCCAAAGCGGCTGCATCCGGATTGGCACGGAACGCCGGCAGCGAGCGGTTGCGCGTGGCCCCCAGCAGCGTGCCCTCGGCCAACTCGATGCGCCCCGGTGCCAGGTTGCGATGCGCACGGTCAATGGCGGCCACGATGCCCGTCACCGCCGCCTCGAAGCTCTGGGCGTCGAAGCCGATCCCGCTCTTGTCGGCCGCAGCGATGATGTAGAGCGTGTGGTGTGCGTGCCCGCCACTGCCCACGTGGGTGTGGGTGGCCGAGATCATCACGTTCTCGTGACCGTACAACGAGCCATAACGGGCCTGCAGGCGTTTGATCACCGCCAGCTTCAGCGACTCGTGGGCGGCCCCCAGATCGACGTTCACGAACACCGCACGCGGGCCACCTTGGGCACCCTGCATGATGAAGGCCCGTGCCCGCAGGCGCTGGTGCAGGCCGTTGACCTCCTGCTGCGCGGCATAGCCGAACATGCCGGTTTCGGCCGCCGGACCGGTGATGTCGTACACCCCCGTGCCGACCAGGAACTCACCCGCCCAGGCCGGGGTGACCGCCAGTCCCAGCAGGGCCACGCCCCACGCCGACACAGGGCCGCGCAGACGGCGAGCAAGAGAAGCGAGAATCTGCATGACAAGAGCTCCAGTGCGTGAACAGTTCACGCTATATTCAATAGTTATCACTATCTAAACATCAGGAAATACCCCGAACATCCGATGCCCTGTGGGTCTCACCCCAGTTTTTCGGACCGATGCCGGGTCAAAACATGCCAAACACCCTCGCCTCCAACCTGCTGCACCCACCGGACCTGGACACCAAGACCTTGCCCCGTCAGGGCCGCGCGCAAGAAACCTTTGAGCGCATCTTGTCGATCACGGCCGAACTGCTTGCCGAGGTTGGCATCGAGCGCCTGTCCACCAACCTCATCTGCGAACGCGCCGGGCTCACGCCACCCGCGCTGTACCGCTACTTTCCCAACAAGTACGCAGTGCTGCACACCCTGGGCGAGCGCCTGATGGGGGCGCAAAACGCGCTGCTGGCCGAGTGGGCCACCCCGGCAGCACTGTCTGCACCGGCGGCAGAGTTTCATCACCGTCTGATGGGCTTGTTCAGTGACACCGTCGCTGTGACCGACGCGTTTGCAGGTGGTGCCTGGATCATGCGGGCCTTGCGCGCCGTACCGGCTCTCTACGAGGTACGGGTGACATCCCATCGGCATGTCTCTCAACTCATCGAGCAGGCATTTGTCAGCGCCTACCCGACGGTCGATCCGAAGCAGATCCAGACCTTCGCGCGTCTGGCCGTGGAGATGGGCTACGCCGTCCAGGAAATGCTGACCGATGAGCCCGATCTGGACGCCCACGCGGTCGTGCAGCGCTACGCCGCCATGATCACCCGCGAGGTGGTGACCCTGCGCGACACTGCGCGCTGAGCGACTGGCAATGAAAAACCCCGCCGAAGCGGGGTCTCAGGGTTGCGTGTCAGACCGCGATCAGGCAGCCAGACGCTGGGCCAGCTTGGCCTTGGTGGCGGGCATTTCGGCCGGCAGGTTGTACGACAACTGGGTGAACAGCTCGTCGTGCAGCTTGAGCTCTTGCGTCCAGGCTGCAGCGTCGATGCCGATGACGGACTGGAACTGGTCCTTGGTGAAGTTCAGACCGTTCCAGTTGATGTCTTCGTAGGTGGGGCTGACGCCAAAGGCGTTTTCCACGCCGTGGGCCTTGCCTTGCAGGCGACCCAGCATCCACTCCAGCACGCGCATGTTCTCGCTGTAGCCAGGCCACACGAACTTGCCGTCGGCACCCTTGCGGAACCAGTTCACGCAGTAGATCTTGGGCAACTGGGCACCGGAAGCGGCCAGCTTGTTGCCCAGGTTCAGCCAGTGCTGGAAGTAGTCGCTCATGTTGTAGCCCATGAAGGGCAGCATGGCGAACGGATCGCGGCGCACGACACCTTGCGCGCCAAACGCGGCGGCGGTGGTTTCGGAGCCCATGGTGGCGGCCATGTAAACGCCTTCGGTCCAGTCACGGGCCTCGGTCACCAGCGGCACGGTCGTGGAGCGACGGCCACCGAAGATGAAGGCGTCGATCGGCACGCCAGCGGGGTTGTCCCACTCGGGGTCGAGGGCCGGGTTGTTGGTGGCAGCCACGGTGAAGCGAGCGTTGGGGTGGGCGGCCTTGGTGCCCTTTTCCTTGGCAATCGCCGGGGTCCAGTCGTTGCCCTGCCAGTCAACCAGGTGAGCGGGCAGCTCGTCGGTCATCGACTCCCACCACACGTCGCCGTCGTCGGTCAGGGCCACGTTCGTGAAGATCACGTCACGGTCGAGCGACTTCATGCAGTTGAAGTTGGTCAGCGTGTTGGTGCCAGGGGCCACGCCGAAGTAACCGGCTTCGGGGTTGATGGCGTACAGCTTGCCGTCGGCACCGGGCTTGATCCAGGCGATGTCGTCACCGATGGTGGTGACCTTCCAGCCGTTGTAGCCCTCGGGCGGGATCAGCATGGAGAAGTTGGTCTTGCCACAGGCCGAGGGGAAAGCGGCGGCCACGTGGTACTTCTGGCCTTCGGGGTTGGTCACGCCCAAGAGCAGCATGTGCTCGGCCAGCCAGCCCTGGTCGCGGCCCATGGTGGAGGCGATGCGCAGCGCGAAGCACTTCTTGCCCAGCAGCGCGTTGCCGCCGTAGCCCGAACCGTAGGACCAGATTTCGCGGGTCGTGGGGTAGTGGACGATGTACTTGGTATCGGGGTTGCAAGGCCAGGCCACATCTTGCTGACCGGCTTCCAGCGGGGCACCCACAGTGTGCACGCAGGGCACGAACTCGCCATCGGTGCCCAGCACGTCGATCACGCCCTTGCCCATGCGGGTCATGAGCTTCATGTTGACGGCGACATAGGCCGAGTCGGACAGCTCGACGCCGATGTGGGCGATGTCGGAGCCCAGTGGGCCCATCGAGAAGGGGATCACGTACATCGTGCGGCCCTTCATGCAGCCCTTGAACAGGGCGCTTTCGCCTGTTTGCAGCTTGGCGCGCATTTCGGCGGGCTCACACCAGTTGTTGGTGGGGCCGGCGTCTTCCTTGCGCTCGGCGCAGATGAAGGTGCGGTCTTCGACGCGGGCCACGTCGGACGGGTGAGTCCAGGCCAGGTAGGAGTTGGGGCGCAGCTCGGGGTTGAGCTTCTTGAACGCACCAGAGACCACGAGCTGGGCGCACAGGCGGTCGTATTCTTCGGTGGAACCGTCGCACCAGACGATGTCCTTGGGCTGGGTCAGGGCGGCGATTTCGGCCACCCAGGCAATCAGCTTGGCATTTTTGACATAAGCAGGTGCGTTCACCTGTGCAACAGCAGTCATGACTCACTCCAAAAAATAAAAAAACAGGGTCTCGAGAACGTTGCGGTTGCCACAACACTCTCGACACCCTGCCTTCGCACGGCCACTTGGGGCTCCATCTGGCTCCCATGCACCAGACACGCTAAAGACTCAGCAGGAACCCTCCATTTTAATCAACTCACCCGTTTTTGGACAGCCCCGTTTTTGATCCCAGCCAAGGACAGACCCTTACCCCCCCAGAAAAGCGTGCCCATCGGTTCTGCTTTTTTGTATCCTGACACGCTTGCGCGCCCCTGTTCGGGGCCGTTTTCCGTCTTCCCACCATGTCCGCTGCCAACCGTCGCACTTTCCTGACCACGACCTTTCCCGGTCTGAGCCTGCTGGCTTGCCCACTGGCCAGCCACGCCCAGGGCAAGGTGCCGGCGCGCGCCGACAGCCCCCGCATCGGGGCCGATCCGTTGTTGATCAGCACCGGCCTGACGGGGCGCTGGCAGTCGGCCATGCGCCGAGACCTGGGGTGGACCGCGCGCTTCGAGGCCATGGGCACGCGTCAGGTGCTCAACGCGCTGGAGCAGGGCGGCATCGACGCTGGCATGTTTCTGTCGCACCCGCGCGCCGATGCGCTGGTTCAGCAGGGCCTGATCTTCGACCGCAAAACGGTGGCACGCACCGACGTGCTGCTGCTCGGGCCCGCTGAAGATGTGGCAGGCATCCGTGGGCAGACCGATGCGGGACGCGCCCTGCTGCAAGTGCTGGCGGCCTGCCGTGCTGGTGCGGCGAGCTGGCATCCACTCGAAGCCGACTCGGCCCTGGAAGCCCTGGCCCATCAGCTCAGTGGCGGCCAGTTGCGCGCCCTGTTGAGCATGGCCGCCAGTGTGCAGACCGGTGCGCGGCTGCCCAGCTATCGCCTCATGACGCGGGCGCAATGGCAGGCCAGCCCACCGCAGGGCGAATCCCGCAAGATCTGGATGGCCGGTGGCCCGAAAATGGTGCTGGAGGCCCAGATCGCGTGCGCCTTCCATTCGCGGCACCCAGGTGCCAAGCTGCTGGTGAACTGGTTGCAATGGCCACTGGCCCAAAGCGCCGTCAAAGCCAGTCGCCCCGGCTGGCAAAGCCCGAAAGGATGACGATGGACGCCCTGCTGCAAGCCTGGCCCTGGTTGCCGACCCTGTCCGATGGTCAGCTCAATCTGCCGCTGCTGGGCAATGTGGTCGCTGCGGGCCTGATGGCCGTGCTGGCCCTGCTGATGTGGATGGCGCAGCGCAGCGAGGCGCTGACCCCCATGAGCCGCCCCCTGGCCCACACCCTGGGTGCCTCGCGCTGGCGCAGTTGGTGGACACTGGCCCTGCAGCTGCCGGCTCCACCTCTGGCACCAACCCGGCCCGCACCGGCGCCCACCTCGGCCCGTGCGCTGAGTGTGGAGTTGCGCCTGCAGCATCCCGGACTCGACATCCGCGCCCAGTTTCGTGTGGCACCGGGCCGGGTCTGCGCGCTGGTGGGCCGTGAGCCCAGCACCCAGAGCGCGCTGTTGCAGGCCATCGCGGGCATGACCCCCGCGCGCGGCGGCCGCATCACCCTGGGGCAGGACACCCTGTATGACAGCGCCGCGCGCATCAACCAGCCCGCGCACCTGCGACATCTGGCCTGGCTGGACGCGCATGCCCACCTGTTTGCCCACCTGAGCGTGCGCGGCAACCTGCGCTACGCCCTGCCACGTGGCCCGGTCAGTGACGACGCCCCCGATTTCAACGAAATCGTGTCCTGGCTGGAGCTGTCCACCTTGCTGCCCCGCCGTCCCGCACAGCTCACCGCCACGCAGCGGATGCGCGTCGGCCTGGGCCGGGCCTTGCTGTCTCGCCCACAAGCTCTGTTGCTGGACAACCCGCTGGGCGAGGTGCCCCACCACGAACACGACGAACTGCTGGATTTGCTGGCCGAGATCCCCCGGCGTTGGCGTTTGCCGATGGTGCTGGTGAGCCCGCGCATGAGCGAAGTGGTGCGCCTGGCCGACGATGTGCTGGTGCTGCACGAAGGCCGCACCGCCAGCGCCGGACCGGTTGCCCAGGTTCTGTCCGACGTGTCCCTGGCCACCTTTCTGGAGGGCACCGATGCCGGCAGCGTGCTCGAAGCCGTGGTGCGGCGTCATGACCTGAGCTGGCTGCTCAGCGAGGTGGATGTGGGCGGCCAGCGCATCACCGTGCCCGCCATGCTGCATCCGGTGGGCAGCAAGGTGCGCCTGAAGCTGCGCGCACGTGACCTGAGCCTGCACAAGAAGCCACCCGCCGACACGAGCAGCCTCAACCATCTGAACGGACGCATCACCCAGGTGATGCTGGCCGGTGAACACGGCACCTATGGGGCCATCGGGATCGAGCTGGACCAGGCACTCGGCCTACAAGGGAACGTTGATCAAGGTGCGCCCACGGTGTGGGCCTTGCTGACACGCAAGGCGATTCAGCAGATGGACTGGGCGCCTGGCAAGGCCTGTGTGGTGAGCTTCAAGGCCATGGCGACCACGGTGACCGCGTGGCACTGACGCAGTTGCCCTGAGGGCATACTGCGAGTCCACGCTGCGTTGCCCCGAGCGACCGCCCCCTTGTTTGTTGTGCCCTCTGCCATGTCCAGCCTTTTGTCGCGTCAGATCCTGTCCGTCAACACCGCGACCGCCGCGCCCATCGACATCGACGGGCGTCGCATCCTCAGTGGCATCGGCAAACGGGCGGTGAGCACCCTGGCCGATCCACAGCGCATCAAGGTGCAGCAACTGGGACTGGACGGCGACGAGCAGGCCGACCTGACGGTGCATGGCGGCCTGAACAAGGCGGTGTACGCCTACCCGCACGAACACTATGCTTTCTGGCAGACCGTGCGCGCCCAGGCGGGTCTGCAGCCCTGGGGCGAAGCCATGCCGCACGGCATGCTGGGCGAAAACCTGACCCTGACCGGCCTGCTGGAGGCCGATGCCTGCGTCGGTGACCGATTGCGCTTTGCCGACTGCGTGCTGGCCATCAGCGAACCGCGCAAGCCGTGCTTCAAGTTCGACGCCATCATGGGCTTCAAACAGGCCACCAAGATGATGGCGCAGTCAGGGTATTGCGGTTTTTACCTGTCGGTGATCCAGCCCGGCCACATCGCCGCCGGAGAGTCCTACGAATTGATCGCGGGGGCGCGCGAAGTGAGCATCCAGGCGCTGTTCAGGGCCAAGATGAACCGCCGCCACCTGGATTAATCAGGCGTTGGTGACCCCCGACGCCACATGCCCGGAGGGCACGTGGGGCGCGGCGTTGTTGACGTGGCCGGTCTGGTCGTCAAAGAAAAAATCGGGCTCGAACTCGCGCAAAAATTCGCCCTTGGGCAGACCGCCCAGGAACAGCGCTTCATGCACGTCAATGCCCCAGTTCATGAGGGTGCGGATGGCGCGCTCATGCGCCGGAGCCCCTCGCGCAGTGACCAGTGCAGTGCGGATGCGCATGCCGTTGGCCCCCCCGTTGATCGCATGCTGCTGCAAGGTGTGCAGCGCCTGAAGCAGAGGTTTGAAAGGTCCGTCAGACAAGGGCTGCTGCGCCAGCGCAACCTCGTGGGCCTGGAAGGCGTCCAGCCCACCGCGCTGAAAGACCTGCTCGGCTTCGTCCGAGAACAGCACGGCGTCACCGTCAAACGCGATGCGGACCTCGTGGGGATGGGCCTCTCCGGCGCGGGCGGCATGGGGCAGCACGCGCGCGGCCGGCACGCCGGCGGCCAGGGCCGAGCGCACATCGGCCTCGTTGGCAGACAGGAACAGGTGGGCCTGCAAGGGCCGCAGGTAACGCCAGGGACTTTCGCCACGCGTGAACACGCCGCGCTCGATGGGCAGGCCATAGTGGCGTGCCGAGCGGAACACGCGCATGCCGGAAACAGGGTCGTTGCGCGAGAGGATCACGACCTCGACCCGCGCCTCGTCGGGCGTGTTGAAGGCCAGCAGCTTGCGCACCAGCGAGAAGGCCACGCCGGGCCGCGCAGGCTCATCGACCTTGTCGAGCTGCAACGCCATGTAGGCGCGGTCGTCAGCACCTTCAAACAGGCGGTTCTCATCTTCAAAGTCGAACAAGGCGCGCGAGGAGATCGCGACCACCAGTTTGCCGCTCAAGCTGGCTGCCATGTGTTCACTTGACCCAGGTGTTCATCTGCATGATGGGCAGCATCACCGACATGACGATGAGCATGACCACCAGGCCCATCGCCACGATCAGCAAGGGCTCGAGGATGGTGGCGATGGCCAGCGCCTTGCGCGTGACCTCGGCGCTGAGCTGGTTGGCAGCGCGCTGCAGCATCACGGGCAGCTGACCGGTCTGCTCGCCCAGGCGAGCGAACATCGCCAGCAGGCCGGGAAAGCGTTTCTTGGCGGCCAGCGCCGAGGCCAGCGGCGCGCCTTCGCGCACCTGGTCGAGGCAATCCATGGCGTCGGCGCGCATGGCGCGGTTCGAGAGGGTTTCGGCGGCGGCCTGCAAGGCCTTGAGGATGGGCACGCCCGAGCCCGCCAGCATGGCCAGGGTGCCGGCAAAGCGCGCGGCGTTGTAGCCCTTGGCCAGGCGACCGATGACGGGCAGGGTCAGCCAGAAGGCGTCAAAACGCAGCCGGAAGTCCGGCAAACGACGCGCCCACACCAGGCCTGCGCTGCCCCCGATCAGTGCCAGGCCCAGCAACCAGCCCCATTGCCGCATGAAAGCACTCAAGCCCAGCATGAACTGGGTGAGCATGGGCAAGGCGCGCTTGCTGCTGGAGAACACCTGGGCCACCTGCGGCACCACGAACACCAGCAGGGCCACCACGATGACGACCGCAAACACGGACACGATGGCCGGGTAGAGCGTGGCCCCAATGAGCTTGGAGGTCAACGCCTGTTGCTCTTCCAGGTCGTTGGCGAGCTTGTCGAGCACGCTGCCAAGCTGGCCGCTTTGCTCACCGGCCGCCACCACGCCTCGGTACACCTCATCGAACTCACGCGGGGCACTGCCCAGGGCGCGTGCGAAGGTCGAGCCAGCGTTCACCTCGGCACGCAGGTGCGACACCAGCTCGCGTTGACGCGGGTCTTCGGCTTCATCCGACAA
The DNA here is from genome assembly GCA_017994835.1 of Aquabacterium sp. Classification (GTDB taxonomy): domain Bacteria; phylum Pseudomonadota; class Gammaproteobacteria; order Burkholderiales; family Burkholderiaceae_C; genus Aquabacterium. The sequence goes on along the minus strand of JAGOKC010000019.1, from coordinate 23,781 downwards.
GGCTGTGAGCGCCCGCTCCAGCGGCAAACCCGCCACCACCAGCCCGGAAAGCTGCCGTGTCCAGATGGTCAGTGCCGTGGCATTGAACACGCGGCGCGTGAACATCTGGCCCGCGCGTGAAGCCTCGCCTTCGCTGTGGGTGACCGGGTCCACCTTGAGGGGCACCAGTTGCTGGCCGCGCAGCTGGGTGCGGGCGGCCTTGGGCGTGTCGGCCTCGACCAGACCATTGACGGTCTTGCCTGCGGCATTGAGCGCTTCGAAACGGTAAGCCGGCATCGGGCGCCTTTATTCTTGGTCCATCACGCGGTTCATCCTGCGACCCATCACTCGCGGGTGACCCGCAAGACCTCTTCGAGCGAGGTCACGCCCTCGGCCACCAGCCGGTCGCCGTCGTCGCGCATGGTCTGCATGCCCGCCTTCTGGGCCACCTCGAAAAGCTGGGCCTCGGCGGCCTTGGCATGAATCAGACCCCGGATCTCGTCGTCGGCCACCATCAGCTCGTACACGCCGGTGCGGCCCTTGTAGCCGCTCATGCCGCATTCGGGGCAACCCACCGGGTGCCAGCGGCCTGCCTCGTCCACGCGCTTGCAATGCACACACAGCTTGCGCACCAGGCGCTGGCCCAACACACCCAACAGAGAGGAGGACAGCAGGAAAGGCTCGATGCCCATGTCGGTCAGGCGGGTGACGGCGCTGGGTGCGTCGTTGGTGTGCAGCGTGGCCAACACCAGGTGACCCGTCAGCGAGGCCTGCACGGCGATCTGCGCGGTTTCGAAGTCGCGGATTTCACCGATCATGATGACGTCCGGGTCCTGGCGCAGGATGGCGCGCAGGGCCTTGGCAAAGGTCAGGTCGATCTTGGCGTTGACCTGGGTCTGACCGATGCCCGCCAGCTCGTACTCGACCGGGTCTTCCACGGTCAGCACATTGGTGGTGGAGGCATCGACCGTGCTCAGGCCCGCGTACAGCGTGGTGGTCTTGCCCGAGCCGGTGGGGCCGGTGACCAGCACGATGCCGTGGGGCTGACGCAGCAGGCGCTTGAACTTGTCGAGCGACTCGCCGCTCATGCCCAGTGCTTCGAGGGTGAACTTGTTGGCGTCGCCCTTGTCCAGGATCCGCAGCACGGCGCGCTCGCCATGCGCCGACGGCAAGGTCGAGACCCGCACGTCCACCGCGCGGCCACCGATGCGCAGGCTGATGCGGCCGTCTTGCGGCAGGCGCTTTTCGGAGATGTCCAGCTCGGCCATGATCTTCAGGCGCGAGATCAGCGCGGCGTGCAGGGCCTTGTTGGGCTGCACCACCTCGCGCAGCGTGCCGTCCACCCGAAAGCGCACGGCCGACGAACGCTCGTAGGGCTCGATGTGGATGTCGGACGCGCCGTCCTTGGTCGCCTGCGTCAGCAGCGCATTGAGCATGCGGATGATGGGCGCGTCGTTGCTGGATTCGAGCAGGTCTTCGACGGCGGGCAACTCTTGCAGCATGCGCGACAGATCGACTGCGTTTTCGACCTCGCCGACCACAGCGGCCGCACTGCCCTCACCCCCCGAATAAGCCGCCGCGATGCGCTGCGCCAGGGTATCTGGCGGGTCGTGCTCGATGCGGTTGACGGCGTACAGGCGCAGCACCTCGGAGAGTGCGGCGTGCGAGACATTCAGGCTGGCCCACAGCGTGGCGCGCTCGCCGTCTTGCTCGAGCAGCAGGTTGTGGGCCTTGGCAAAGGCGTAGGGAAGGGGGTGGCGTGCGCCCATGGTGTGCGTGCTCCCTGCCTCACGGTGCCGGGGTGGGCGCTGTGGCGCGTACCGGGGCGAGCTTGCCTTCGTAACCTGTCCCGCCCGGCATCAGCACATGGGTGACGGGGGCATCCGGATCGTCCAGAGGTTGGCTGGGCGAAGGCATGGTCAGTCGGCTGCTGATCTTGAGCGGGTCGAGCAAAGGTGCGTCGTTGATGGGCAACAAGACGCTTTCCTTGGGCTGACTCTCCATCTGGCGCTGACGCATGTAGTCGTAGCGGTCGAGCGTCAAGGCATTGGCCGAGTCCTGGTTGCGCATCACGATGGGCCGCAGGAACACCATCAGACTGGTCTTCTTGCGACTGCGCTCCTGGCTCTTGAACAGGTTGCCCAGGTAGGGGATGTCGCCCAGCAAGGGCACCTTCGACTGGCCATCGCCGTACTCGTCCTTCATCAGGCCACCCAGTACCAGCACCTCGCCATCGTCCACCACCACCGTGGTTTCGATGGAACTCTTGGAGGTGGTGGGCCCGTTTGCGGCATTGGCCGTCGCGTTGGACACGCGGGCATCTTCCTGGAAGATGGTCATGCGCACGGCACCGCCTTCGCCCACCTGCGGGCGCACCCGCAGCGTCAGGCCCACGTCCTTGCGCTCGACCGTCTGGAACGGATTGACCGAGCCATTGTTGGAGCCCGTGTTGGTGAAAGAGCCGGTCACGAAGGGCACGTTCTCGCCCACCACGATCTTGGCCTCTTCGTTGTCAAGGGTGACCAGGTTGGGTGTGGACAGGATATTGCCACCCGCCTCGGTCTGCAAGAAGGTGGCCAGCGCGCCCAGGCTGATGGTGCCATCGCTGAGCCGTCGGGCCAGAGCGACGTTGAAACCGTTGAGCGCAGGCACCGCACTGTCGGCCGCGCTGGCGAGCACATCGGTCAGTGCCGGAATCTTGCCAAAGCCGGTGAAGTTGGCTCCCGCACCCACCAGGGTCTTGTCACCCGCGCCACCGGCCCATTGCACACCCAGGCTGGCGGCTTTTTCAGCATCGACCTTGACAATCATGGCCTCGATGTAGATCTGGGCACGACGCCCGTCGAGCTGGTCGATGACCGCGCGCAGTTGACGGTACTGCGCCTCGGAGGCCGTGATGATCAGGGAGTTGGTGCTGGGGTCCGCCTGGATGAAGCCACCCGTTGAAGGTTCGGCTGAAGCGGCCACCGGCGATGTGGTCTGGGACGAACCGCTCCCACTTCCACCCGTGTTGGCCCCACCCATGGCATTGCCGCCCGCACGTCCGCCTGCGCCCGCACCCGTGGAGGAGGATGCGGTGCCGCCCCCGCCCGAGCCACCCGCTCCGGGGTAGGCGGCGCGCAGCACCTGGGCCATTTTCACCGCGTCGGCGTTCTTGAGGTACACCACATGGATGCCACTGCCCCCCACACCGGCCTGCCCGGGACGGTCGAGGCGCTGCACAAGGCTGCGAACCATGCTCAAGCGCGCTGGCGATGCGGCGCGCACCATCAGGGTGTTGGTGCGGGCATCGGCCATCACCAGGGTGGCCCCGGCGGCGGCCGCACCCTGGGCCGGAGCCGCCCCGCCGCCATCGGCGAGGCGCTGCACCACAGGTGCCAGGTCCACCGCCACAGCGTGCTGCAGCGGAATGGCTTCCAGGTCTGTGGATGTGGGCACGTCGAGCGCCGCGATCATCTGCCCGATGCGCTGCAGGTTGTCGGCATAGTCGGTGATGACCAGGGTGTTGCTCGCCGGGTTGGCGTTGATCGTGTTGTTCGGGCTGATCAGCGGACGCAGCACCGACACCAGGTTGTTGGCGTTCTCATTTTGCAGGCGGAAGATTTGCGTGAGCACCTGGTCGCCCGAGCGCCGCACCGTGCCCACATCGACGGTGCCGGTCTGCAACTTGGCCTCGGCCTCGGGCACGATCTTGAGCAGGCCGGCCACGTCCACCATGCTGAAGCCCTGGCCGCGCAAGGCCGCCAGGAAGTTCTGATAGGCCGCACGGGTGCTCATGGGCTGATCACTGTAGAGCGTGATCGTGCCCTTGACGCGCGGATCGACCAGGATCTGGCGATTCAGAATGGCGGCCATGGCGCGCGCCACGCCTTCAATCTCGGCGTTGACGAAGTTCAGCGTCACCATCGCGTCCCGGCTGCCCGTCTGTGGTGCGGCCAAGGCCTGCCCCACACTCAGAAAGCCGCCAGGCCCCCAGCCCAGGGCAAGCGCCATGACCAGCGCGGTGGCGCGGGGACGAGTCAGGAGGGGATGGATCTTCATGCCTTATCCGATCGAAATGACAGACCGGTCGCCCGAGCGGCGGCCGATGATGTTCAACAAATTGTCCAGGGCCCCACGCTCGGCCTCGGCAGCCTGAGCCTCGCCCTGGAAAGACGTGCCCCCGGCACTGATCGTGCCCTGGCCCGACAACTGCAACGCACCATCGACGGTGCGCAGCGACATTTGCACCAGCCCCTGCTCGTCAGCTTGCAAACCGAGGTGATAGGAGCCGAGGCGATCCAGGGTGGTGAGGCTCGATGACACATTGTCCAGCCAGACATCGGCCTGACCGCTGACCCGCACGCGCCCACTCACCCACTCGATGGCCAGGGTGTTGGCTGACACGCGCATCACACCACCCAGTTGCAGGGTGTTCCACGGCGTGCCCAGCCCGCTGAGCCAGGCCGCTGGCCAGTGACCAAGGGTGCCAGCCGATTGCCAGCCCCCGGCCTGCCCCGCCGGTACCAGTCCGACGTCCACGCGGGCACGCCGCCAGCCGGGTCGCACCTGCACCGCCACGGGCTGAGGCAGGCAACAGTCATGCTGCAGCACCACACGCACGCCGCGATCCTGCCAGCGCAAGGTCCAGTTCAAACGTCCGGGCAGCGCCCGTGCATCGCGGCTGCCCGGTCCACCCGTCAGCACCGCCACGGCCTGACCTTGCCAGATCGTGCCTTGGGCATCGGCCAGCAACAGGCGATGCCCGGTCATGCGCGAGACGCCATTGGCCAGCCAACTGGCTGGCGCAAACGCGACCACACCGATCACCCCACCGATGACCGCACCGATCCAGGCCGAGCGTCGGCTCGCCTTGCGCACGGTCTCCCAACGCATCTCCTCAAGGGTGGATTCGAAACTGCGCGTCACATAGGCCTCCGGGCCCAGCAACCAACGGGGACGCCGCGCCCAACGCAGACGCCACATTTGCGCAGTGGTCTGGAACGTCGTCACTGTGCACCTCCCACACCCAGAGACAGGGTGACCGTGCCCTGGTAGGCACCTTCGGCCCCGAGTTGCCACGCCGCTTCGAGCGGACGAGCGCGCGCACCCACACGGACTTCTTCAAGCCAGGTGGCCAGCGCCTCGCCGGACACGCCCTGGAAATTCAGCACGATCCGATCACCCTGGCGACTGAGGTTGGCGCTGGCACCCAGGCGGGCCGTGGCGGCTTGCAAACTGGCTTCGGCCTGCACCGGGGGCACAGGCGGGTGCTGGCGCAGTTTCTGCGCCTCATCGGCTTGCTGGCGCATGAAGGCCAGTTCGGTCTCGACCGCCTGCATCTGCGTGGGCACGCTCTGCAGCGTGCGCCATGCCGGACGCACGCCCAACATCACCAGCAAGGTCAGTGCGGCCAGCCAGGCGGCAGCGGTGAGCAAACGGCGCTCGCCGACCGACATGCCAGCCCACTGGGTCTGCCAGGCCTGGCGCAAGGGTTGAACACGCTCGGAAAGTGGACTCATTCAGATGGCTTTCAAGGGCTTCAGCTGCGCGGGGCGCGGCGCACGGTCAGGGTGCCGTCGGCCTCGGTGTCCACCTGGACACCGGCCGCACCCAATTGCACACGGAACTGCTCCAGCTCACCCGGACCCCACCCTGAGGGCGGTGCCACGGTCAGCGCCTGTCCGTCGTAGCGCAACGAGGTGGTGGGGGTGTCCTGAGGCCATGCGGTGGCCACGACGGCCATCAGTGACTCCAGATCCTGCGCCCCCGGCTCGCCGGCCTGCGCCCGCAGGGCATCGGTTTCACGCTGCATCTGCACCGGCGCGTCGAGCACCACGCGCACCTGCGGGTGCGCTTCTTGCAGCAATTGCACACGCTGCGCCTGGCGCTGCTTGAGGGTGTGCTGCTGATGCCAGGCCCACACGTTGAGCCCCAGCACCTGCACCGCGACCAATGCGACCAGACCGGCGCGCACCGGACGCCAGTTGGGTGACATGAAGTGTCGCCACTGGTCTGACAGCACGTGCGCGCCCTTGCTGCGCGGGGCCAACTCGAACTGCAGCAGGTTCCACAGCGAGTGCGAGGCCAGCAGCATGTGCTCCGACGGGGTCTGCACCGTCACCGCTCGACCTAGCCAGCGTTCGGCCGGCGAGGCCACCGGCGGGGTGGCAAAAAACCGCGCTTGCGGCGGCAGCGGGTCGGGCAGCAGGCCGCGCGACAAGCCGCCGCTCAAGGGCCAGGTGGACACGCCATCGGCGCTCGACCAGGTCATCAGCACCTCATGGCCCGACTCGGCACTTTGCTGACCGGCCTCCAGCGCCTCATGAAACAAGGCCGTGGCCGGCTCATCGGGGGCCATACCGGGCACCATCCGCTCGATGTGCAGCTTGGCCTTTTCAAAGGCCATCAGCTGCGCAGTCAACCAGGTGTGGTCACACACTGCCACCCAGGTCGGTTGCCCTGTCTTGGCCTGTGGGGCCACCGCAAGGTGAAGCTGCTCGGGCTCTTCGAGCAAGGCGTCTTCAAGCAGACTGGCCAGCGCCGCACGCAAGCGGGACTGCGGCGCTTTGGGCAGGGTGAGACGATGCCAGCTCACATCGGTGGGCGCGAGCACCGCCACGACGCTGTCGGCCGATGGCATCTGGGCAAGCTCGCAGCGCCCCTGGCGGCTCAGTGCCTCGCCATCGGCGCTGAGCACGTAGGCGTAGGACGTCGTCCCCTGCGTGGCGGTGGCCGCGTCGGGCGAGGGCTCGCTCAGACGCTGGCGCGCCGGCAGTTGAATGATGAGGATGCTCATGCCCGGACTTCAGATGTCAGTGTTCCCTGCAACACCCCAGCCGGGTGCTCAGTGATTGTAGGAGGGTGACCCGGCTCATCCCTTAAGGATTGATACCTGCACCAAACACGTCGTCGCGCTTGAATCATGGGGTATTCCCCGACGCCGACATGAGGTCAAGCCCGGAAAAGCGCGATTGACTGCGAACCTTGACATCATCACCCACGCGCTGCACCAGATGGCGCTGCTCGATCACGTTGTCGTCAAGACGCAAACGTCCGCGCACTTCAAAAAAATCGGAACTCACCGCCAAACGGTCGAATTTCCAGTTGCCCGCACCCAACACATTGCGCAACTCATCGAGGTTTTTGAAGGGGCTGCGCTGACGCACCTGCACGAGCCGCGCCGCACGCCCAAGATCCAGGCCATCCACCACGGCGGCCAGCACCTCGCGTGACGCCGTGTTGACATTGACCTGGGTGCGCAGCGGCAGCACCGTCAGCACCGGGCGCAGGCGCTCGACGGTGGCCGCATCCATGCCCAGCCAGGTGAACTCGTCGATGCGCTGAGGCTGCAGCGGGGCCTGCTTGCGGGCCTCTTCTCCGCCCAGGGTGTCGAGCATGGTCGGGTCATCGGCCAGGGTGGCCAGGGTGGCACGTCGCCACGCTGATGCCAGGCCTTCGGCGAGGGCGGGCGACAAGCCTGCGTTCTGGCACAAACGCCTCAGCACCTCGACCTCTTCGGGCACCAGTGCGCCTTCTGCCGACAGCACATTGCGCAGGTTGTAGCGGGTGGTGGCGTCTTCGACCTGCCCCGAGAGGAAGGCCTCAGGGGTGCCGCCCTCGTCGGCGGCATTGTTGGCAGTGTCAGAAGCCAGGAAGGTGGACAGGCGCGCCTCGGCCAGCGGCAGGGCCCAGGGTTCACCCAGGTGATCAGGCCCGCCGCTGCGCTGGTCTTCACGGAGGATCAGGATGGCCCAGTCCAGCGCCCCGCTGAGCACCCAGGTGGCCTGTGTGCGCACCCGCTCGGCGCTTTCGATCTGCACGGCGCGCCACTGCTGCCAGACCATCGTGGCCGACAAGGTGGCCACCAGCGTGACGATGACCATTGCCATCAGCAAAGCGGCACCCTGTTGGCGCTGTCGCGCACCCGGCCCACCCGCAGGACGGGAAGCACGGGAAACTGACAGCACCGTTCGCATCGTCATCTTGCTCGCCCTCAATCTTGCTGAGGCTGCGGGGCCAGCATCAGGTCGCGGCTGAGCAGGCCCTGAAAACCACTGCCCTCACCCATCACCAGTTGCAGGCGCACGGCCTGCGGCAACTGTTCACGCAAGCCGCTCAGGTCGCCAGACGATTGGCAATTGCCCATCACACCGCCACGAAAACAATAGACCTGCCACTGCGCCACGCCACGCAAGGCCACCAGCGTGCCGCGCTCACGTCCCAGCAGCTGCTGGGACTGCTGCCAGGCACGCTGCAGACCCCCAACCTCGGTGGCATCGGCACTGACCCAGCGCTGCCAGCGCCCTTCGCGCAGCGACCACACCACCACCTGCACGCCGGCCGGGCTGCGGCGGGTCATGCGCAGGGCTGCGCCATCGAACTGGAACCCCTGCACGGTCTGGGTGTCGAGCACCTGGGCCAGATCGGTCTCGAACTGGGTCATCACGGCCTGCAGGCGCAGCGTCTGCTGCAAATTGTCTTCGGCCACCTGGCGCGCCGTGCTGATGGCATCAAGCCCCTTCCAGGCCGAGGCCGCCAACACCGACAGGATCAGCATCGACACCAGCACCTCGATGAGCGTGAACCCACGCGCCGCGCGAGGGCCAGACAGGGTGCGGACAGACGGGGACATCATCGGACGCGCGGCAAAACGGTGGACAGCTTGACGATGGGCTGCCTGCCTTCGTCGAACATCTGCGCATCGACACGACGGAAATTGGGGTTGGGCGTGGGGCGCACGGTCATGCGACCAGACAGTTTCCGCCCGAGCTGCTCGCAGCCGAAGTCACTGTCGCCCACGGCCGGAAAGGTTTGTCCGAGCTTCAAACCCGTGATCTTGTTTTCAGCGCACCACTGCGCCAGCACCAGGTCGCTCATGCGCTGGGCGTTGAGTGTCAGGCCACCCGCCGCCTTGATGCCCGACGACAGCGTGACGGCGACGATGGCCAGCGCCACCAGCACTTCGATCAGGGTCATGCCCCGAACGCGATGTTCAAGGCGGGTTGGCATGGCCAGCTCCTTCCAGCAGAGGCACTTCGTCGAGTGTGGGCTCGCCGGTCATCACCTGAAAGGGGCCCAGTCCCTGCGTGCCCACCACCAGTTGACGCTCGCCCAGGCGCAGCACCACCTTCTGCGCGCCAATGACGGGCTCCGGACCCAGCACAATGCTGCGGCCATCGACCACCTCGGCCTGCACTTCGGGAGTGAGCCACTGCAGAGGTGGCACCAGAGCCGGTGGCAAACCCAGGAACTGGAAGTCGGCATCGGGGCCCTTGGCCTGCGGCACCCACAGCACGGTCATGGCTCCGGCACGCGCGTGCGTGCGGGCAGACTCCAGCAAGGCGATCAGCCGCGCAGCCTCGCGTTCGAGTCGCGTGCTCGATGGATCGGGCAGCGCGAACGACACCACCGCCGACGCCACGCCGATCATGGCCACCACCACCATGAGCTCCAGCAAGGTGAAGCCCCGGGCGAGGCGGGATTTACTGCCAGGAACCGACGTCCGCATCACGGCCTTCACCGCCGCTTTGCCCATCGGCACCGAAACTGAAGACATCGACCGGGCCCTTGACGCCAGGGTTCACGTACTGGTACTGCGCACCCCAAGGGTCGTTGGGCAGCTTTTCAAGGTAGGGCTTCCAGTTGGGCGGAATGGGGCCAGCTGTGGGCTTGGCCACCAGAGCTTGCAGCCCTTGCTCGTTGGTGGGGTAACGCTGGTTGTCGAGGCGATAAAGCTTGAGCGCCTGCATCAGATTGCTGACGTCGGTCTGGGCGGCCGTCACGCGGGCGTCGTCGGCGCGGTCCATCACGTTGGGCACGATCAGGGCGGCCAGCAAGCCGATGATCACCAGCACCACCATCAGTTCAATCAAGGTAAAACCGCGCTGCACACCTCGTGCCAGCGACCGGACCCCCAAGGGGATACGCGCACACATCTTCATGTCAGATTCCGAATCAGTCAGAGAAGGGCTTGCGCCCACTGTGCGGCAAGCGCGCCGCATGCGCTGAGCATGCACGGCACCTGAGCCCGCACAGGGTGGTATCAACCCCAGGTTTGCAGGTTTGCCCCGTCACACAGGGGGTTGGGACACCTATCATAATGGTCAACTATGTCATCACGTCTGTCCGCCCTCCTCATCTGGGCCGCTGTTGCGGCCAGCCTGGCGTATTGGGGGCTGCGCTGGCTCGCACAACCCATCGCCGTCCCAGCCAATGCCGTGTCCGTATCGATGGACAGTGGCAGCCAGGGTGACTTGCGACGCCTGCTGAGCGGACCCGCTGTGGTGGAGCCCTCCGGGGTGAACCCCGTGGCCCAGTCTGCCCTGGCGGGGCGCATTCAGCTGCAAGGTGCCTTCGCCGCCAATGCAGGCAGCGAGGACACGGGGGTCGCGCTGCTGTCGGTCGATGGGCAACCCGCCCGCGCCGTGCGCGTGGGACAAACCGTCGATGGCGACATGGTGTTGCAAGGCGTGGACGCCGGCGGAGCCCGCATCGGCCCGGTCGATGGCGATGCCGTGCTGACGCTGGCCCTGCCCACCCTGCCCTCGCCCAACACCGGCACCCTGCCACCCGCCACCGGCGTGAGCCCGGCACCTGGCGCGGCCACGCCGATGTACCAGCCGCCTCAGGACGAGGACAGCGGTCGGGTCAAAGACTGACCCCCTGCTTCAGCGCAGGAACAGCCGATAGACGGGGTTGTGGGTCTCGTCCACATAGACGTAGCCCAAACCCGCGAGGAAGGGCTTGATGGCCTTGGCTTCGCCCTTGGGCACCTGCAGCCCCACCAGGATGCGGCCATAGTCGGCCCCCTGGTTGCGATAGTGGAACAGGCTGATGTTCCAGCCCGGCGGCAAGCTGGTCAGGAAGGTCATCAAGGCACCTGGACGCTCGGGGAAGATGAAGCTGTAGAGCCGCTCGCCTTCGGCCAGCGCCGAGCGCCCGCCCACCATGTGGCGGATATGGGTCTTGGCCAGCTCGTCGCCTGACAGGTCCACGGTGCGAAAGCCCTGGGACTCGAACTGCGCCGCAATCTGCGCCGACTCGCCCTTGAGCTTGGTGCTCAGGCCGACGAACACATGGGCGACGTTGGCGTCCGAGATGCGGTAGTTGAACTCGGTGACGCTGCGCGGACCGATCAGCTCGCAAAAGCGCTTGAACGAGCCGCGCTCTTCCGGGATGGTCACGGCCATCAAGGCCTCGCGCTCTTCACCCACCTCGGCACGCTCGGCAACAAAGCGCAGGCGGTCGAAGTTCATGTTGGCACCGCAGTTGATGGCGATGTAGGTGCGGCCCTCGCCACCTTGCTGTGCGGCGTATTGCTTGAGAGCGGCCACGCCCATGGCACCCGCAGGCTCGACGATGGAGCGGGTGTCTTCGTAGATGTCCTTGATGGCGGCGCACACCGCGTCGGTGTTGACGATCTCATAGCCATCGACCAGCTCGCGGCTGAGGCGGAAGGTTTCCTCACCCACCAGCTTGACGGCGGTGCCGTCCGAGAACAGGCCCACGTCGTGCAAGGTGACGCGCTTGCCGGCCTGCACCGAGCGCACCATGTCATCGGAGTCGCTCATCTGCACGCCGATCACCTTGATCTCGGGGCGCACAGCCTTGATGTAGGCCGCCACGCCGCTGATCAGACCACCGCCGCCGATGGCGACAAAGATCGCGTCGATCGGACCAGCATGCTGGCGCAGGATCTCCATGGCGACGGTGCCCTGGCCGGCGATGACCTCGGGGTCGTCAAAGGGATGGACGAAGGTCAGGGCCTCGGATTTTTCCAGCACCTTGGCATGCTGGGCTGCATCGGAGTAGCTTTCGCCGTGCAGGACGATGCGAACGTTGTCGCCACCGAAACGACGCACGGCGTCGATCTTGACCTGCGGGGTCGTGAACGGCATGACGATGGTGGCCTGGCAGCCCAGACGGCGCGCACTCAGGGCCACCCCTTGCGCATGGTTGCCTGCCGAAGCACAGATCACCCCCTTGTCGCGGGCGGCAGGGCTGAGCTTGGCCATCTTGTTGTAGGCACCACGCAGCTTGAAGCTGAACACGGGCTGCTGGTCTTCCCGCTTGAGAAAGACGTGGTGCCCAAGTCGCGCCGAGAGGTTGCGAGCCGCGTCAAGCGGGGTCTCGATGGCGACGTCATAGACGCGGCTGGTGAGGATCTTCTGGAGATAGTCCTGAATCGTCAGCGGTCCGGTCTTGGCCTTGATCGCGGGCCTGGCCGAAGCAGGGGCGGTGCGGCGAGGGGCGGGCGAGGCGGCGGTACGCGCGGTGGACATCGAAACGACTCCGAAAAAAACACATGCGGGATGCAGGCTCGCAGTCTACTCTGGCCGGTTGCGACGACCACGGGGGCAGCAGGAATGCAAAAAAAAGGGGTGCCTCAGGCACCCCGTCAAACCCCCAGACCGACCCACAAGTGGCCGGCCTGTCATGCAGAGAACACTAGCAGATCAGCCGCGACGACGGCGGGCTGCGAAGCCGATACCGACCAGGCCCAGACCCATCAGGGCGTAGGTGGAGGGTTCAGGCACGGCTGCGACCGCAGGCGAGAGCACATCCACCTGCAAATTACCGAAGTTCAGGCTTGTGGCGAGACCGGCGTAGAACGAAGGCAGACCGAAAGCCGACACCAGGGTCGAAGCGGCACCGCTGGTGAGGTTCAGGGTGCCGGTGGTCAACAGACCGGTGCCAGCAGCGGCGTTGAAGGTTTCGCTGACGCTCGAGCTGGTCGAGGTCAGGAACACGCCGGTGTACTGTTGGGTGCCATTGACCGACAGGACGGCGCTCAAGGACTTGGCGGCGTTGTCGTAGCTCAGGCCCGTGATGTCGAGGGTCGAGCCCGAAGCGGACAGACGGATGCCCGAACCAGCGCTGGTCAGACCAATCAGATCGGAGGCCGAACCGCTGCTCATGTTCACCGAGGTGAAGGCTTCGGTCAGGGTGCGGGTGGTGGTGTTGTAGGTGGCGTCACCCAGGCTGGAGAAGGTGGCCGTTGACAACAGACTCGTCACGTCCGAGCTCAGGGTGAGCACGGCCGACGTGGGCGCATCAAAACTGGCAGCTTGAGCGGCCGAGAGGCTGGTCGCAAGCAAAGCGGCCAGAACGGTGGACTTCAGTGTTGCAGAGCGTGCTTGCATACGAGACCCCAAGGATGTTGAGTTGTGAAAGGTGCGGTTTGCACCGTGGACAAACCAATGTTGCAAGCGTGTGTCCAACTTCCCTTTAGCGAAGACCCTTAAACACCCCCCATGCGGGGGGACTCAATCCCGCAGGCGCGGGGGCATTTGCTGCCGAAATCAGCCCTCAGGCCGGTGTCAGACCCAGGCGCGCACAGATGGCCAGCACCGGCGCGGCCTGGTTCATCGTGTAGAAGTGCAGACCCGGCACGCCCACGCTGCGCAGCTGTTCGCACAGCTCGGTGACCACGTCCAGCCCGAAAGCCTGGATGGAGGCCTTGTCGTCGCCAAAGCCTTCCAGGCGCGTGCGGATCCAGCGCGGCACCTCGGCACCGCAAGCGTCCGAGAAGCGCAGCAACTGGCTGCTGTTGGTGATGGGCATGATGCCCGGCACGACCGGGATGGTGGCCCCCAGCGCCTCGGCCTCGTCCACAAAGCGGAAGTAGGCGTCGCTGTTGAAGAAATACTGCGTCAGGGCCACATCGGCGCCGGCCTTGACCTTGGTGACATAGGCCTGCAGATCGGCCTGCGGATTGCGCGCCTGGGGGTGCATCTCGGGGTAGGCGGCCACCTCGATCTGGAAGTGATCGCCCGTTTCCTCGCGGATGAAGGCCACCAGATCGCTGGCGTAGCGGAACTCGCCCAAGCCGCCGTAGCCGCTGGGCAGGTCGCCGCGCAATGCGACGATGCGCTGGATGCCCTCGGCGCGGAACTGGGCCAGCTCGGCACGCACCGACGCCTTGCTCGCACCGATGCACGAGAAGTGCGGTGCGGCATCGCAGCCTTCGCTCAGGATGGCGCGCACGGCCTGCAGCGTGCCTTCTTGCGTGCTGCCGCCCGCCCCGTAGGTGACGGAGCAGTACTCGGGGCGGATCGCATACAGCTGCTGGCGCACAGCGGCCAGCTTCTCGACCCCTTCCGGGGTCTTGGGCGGGAAGAACTCCACGCTCACCGGCAGGGAGTTCGGGGATGACTGCGTCATATGTCTGACTTTCAAGGTGGGCGTTTCAGCCCGCCGGGGCCGGTCACGAGGATGATCAGGCCTGCGGCGACTGCGCCCAGATGAAGAATTCGAGGTTGCCGTCGCCACCGGCGATCGAACTGGCAAAGCCCTTGTGGACGGTCCAGCCCAGGTCGGTACAGGCGCGCCGCACCATGTCACGGGCACGGGCATGCTGGGCCGGGTCTTTCACGACGCCACCCTTGCCGACGTGGTCCTTGCCCACTTCGAACTGCGGCTTGATCAGCATCAGCACCTGCCCGCCCGGCTTGAGCCAGGGCGCCAGGTGCGGCACGATCTTGGACAGCGCGATGAAGGACAGGTCGGCCACGATCAGATCGAACCCCTCGGCCGGCGCGTGCTCGCGCAGCGGGCTCTCGTCCAGCTCGCGGGCGTTGACGTTCTCCAGCACCACCACACGCTCGTCGGTCTTGAGCTTCTCGTGGATCTGGCCATGGCCCACTTCCACGCCGACCACGCGGCTGGCACCCTGAGACAGCAGCACGTCGGTGAAACCACCGGTGCTTTGACCCACGTCCAGGCAGGTCAGGCCCGACACGTCGAGGTCGATCTGCTTCAAAGCGCCTTCGAGCTTGAGCCCGGCGCGCGAAACCCAGCGCAGCTCCTCGTCATTGGTGACGCGGAACTGCGCGTCCTCCGGCAGGTCTTCACCGGCCTTGCGCAGCGTGACCCAGCCTTGTGGGCTGAGCCATTGCGCCGCGCGGGCGTCGATCAAACGATGAGCGGCCGAGCGGGTGGGCGCGTGCCCTTGTTGAACGATGAGTTGGTCTGCGCGTGGCATGGTGATTCCAGTAAAACGGCCTCGGTTACCCGAGACCCAGCAACCGCTGCGGAACCGGCTTCGCCGGGCCGCTGGCGGTGCCCCCCGGAGAGGGGGGCCGCCGAAGGCGGTAGGGGGGAGATCAATAACGGTATGTGTCAGGCTTGTAAGGGCCCTGCTTCGGCACGCCAATGTAAGCGGCCTGCTCGTCGCTCAGCTCGGTGAGCTGGGCGTTGAGTGTGGTCAGCTGCAGGCGGGCCACTTTCTCGTCCAGGTGCTTGGGCAGCACATAGACCTTGCCGATGTCGTAGGCGTCCTGGTGGGCGAACAGCTCGATCTGGGCGATGGTCTGGTTGGCAAAGCTCGACGACATCACATAGCTGGGGTGACCCGTGCCGCAGCCCAGGTTCACCAGACGGCCCTTGGCCAGCAGGATGATGCGCTTGCCATCGGGGAAGATGACGTGATCGACCTGGGGCTTGATCTCTTCCCACTGGCACTTCTCTTCCAGCTTGGCGACCTGGATTTCGTTGTCGAAGTGACCGATGTTGCAGACGATGGCATTGTTCTTCATCGCCGCCATGTGCTCGAAGGTGATCACGTCGCGGTTGCCGGTCGTGGTCACGAAGATGTCGGCCTTGTCGGCAGCCCAGTCCATCGTCACCACGCGGTAGCCTTCCATCGCGGCCTGCAGGGCGTTGATGGGGTCGATCTCGGTCACCCAGACCTGGGCGCTCAGGGCACGCAGGGCCTGGGCCGAGCCCTTGCCGACGTCACCGTAACCGGCAACCACGGCGACCTTGCCAGCGATCATCACGTCGGTGGCGCGCTTGATGCCATCGACCAGCGATTCACGGCAACCGTACAGGTTGTCGAACTTGGACTTGGTCACCGAGTCGTTCACGTTGATGGCGCGGAACAGCAAGGTGCCCTTGGCGCTCATTTCGTTCAGGCGGTGCACGCCGGTGGTGGTTTCTTCGGTCACGCCGATGATCTGGGCGGCCTTGCGGGTGTACCAGGTACTGTCCTCCAGCAGCTTGGCCTTGATCGAGGCATAGAGAATGCGCTCTTCTTCGCTGGTGGGATGGGCCAGGACGCCAAGATCCTTCTCGGCGCGCTTGCCCAGGTGCATCAGCAGCGTGGCATCGCCGCCGTCGTCCAGGATCATGTTGGGGCCTTCGCCTTCCGAACCCTTGGGCCCGAAGTCGAAGATGCGGTGGGTGTAGTCCCAGTAGTCTTCCAGCGACTCGCCCTTGTAGGCAAACACCGGGGTGCCAGCTTCAACCAGGGCAGCGGCGGCGTGGTCTTGCGTCGAGAAGATGTTGCACGAGGCCCAGCGCACTTCGGCACCCAGGGCTTGCAGGGTCTCGACCAGCACGCCGGTCTGGATGGTCATGTGCAGCGAGCCGGTGATGCGCGCACCCTTGAGGATCTGCTTGGGGGCGTATTCCTCGCGGATGGCCATCAGGGCGGGCATCTCGCTTTCGGCGATTTTCAGTTCCTTGCGGCCCCAAGCAGCCAGGGACAGATCGGCGATGGCGCAGGGCACGCCTTGGTGTTCAGTGATGAGGTGGGCGGCAGACATGGACAGAGCTCCTTCAACAGGCAGAAGCCGCTGTGCGCCGCCGGGCAGGCAGAAAAACGAGATGGCACTCACCCAGCGGGACACATGCGGGTGAGCGCCGTTGCAAAAGTCGTGTCTTTCGAGCCTGGGATCCGTGGCGGACCTTGCAACGCTCCTCGAAAGCGGCAATCAGTATAAAGCGAGCGCGCCGGTGACGCGGTGGTTTTTTGGTGGCAAAACCGCCTTTGCAGCGGTTTTGCATCCGGTTGACCCCGTGTGACAGCGATTTTCCGGATTCACTTCGGGCAGACACCAACGGGAACATGCCACGACGCGACTAACATGGCATGTGATGGACACGCATGCGAATCAGCTTCCGGATCAGGTTCACACGCCAGCGATGGCCGTGGGGCCATCGGCTGCGCCCGAGGCAGTCTTCACCGCTTTGGCGGCCCTGGCTGCCACCCTGTGCCAGACCCCGATGGCCCTCATCAGCCTGGTCACCCCCCTGCGTCAGCAGCTGGTGGCCCAAGTGGGGCTGGGCGAATCAGGCGCGGCCCTGCCGCATCTGGCCTGGACCATCGAGACCCTGAATCACGTCGGCCTGCTGCGGGTGTCAGACGTGGCCCACACCCCGCATTGGCGCGACGATCTGCTGGCCAGCGGCCCGGCAGGCATCCGTTTTTATGCAGGCATCACCTTGCACCGCCCGGACGGGCAACCCGTCGGCACCTTGTGCGTGATGGACACCCAGCCACGCGAACTCGATGCCGCCACCCAGGCCCAGTTCAGCGCGCTCGCCCATTCCGTGGGACTGGCGTTGGCGCACAGCCATCCGCCCGAATCAGCGTCGGCCGACCTGGCCCCGAGCGAGCTTGTCAGCTACCGCGCCATTGTCGAGAGCCAGACCGACCAGATCAGCCTGGCCACCCCGGAAGGGTGCCTGACTTTCGTGAACCGGGCTTTCGCCGCACGCACCGGACGCCCAGCCGAGGCCCTGCTGGGCACCAGCCTGTACGAACACCTGCCTGAGGCCGATCGCGAGGCCGTGGCCTCACAGGTGTCGGCGGTGTGCGCCCACCGTCTGGTGCTGGGCAGCGAAGTGCGCCACCAGGGGCACGATGGTCATGCGCACTGGACCAGTTGGACCCACCACCCCTTGTGCGACGAGCAAGGCCGGGTGTGGGCGGTGCACTCGGTGGGGCGCGATGTCACCGAGCGCAAGCTCACCGAACGCTCGTTGAAGGAGAGTCAGACGCGGTTGCGCTCGCTGTACGAATCGACGCCAGCGATGCTGCACTCCATCGACGCGCAAGGCCGTCTGCTCAGCGTCAGCGACACGTGGCTGGCCAAGATGGGTTATGCGCGCAGTGAAGTGATCGGGCGCAATTCGGCCGAGTTCCTCACGCCCGATTCGCACGCCTACGCACGCAATGTGGTGCTGCCCAAATACCTGCACGAAGGGCGCTGCGACCTCATCGAATACCAGATGGTGCGCAAGGACGGCACCCTGATCGACGTGCTGCTGTCCGCCACCATGGAGCGCGACGAGCAAGGGCACCCGCTGCGATCCCTCGCCGTACTGGAGGACGTCACCGAAAAGCACGCTGTGGAGGCCGCCCTGCAGGACAACCAGGAGCGCCTGGCTCTGGCGACACAGGTCAACGGCATCGGCATCTGGGAGCTGGACCTGCTCACGCAGAAGCTGAACTGGAACGAGATGATGTTCCAGATCTTCGGCGTGTGCCCCGAGACCTTCGAGGGTCACATCGAAGACCTGCGCCGCTGCGTGCACCCCGACGACGTGGCCCTGTGCGAGCGCGAAATGAAGCAGGCCGTCACCACGGGTCGGCCCATGAATTTTGATTTCCGCATCGCGCACGGCGATGGCCGCATCCACGATGTGAACGCCAGCGCAACCGTTTTCTATGACGATGCAGGCCGACCGCTGCGCATGCTGGGCACCAGCTACGATGTGACCGACCGCAAGCGCATGGAGCGCGAGCTGGCCGAGAAGCACGAGTTGCTGCGGGTGACGCTGCACTCGATTGGCGATGCCGTCATCACCACCGATGCACGCGGCCGCGTGCAGTGGCTCAACCCGGTGGCCGAACGCATGACCGGCTGGGGCAATGCCGAGGCCTGCGGCGAACCCTTGAGCGAGGTGTTCCGCATCGTGGACGAGGCCACCGGCCAGCCCGAGATGTGTCCGGTCAGTCGCTGCCTCTGCGATGACCTGATCGACGACCCGGCCAAGCTCACCCAGTTGATCTCACGCAACGGCACGCCTTACGGCATCGAGGATTCGGTGGCCCCGATTCGCGATGCACAGGGCCAGGTGCTGGGCGTGGTGCTGGTGTTCCGCGACGTGACGGAGCAGCGTCGCATGGGTCACGAGATGAGCTTCCGGGCCACCCACGACGAGCTGACCGGTCTGGCCAACCGCAGCGAGTTCGAGTCGCGATTGCAGCGCGCCCTGAGCGACAGCCTGCAACGCGACAGCGAGCACGCGCTGATGTACATCGACCTGGACCAGTTCAAGCTGGTCAACGACGCCTGCGGCCATGCGGTGGGCGATCTGTTGCTGCGCCAGGTCACGGAAATGCTGCTGAGTTGCGTGCGCTCGCGCGACACGCTGGCGCGCCTGGGTGGCGATGAGTTTGGCGTGATCCTGGAGCATTGCAGCGTGGCCCAGGCCGAGCGCGTGGCGCAAAAGATCTGCGACCAGATGGAGGAGTTCCGCTTCATCCACGAAGGGCGACGTTTTCGCATCGGCACCAGCATCGGTCTGGTGCCGGTGGACAAGCGCTGGAGCCACCACGATGCCGTCATGCAGGCTGCCGACACCTCGTGCTATGCCGCCAAGGAGGCCGGTCGCAACCGCGTGCACGTGTGGTTTGACACCGACCAGAGCATGCACACCCGCAAGGGCGAGATGCAGTGGGCCACCCGTCTGGAGCAGGCGCT
Organism: Aquabacterium sp.; assembly: GCA_017994835.1. GTDB lineage: Bacteria > Pseudomonadota > Gammaproteobacteria > Burkholderiales > Burkholderiaceae_C > Aquabacterium. The sequence goes on along the minus strand of JAGOKC010000019.1, from coordinate 4,327 downwards.
CGACGAAGACCGTTTCGTGCTCTACGGCCAGCGCATTGTCCCGATTCAACCCAATGGCGAGGGGCTGCGCTGCGAGGTGTTGATCCGCCTGCAGGATCACGACGGCAGCATCATCCCGCCGGGGGCGTTTTTGCCGGCCGCCGAGCGTTTTCAGCTCGCCTCGCGCATTGACCGCTGGGTGGTGCGCCATGTGTTCGACCTGCTGGCCTCGCGCCATCCGGCGCTCGATGCGGTGCACACCCTGGCGGTGAACCTGTCGGGGCAGTCCATCTCGGACCCGGCTTTTCAGCGCTATCTGCTCGACCTGATCGAAAATCAGCCAGTGGACCTGAGCAAGCTGTGTTTCGAGATCACCGAGACCGCCGCCATCACCAAACTGGCTGAAACGGGCACTTTTGTGCAGGACATGCGACGCCTGGGCATGCGCCTGGCGCTTGACGATTTTGGCGCGGGCTCGTCGTCGTTCGGCTACCTCAAGGCGCTGCAGGTGGATTACCTGAAGATCGACGGTCAGTTCATCAAGGACGTGGTGAACGACCCGCTCGACCGCGCCGCCGTGCGCTGCTTCTGCGACGTGGCCCGGGTGATGGGGCTCAAGACGGTGGGCGAGTTTGTCGAAGACGATCCCATCTTGCAGGAGCTGCTGGGACTGGGTGTGGACTTTGCCCAGGGCTATCTCATTCACCGCCCGGAACCGTTGGGGCGGCTGCTTGGCCTGACCGAGTGAGGGTGACCTGCGGAGGCGAATCGGCTAGCATGTCGGGCTTCGCCGGAGTCTGCCTGCTGTGACCACCTCAGTTTTTGCCCCTGAAACCCGCCGCCGTCGCACTTTTGCGATCATTTCCCACCCTGATGCGGGTAAAACCACGCTGACGGAAAAGCTGCTGCTGTTTTCGGGCGCGATTCACATTGCCGGTGCCGTCAAGGGTCGCAAGGCCTCGCGCCATGCCACGTCCGACTGGATGGAGATCGAAAAGCAGCGCGGCATCTCGGTGGCATCGTCGGTGATGCAGATGCTCTACCGCGAACACGTGGTCAACCTGCTCGACACCCCCGGCCACAAGGACTTCTCGGAAGACACCTACCGCGTGCTGACGGCGGTGGACTCGGCGCTGATGGTGATCGACGCGGCCAACGGCGTGGAAGCGCAGACCAAGCGCCTGATCGAGGTCTGCCGCCAGCGCGACACGCCCATCATCACCTTTGTGAACAAGATGGACCGCGAAGGCCGCGACCCCCTCGAATTGCTGGACGAAGTCGAGCAGGAGCTGGGCATGCCCTGCGTGCCGATGACGTGGCCGGTAGGCCAGGGCAAGCAGTTTGGCGGCATCGTCAACCTGCGCACGCAGTCGATGCGCCTGTTCGATGCCGGAGCCGACAAGCGTGGCGGTGAAGACGAGACCGTGTCATTGAACGAGCGCGACAAGCTGCACGCCCGCTTCGGTCACGAGTGGGAGCTGGCCGAGGCCAACATGGCGCTGATGGCCGAGGCCGCCCCGGCCTTCGACCTGGAACTGTTCCTGGCGGCCAAGCAAACCCCGGTGTTCTTCGGCTCGGCCGTGAACAACTTTGGGGTGCAAGAGGTGCTTGACGCGCTGGTGGACCTGGCCCCCGCGCCACGCCCGCGTTTCAGCACCGAAAAAGACGGCTCGCACAAGGAGATCGCCCCGGACATGGCGAACTTCTCCGGCGTGGTGTTCAAGGTGCAGGCCAACATGGACCCGTCGCACCGCGACCGCATCGCGTTTGTGCGCGTGTGCTCGGGCAAGTACACGCCGGGCATGAAGCTGAAGGTGCAGCGCTCGGGCAAGGAGCTGCGTCCGACCTCGGTGGTGACGTTCCTGTCGCAGCGTCGCGAGGCGGTGGACGAGGCCTTTGCCGGCGACATCATCGGCTTCACCACGCACGGCGGCGTGCAGTTGGGCGACACCATCACCGATGGCATCACCCTGCAGTACACCGGCCTGCCCTTCTTTGCGCCCGAGCTGTTCCAGACGGTGGAGCTGGCCAATCCGATGAAATCGAAACAGTTGCAGGCAGGTTTGATGCAATTGGGCGAAGAAGGCGCGATTCAGGTGTTCCGGCCCGAGGTGGGTGGCTCCATGCTGCTGGGCGCGGTCGGTCAGTTGCAGTTCGAAGTGGTGCAGCACCGCCTGAAGGCCGAGTACAGCGTGGATATCCGCCTGATGCCCTGCCGGTTTGTGGGCGCACGCTGGATCACGGCCGATACGCCTGAGGCCATGAAGAAGTTCTGCGACGAAAACGCCTCGAAACTGGCGCTGGACGCGGCCGACACCCTGGCCTACATGATGACCTCGGCCTATGACCTGCGCCTGACGTCCGAGCGTCATCCGCAGGTGCATTTCCATCCGCTGCGTGAGCACGCGGGCCTGAGCCTGTCGAACCAGTGACAAAGAGCGCGAGAGTCACCAGTTCAAAGGCTTCAAGCCCGCCGCGCTCAAAAGGAGGGGATCGGTGTTTCCACGGGCGACACCCTCAACTCAATACCCTTGCTCGTGTCAAACCAACGCAGGGGCAGGGTGTAGTTTGGAAAACGCAAGGCCAACACAGCCCCTTCATCCAACAACTTGAGAACACGCGCGGGCAGCGCTCGGGTGGCAATGCAGCCACTTTTGCTGACCCTCCCCTCGATGCCCATCGGCTCCGAATCATCGAGCGATGAGTAGGCCACCAGCCGCCACGACGTGTTGTAGTGGACGTTGTACGCTGAGCCATGTGGCTCATTCCACCCGAACCCGCATGTTCGCACGACCGCCGTACGCTTGGGCAGGCGTTGAGCTTGCTGCCGATTGCGCTCCAGAAATCGGCCCCACGCCAGGCGCGCACGTGGTGAGGTCACCGATTCGGCAAAGTCCGCTTCTTCACCTCGAAGGGCGTCAAGCCGCTCAATGCCACGTTCCAACGCCTTGAGATCGGTTTCACTCATCAGTTGCTCAACCAGCAATGTTCTCACAGACGAGCGTGACGCCTCCACCCCGAGCAGGACTGCTTGCTCGTGATGAAACAAGGCTTTCTCGCGCGCATTGACCCCCTCCTGGAGGGCTGGCCCCTGACCACGTTCAACCATCTTCGCCAGGTGGTGGTGTGCCACGGCAATTTGGTGAGCCGCGCCCTTCTCGAAAGCCGCATACGCACCAGCGTCATCGCCGTCCATCAGAAGCAGCGCACCATAGTTGGTCCAGGACGGTCCGTGATCCTGCTCAATCCCCTTTTGCAGCCACTCGGCGGCCCGCGCCCTCATGGATGACAAGTCGAGCCCATCCATGTCTGCCGAAGATGCGTGCTGAGCGAATTGATAAGCACGCAAATACTCGCGCGATGCCTGAAAGATGTAATCCATGTTCGGCTGAGCGGCGTGAGCGCGGGTGAAGTAGTCACCTGAACGAACCGCGCTGTCTATGGGCTCGCGAAGATGGAAGGCATAGGCCTGATCAGGAGGACTGTGGGCACGCCCCAAGTTGTACAACGTGGGCATGGTCAGCCCGCGTTCCAGCGCCTCGTTCAACAAAACGATGGCCGCCTCCCGATTGCCGTGGTCCAACTCGATCAGACCCAGGTTGTGGCTGGCTCGCGCCGACCCTTTGGTCCGCGCCTGCTCGTAGTAATCACGCGCTTGGTCTTCATCGGCGGCCACACCCTTGCCCAAGTGATAGGCCTTACCCAACAGAAAAAGGGCGTCGGCGTCCCCCAAGGCTGCAGCAGCGTGGGCTTCCACAAAAAATGTGCCGCGATCGGCTTGCAGAAACAAGTCGTCCAGACGTGCCGCGATAGCCGCGCTGCTGACGGTCAAACCGATGAAAAACAAAAGTACGGGCTTCAACAGGGCACCTCCGACCACCTGCCACAACGATGGCAGTGATCTCAGGATGCCATAGGATGCACTCGGCCTGCGATCAACCGACCTGCTGCCAGAGCTGATCGAGGTTCTGGAAACCCCACTGGCTCTTGGATTCGCGCGCCACGATCTGGTCCACCGACTTGCTCAGGTCAATCAGCTCGACCGGAATGGGCTGGTTGGACTTGGTGGAAAAGAACACCCGCACGATGGGCGAGAGCAAGGACCCCTTGCCCTGCTCCACCACCACAGCCAGGCGACCAGACTGCAGCTTCACCAGTGAGCCCGTCGGATAGATGCCCATGCTCTTGACGAAGGCCTGGAACACGCGTTCGTCAAAATGCCCTTCCTTGGTCCAGGTGGCCATTTTCATGAGCGACTCGGCCGGATCCCAACCCGTCTTGTAAGGTCGGTTGGAGGTGATGGCGTCGTACACATCGCACACCGCGCCCATCTTGGCGAACAGGCTGA